>NZ_CP023270.1:5108041-5416083 GCF_002966795.1 Achromobacter spanius
AATTCGCCTTCGCCACCGGCACGCTGCAGGTGCGCCGCCTGCCGGGGTGAAGGCGACAGGCGTTATCAGGCGGCCCGCACGAAGAGCGCCAGGCGGTTCCAGTAATCGACCCCGAGCAGCAAGCGATCACCCAGCGGCTTGAAGACGTAGTCGCCGCCCTGGTTGTGCTGCATTTTGACCAAGCCGCCTTCCTGGCGGGCCTTCATGGTCATCGATCCGTCGCCCTTGACGCTTCCGTCCGCGGCAAAGACCAGTTCACGCAACGTGCCGATGGGACGCTTGAAGGTGCCCTGCGGCAGTTGAGCCGGCGCGGCCTGTGCCAGCGCCTCGGCCGTCAGCGGCGCCAGGCTGTCGGCCAGCGTGCAGGCATCGGCGCTGGCGATCGGCGCGGCGCACGCGTGTTGCAGCATGGGCCGGGCATCCAGGTATCGGCCCGCGGTCCAGGCTTCTTCAGCCGCCAGCGTGCACGTGCTGGCGGAAATGCCCTTGAGGCACGCGGCCTGCAGCGTCTTGTGCGCCGCCTCGCCCAACGGCGCGGGCTGCCCATCTTCGCCCGGTTCCAGTCCACCCGCTTCGCGCCAGGCATCCGGCAGCTTCTTGCACACGAACGGCAGGCCGCTCGCGCACATGCTCTCCAGTTCCTTGACGGACGTCTCGTTGTAGGCGTTCAGGCAATCCATCAAGCCCGCCTTCCAGCACAGCGGCCAGACCTTGGTCTGCGGCAGTTCCGTGGGCGCGGCGCACGGCGCGGGCGTCTTCAGGACGTAGACCTGTTCGAAACCCACGTCGATCGACTTGCCGTCCGGGGCAAGCTTGTATTCATCGTCCAGGCCGAGATCCAGGTTATAGAAGCCCAGCTTGCCGTTTTCGATCTTGAAGTAAAGCAGCTCGGGACCGTTCAGCGCGCTCTTGCGGATGAGGTTGGAACTCAGCACCTGCATCTGGCCTTTGCCGCCGTCGTACTCGTACAGTCCGCACTGAAGCGGCGCGGAAGATTGCGCGTGCACGGCCGGGGCAAGCAGCGCCGAAAGCAGAAGGACAGGCAACGTCGCGCAAATACGATGGAGCGATTGCGCGATGCGGCTGCGCAAGCGGGAATGACGGTACATGAGATCAAGCCTTTTAGAGATTCAAGACGCGCGGCATGACCGTGCGCCGGGCGGTCTGCGCCCGCCGGCATTCTAAATAGGCTGGATGTCACTGCGGCGAAAAACGCCCGGACTGTTTGATCTGTGTTGAACGAAACCCGCTTATGCCCCTGGCAATGCGCGCGGCAGATCCGTGCCGTAATCGTCATGGGCGTACACCATCGCCGGCAAGGGCGACACGAGGCGGCCACCCTGCTCCCATAGCGTTTCGACCCATTCGGCTGCCACGTCGGCAACCGCGTCCTGCACGCAGAACGCCGGCTCGCTGGAGAACATGGGCACCGGCGGCTCCAATCCTTCTTCGCCGTGCACGACGTCAAAGAGATCGCGGTAGCCCTCGATGGCCTTGTTGAGCACATACAGATCCGGCCCTTCCAGGCCGATCACCACCGAGAAGGTCCCCTCGCCGCCCTGGTCGGGAAAGATGCCGAACTGGATTTCGCGCGCCTTCTCGGGCAACCGCGCGAACATGCCGGCCAGCGTTTGCAGTGCGGGCGCCGTGTGCGCGTCCAGGATGCGGCGCAGCGTGTCTTGATAGTCGTGTTTCGTCATCGCGCCAGCATAGCGCATGGCGGCACGGCATCACGCGAGGAACGGCATCACACGTCTAACGGCATCACGCGTCTAAGGGCATCTGCGCCAACAGCTTGTCCAGCGTCACGGGATAATCCCGGACGCGCACGCCGGTCGCGTTGTACACGGCATTGGCAATCGCCGCCGCCACGCCGCACAGGCCCAGCTCACCGACGCCCTTCGCCTTCATCGGCGACGACACCGGATCGTCTTCGTCCAGAAAGATCACCTCCTGGCGCGGAATGTCGGCATGGACGGGGACCTCGTAGCTTGCCAGGTCGTGATTGACGAAAAAGCCCGCGCGATGGTCTACCGCCAACTCCTCCATCAACGCCGCGCCCACGCCCATGGTCATGGCGCCGATAACCTGGCTGCGCGCCGTCTTCGGGTTGAGGATGCGGCCCGCAGCGCAGACGGCCAGCATGCGGCGCACGCGGGTCTCGCCGGTGGCGGCATCCACGGCCACTTCCACGAAGTGCGCGCCGAATGTGGACTGCTGGAATTTCTTGTCCAGGTCGCCGAACTCGATCGTGTCTTCCCCGATGAGCTCGCCGCCCGACACCGCGCGCGTCAGCGGCGCGCTACGCCCGCTGGCATCCGTGACCGCGCCGTTGGCGAACACCGCGCCTTTCGGGTCGAATCCCAATCGCTCCACGACCAGCGTCCGCAGCTTTTCGCAGGCGGCATACACGCCCGCCGTGGAGCTGTTCGCGCCCCACTGCCCGCCCGAGCCCGCGGACACGGGAAACGCCGAATCGCCCAGCCGCACCACCACGCGGGAAAGCGGCACGCCCAGCATCTCGGCGGCGGTCTGCGCGATGATCGTATAGCTGCCCGTGCCGATGTCGGTCATGTCGGTCTCGACGATGACGCGGCCCGCTGCGTCCAGCCGCACGCGTGCGGCTGACTTCATCACCAGGTTGTTGCGAAAGGCGCTGGCCACGCCCAGCCCGATAAGCCAACGCCCTTCGCGCCGCGCGCCAGGCTTGGGATCGCGCTGGTCCCAGCCGAAATGCCGGGCGCCCGTCTGCAGGCATTCGACGAAACGCCGCTGCGAGAACGGCCGCGACGGATCGGTGGGATCGACCTGCGTATCGTTGAGCACCCGAAACGCCACGGGATCCATGTCCAGCGCCAGCGCCATCTCGTCGATCGCGATCTCCAGCGCCATCATGCCGGGCGCTTCGCCGGGCGCGCGCATCGCATTGCCTTCGGGCAGATCCAGCGTCATCAGGTTCAGCGCGGTGCGCTGATTGGCGCCCGCGTACAGCAGCTTGGTCTGCTGCACGGCCTCTTCGGGCTGGCCGTCCGGCAGATCGCCTGACCAGCTTTCGTGCGAGATCGCTGTCAGCCTGCCGTCGCGCCCCGCGCCCAGCCGGATGCGCTGGATCGTGGCGGGCCGGTGCGTCGTGTTGTTGATGATCAGCGGGCGCGGCAACGCGACCTTGACCGGCCGGCCCGCGGCGCGCGCGCCCAGCGCCGCCAGCAAAGCGTCCGCCCGCACGAACAGCTTGCCGCCGAAGCCGCCGCCGATGTAGGGCGAGATCAGCCGCACATTTTCTTTCGGGATGCCCAGCGTCCGGGCCACGTCGGACCGCCCCCACGCGATCATCTGGTTAGAGGTCCACAGCGTAAGCTTGTCCCCCTTCCAGACCGCGAGCGATGCGTGCGGCTCCATCATGGCGTGCGATTGGTCGGGCGTCGTGTAGGTGTGATCGACCGTGACCGGCGCCGCCGCAAACGCGGCGTCGAAGTCGCCCGCATCCGTCTTCGGGATGTGCTTGCCGGACTCGCCGTGGTCCCGCTTCTGCGCCGCCAGGTCGAACGCGCCGTGCTTGCGGGCATATTGCACGCGAATGAGCTTGGCGGCCGCGCGCGCCTGCTCGAACGTATTCGCCACCACCAACGCTATCGCCTGGTGATAGTGCTGGATCTCCGGGCCGCCCAGCAGCGTGGCCGTGTTCATCTTGCCCTTGCCCAGCTTGCCAGCGTTCTGCGCGGTCACGATGGCCAGCACGCCCGGGGCGATGCGCGCCGACTCGATGTCGATCGCCGTGATGGCGCCCTTGGCTATCGCCGCGCCCACCACGTAGCCGACGGCGGGATTCGGCGCGACATCGTGGTGTTCGTAGGCGTAGGCGGCCTGCCCGCTGGTCTTGAGCGGACCGTCGATGCGATCGACGGGCTGGCCGACGACCTTAAGCTGGTCGATGGGGTTCTGTGTCGCGGGAGTATCGAATTTCATTGCTTCACGCCCTCGCTTCCGTCAAGACTGAGCCGAGCGCGCGCCGGGCCAGCGTCAGTTTGAAGCCGTTGTCCGGCGTGGGCTTGGCGTCGGCCAGCAGCGCGTCGGTCACACGCGCGGCGCCGTCCGGCAGATGCGCGTCCGCCGCCTCCATGCGCCACGGCTTGGGCGCCACACCGCCCAGTGCCACGCGGCCGGTGCCGTCCACCTGCACCACGGCGGCCACCGCCACCAGCGCGAAGGCGAACGACGCGCGGTCCCGCACCTTGCGGTAGATATGCTTGCCGCCCAAGGGTTTGGGCAACACCACCGCGGTGATCAACTCTCCGGCTTCCAGATTGGTCTCGATGTGCGGCGTATTGCCGGGCAGCCGGTGGAAGTCGGCAATGGGAATCACGCGCCGCGTGGCATCGGGACGCACGGTCTCGACCGTTGCGTCCAGCAGGCGCATGGCCACGGCCATGTCGCTGGGATGCGTGGCGATGCAGGCATCGCTGGCGCCGATCACAGCCAGTTGGCGTGACACCCCGCCAATCGCGGAGCAGCCGCTGCCGGGCACGCGCTTGTTGCAGGGCTGATTGGTGTCGTAGAAATACGGGCAGCGCGTGCGTTGCAGCAGATTGCCCGCCGTCGTCGCGCGGTTGCGGATCTGCGCCGACGCCCCGGCCAGCAGCGCGCGCGCCAGCACCTCGTAATCGCGGCGCACGGTCTCGTCGGCGGCAAGATCCGCATTGCGCACCAGCGCGCCGATGCGCAGCCCGCCGTCGCCGGTCGGCTCGATCCGGTCCAGATCCAGGCCGTTGACGTCCACCAGATGCGCAGGCGTTTCGACCTCGATCTTCATCAGGTCCAGCAGGTTGGTGCCGCCCGCGATGAACCGCGTGCGCGGCTCGCGCGCGGCACTGGCAGCTGCCTCGGCGTCGGTGCGGGGACGCTCGTACGTGAAGGGTCTCATGCCTTGCCCTCCGCCACATCCTCGATGGCGTCCAGGATGTTGGCATACGCCCCGCAGCGGCAGATGTTGCCGCTCATGCGTTCGCGGATTTCGTCGGGGGTCAGCAGCGGGCGTTCGTTCAGCGACGCGGTGACATGGCTGGGCATCCCGCTTGCAGCCTCGTCCAGCATGCCGACCGCCGAACAGATCTGCCCCGGCGTGCAGTAGCCGCACTGATACCCGTCATGCTTGACGAACGCGGCCTGCAGCGGATGCAACGCGCCCGGCGTGCCCAGCCCCTCGATCGTGGTGATCTGCTGGCCATCGTGCATGATGGCCAGCGTCAGACAGGCGTTGATGCGCCTGCCGTCCAGCAGCACCGTACAGGCGCCGCATTGGCCATGGTCGCAGCCCTTCTTGGTGCCGGTCATGCGCAGGTGCTCGCGCAGCGCGTCCAGCAGGCTGGTGCGCGGATCCACGGACATTTCGTGGGACTTGCCGTTCACATTCAGCGTGACCGATGCGGTCAGGCCTTGCGCCGGTGTGGCGTGCTGGGTGGCGGACATGGCGGTCGTCCCGATGGCGGTGGCGGAAGCGGCGCCCGCCTTCAGCAGATTGCGCCGGGATATCTTGATGCCTATGGAATTTTCCAAGGGGGAACTCCTTTGAAACGTCCGGCGGGCCGCGGCCTGCCATTTATCGCCCGCAACCAGCAAATGGTGTTCCTGGCCGGCGTGGCCCGTGGCTGGCTTTTCCCGATAAGATCGTCCACCTCATCCGATGATAGTCACCCGGCTAGCCCGGCCGCCATGTCTTCCTGACAAGAAAATGTTCGATCTCGAAACCAATCCGGACAACGCCAGCCGCGCGCGCTGCGTGGGCATCCTGCTTGCTGCCGGACGCGGCCGCCGCTACGCCGGCGCGGCTGCGGGGCAGGACAAGCTGCTTGCGCTGCTGCCTGACGGCACGCCCGTGCTGGTGGCCGCCGTGGCATTGCTGCGAGCCGCTGTGTCGCACATCGTGGCAATCACCCGCCCGGACAACGACCGCGCTGCGGCGCTGCTGGCACAGGCAGGGTGCGACGTGGTGATGGCCGATCCCGGCGCCGACGGCATGGGCGACAGCCTGGCCACCGCTGTGCGCCACGTCATGCGGACGGCGGATCACGGCATTGACGCTTGCCTGGTGGCGCTGGGCGACATGCCCTGGATTCGCCCGGACACGTGCCTGCGGGTGGCAGCGGCGTCGCGCCAGCACGCGATCGTGGCGCCGGTATGGAACGGCCAGCGCGGCCATCCGGTGGCCTTTCAGCGGACGATCTGGCCGGCGCTGGCGGTACTGACGGGCGATGTGGGCGCGCGGGCCGTGGTGGCCCGATACGGCGTGACCGAGCTCGCCGTTGATGACGCTGGCGTGTGCGCCGATGTGGATACGCCCGAAGACCTGATGACCGCCGGGCGTCGCGTCGAACCGGGCTGAGCGTCACGCCGGCCGCAAGAGGGACCCAGCGTCGGCCCCGCCCCCGTTTATGCCGGCGAGGCGTTGCCGAGGGACCGTCCGATCACCGGCGTGTCAGCCGCCGCCGCCTGCCGCGGCAGGGCCACCCGGAAGCTTGTCACGTCGTCGCGCGAATCGGCGCTGATGCAGCCGCCGTGCGACGCCACGATCTGCTGCGCAATGAAGAGCCCCAAACCCAGCCCGTGATGCCCGCCGGGCCGGCGCGCGCCGCTGCGGAACGGGTTGAAGAGGTGTGGCAGCAGCTCTGGCGGAATCGTGCCGCCATTGGAAACGGTGACGACCACCTCGCCGGCGTCCTCGCCATTGACCTCGACGCGCACCGGGGCGGTCTTGCTGCCATGGTGCAAGGCGTTGCCGACGAGATTCGCGATCACCTGCGAAATGCGCGGGCCGTCCCATGCGCCGGCTGCGTCGCCGCGGCAATGCGACTCCACCTGGCGCTCGGGAAAGCCCGTGCGCACCTCGTCCAGCGTGCGCTCGACCAGCGCCCCCATGTCCAGTTCGGTGGGGGCCAGCGTCAGCCCGCCCGCCTGGCGGATACGCGTCACATCCAGCAGGTCTTCGATCAGGCACGACATGCGCTCACTGCTCTGCAGCATGCGCCGCGCCAGGCTCGACACGCGTTCGTCGTCGCCCTGGCGCTGCAGCACGGTGGCGCCCATGATGATGGCCTGCAGGGGCGTGCGCAGATCGTGGCTCAGCACCGCCATGAACATCTCGTTGACCCGCAGCGCTTCCGTGCGCTCTTCCAGCTGCTGCGCCAGCGCGCGCTTGCGCTCGTGCAGCTCGAAGAACACGTTGGCCTTCGTGCGCAGCATGTACGGGTCGACGGGTTTGTACAGAAAGTCCACCGCGCCGCTCTCGTAGCCGCGAAACTGCCAGTTCTGTTCGCGCGAGCCGGCGGTGATGAAGATCAGCGGAATGTGGCGCGTGCGCTCGCTGCCGCGGATCAGCTCGGCCAATTCAAAGCCGTTCATGTCGGGCATCTGCACATCCAGCAGGGCCAGCGCGACGTCGCCGTGGCGCAGCAGCAGCTCCAGCGCCTGCGGGCCGGACTGGGCCTTCAGCACCTCGACACGGTCGCTGGCCAGCAGCGCCTCGAGCGCAATCAGATTTTCCGGAACGTCGTCAACCAGCAGGCACTTGATGCGGTCGTCGTGGGAAGGGGCTGATGTCGGGATCATGGTGTCAATGCGTTTGGGTTTCAGGGCAGCGGCGTTGTGGGCAACTGCGCGAACACGGCGGCAATCTCGTCGGGCGTGAGCGCCCTTGCCGCCGGAACCAGGGCCAGGGCGGCATCGGGCATCGCGGATACCGCGGCCGACGCCGGCGCCTGCACCAGCGCGTGGCCGCCGGCGGCATGAATGGCGGCCAGGCCTTCGGCCCCATCCTCATTCGCCCCGGACAGCAACACGCCAAGCAGCCGCTCGCCGTAGCAATCGGCGGCGGACTGGAACAGCACGTCAATGGACGGCCGTGAAAAATGCACCGGCGGATCGATCGACAGCGCCAGGCGCGGCCCCCGGTCCACCAGCAGGTGGTAGCCGGGCGGCCCGAAATACACGTGCCCCGGCTGTATCGGCTGCTGGTCCTGCGCTTCCTGCACGGGCAAGGCACAGCGATAGCTGAAGATGTCGCTCAACAGGCTGCGGCGGTCGGCGGGCAGGTGCAGCACCACGATCACGGCCGCCTGCAGGCCTGCGGGAAGCGCGGGCAGCAGAATGCTCAAGGCGTCGATGGCGCCCGAGGAACCGCCGATGACGATCGCGTCCCAGGCGCTGTCCACGGCGTCGGCGCCCGGTGCATCGGCCCCCGGTGCATCGGCCCCCGGTGCGTCGGCCCCCGGTGCGTCGGCCCCCGGTGCGTCGGCACCCGGCACATCACCCGGCTGATCTGGCACGCCCGGCGTCACAGGTCGGCCTTCTTACGGTAAATGCGGTCGGCGATCACGAATTCGTCGAAGCCATCGGCCTGCGCCGTGAATCGCACCGATTCCTTGGACCCCAGGCCCAGAAAGCCGCGATGGACCAGCGCATCGTGAAAGAGGCCCAGCGCCCGGTCCTGCAGATCGCGCTCGAAGTAGATGAGCACGTTGCGGCACGACACCAGATGCACTTCCGCAAACACGCTGTCGGTCGACAGGCTGTGGTCGGAGAACACCATGTGCTCACGCAGCGCCTTGTCGAACACCACCCGGCCATACCGCGCCGAGTAGTAGTGCGACAGCGAATTGCGGCCGCCGGCCTGCGCATGGTTGGCCGTGAAGGCAGCCGCGCGGTCCAGGTCGAAAACGCCTTGTTCGGCCGCGCGCAGCGCATGCGGATTGATGTCGGTGGCGTAGATCAGCGCCCGGTCCAGCAGCCCTTCTTCGTGCAGCAGGATCGCCATCGAATAGACTTCCTCGCCCGTGCTGCACCCGGCCACCCACACCTTGATCGAGGGATAGGTGCGCAGGATCGGCACCACCTCGTTGCGCAGCGCCAGGAAATAGCTGGGATCGCGGAACATGTCGCTGACCTGGACCGTCAGGTACTGCAACAGACCCGTGAACACGGCGGGTTCATGCAGCACGCGGTCCTGAAGCTGCGACAGCGTCTTGCAGTTGAATTCGCCCAGCGCGGTGCGCAGGCGGCGTTTCAGCGAGGCCTGCGCATACTCCCGAAAGTCGTAGTGGTACCGGTGATAGATCGCATCGAGCAGCAACCGCTGCTCGATGTCTTCGATATGCGCCTTGTTCTGAGTGGGCATGGGCGTGATCGCTGTGTCTTGATCCGGTCGGGCCTATTTGCGCATCCAGACGCGTACGAGCGACAGCAGGCGCTCGACGTCCAGCGGCTTGGCGATGTAGTCGTTGGCGCCGGCGGCCAGGCACTTTTCCTGATCGTCCTTCATGGCCTTGGCCGTCAGGGCGATGATGGGCAGGCGGCGCCACTCGGGCCGCGCGCGGATCTCGCGCATGGCAGTGTAGCCATCCATCTCCGGCATCATGATGTCCATCAGCACCAGGTCGACGACGCGGTTGCCGTTGACGCCGGCGCGGCCCAGGGCCTCCAGCGCCTCGCGTCCGTTGCGCGCAATCTCCACGTGCAGGCCGGTGGGCTCCAGGATGCTGGACAGCGCAAACACGTTGCGCACGTCGTCTTCCACCACCAGCACCGTGCGGCCCTCCAGCGTGGTATCGCGGCTGCGCGCCAGCTCCAGCATCTGGCGCTGCTGCGGCGGCAGTTCGGCCTCCACCTGGTGCAGGAAGAGCGTCACCTCGTCCAGCAGGCGCTCCGGCGAGCGCGCGTCCTTGATGATGATCGACTTGGAGAATCGGCGCAGTTGCTGCTCCTCGTCGCGCGACAGCGCGCGGCCGGTGTACACGATCACGGGCGGGAACGACACGCTGTCCTGATCGGCCATTTCGCGCAGGAGTTCGTAGCCGCTCATGTCGGGCAGGTTCAGGTCCATCACCACGCAGTCATAGGTGGTGTCGCGCAGCAGCGCCAAGGCGTCGCCGGCATTGGCCGCGGGCACGATCTCGACGTCGTCGCGCGCCAGCAGTTCGCGCACGCTGTCGCGTTGGCGGTCGTCGTCCTCGACGACCAGCACGCGCCGCACGTTCTGCGTGAACTTGGCTTCCAGGCGCTGCAGCGCGTGGACCAGTTCCTCGCGCTTGACCGGCTTGAGCGCATAGCCCACCGCCCCCCGCACCAGCGCCTCTTGCGCGTAGTCGGCCACCGACACGATGTGCACCGGAATGTGGCGGGTGTTCGGATTGCGCTTGAGCTGATCCAGCACGCCCAGGCCGGAGAAGTCGGGCAGGTTCACGTCCAGCACGATGGCATCGGGCCGCCGCTGGGCCGCCAGCGCCAGGCCATCGGTCGCAGTGTGCGCGGCCAGGCAGCCAAAGCCCATCTCATGCGCCAGATCGGCCAGGATGCCGGCGAAGCGTTCGTCGTCCTCGATGACGAGGATGGTTCGGGCAAAGGTCTCGCCCTGTTCCTGCTCGGCGGGCTTGGACAGCGCGGCCGGTTCCGTGCGCGCGACGGGCGGCGCGGCAATCGCGTCGGCCGGGCCCGCCAGCGTGACAGGAGCATCGGTGCGCTCGCGCGGCGCCGGCGTGGTGGACACGACCAGCAGGTTCATCGGCAGCAGCAGCGTGAACACGCTGCCCTGCCCCGGCGTGCTGACCAGCGACAGCGTGCCGCCCAGCAGCTTGGCCAGATCGCGCGAAATCGACAGGCCCAGCCCGGTGCCGCCGTGCTTGCGGTGCGAGCTGCCGTCGGCCTGACGGAATGCCTCGAAAATCAGTTCGTGCTGGTCGGCGGCCACGCCGATGCCGGTGTCGTGCACCGCAAACGCCAGCATGCGGCCCGGCGCGCGCGTCACGCGCAGTGCCACGAAACCCTGCTCGGTGAACTTGATCGCATTGGACAGCAGGTTCTTGAGCACCTGGCCCAGCCGCTGCGGATCGGTCCGCAGCGTGTCCGGCACGTCGCGCGCGATGTCCAGTTCCAGCGACAGGCCCTTTTCCTGGGCCAGCGGCCGCAGCGGTTCCAGCAGCCGCTGCAGCGCCGGGGTCACGGCCACGTCGTCGACCTCGACCGTCGCCTGGCCTGCCTCGATCTTGGCCAGATCCAGGATGTCGTTGATCAGCGCCAGCAGGTCGCGTCCGGCCGCATGAATGGTCTGGGCGTACTTCACCTGCTCGGCGGACAGGTTGCCCGGCTTGTTGTCGGACAGCAGCTTGGCCAGGATCAGCGTGGAATTGAGCGGCGTGCGCAGCTCGTGGCTCATGTTGGCCAGGAATTCGCTCTTGTACTGGCTGGCCTGCGTCAGCAGCCGCGCCTTGTCGGTCAGCGCGCTTTGCACCCGCAGCAACTGTTCGGTCTGCGATTCCAGATTGACGTTGGTCTGCTCCAGCTCGGTCTGCTGCAGTTCCATGCGCGCCTGCGATTCCTGCAGGATGCGGCTCTGCTGCTCCAGTTCCTCGTTGCTGACGCGCAGCTCTTCCTGCTGGGTCTGCAGTTCTTCGGACTGGCGCTGCGTTTCCGCCAGCAGCGACTCCAGCCGCGTGCGATCCATGCCGGCGCGGATCGCGGACGCCAGCATTTCCGATGCGCCTTCGAGCAGGCTGCGTTCGCCCTCGCTGACCGGATGGTTGAAGCCCAGCTCGATCACGGCGTACACGCGCTCGTATTGCATGGCGGGCGCCACCACCAGCTCGACCGGATTCGAGCGGCCCGTGGCGGACGAGACTTCCAGGTGGCCGGCGGGCACGTTGCGCACGTGCAGCAGCTTGCGCGACACGGCCGCCTGGCCGACCAGGCCCTGCGCCGAGGGAATCTTCTGGGGCAACCTTTCGGGCGGCACCGCATAGCCGCCGAACAGCTCGAGTTCTTCGCCATTGACCACGTAGCCCGCGCCGACGCTGGCATTCAGGTATTCGGCCAGGTAGTCCAGGGCGCGCTTGCCGATCTCGTCCAACCGGTGGTCGCCCCGCAGCCGCAGGCTCAGGCCCGACAGGCCCGTCGTCACCCAGGCCTGCCGCGCCTTGGTGCGGTACTCGCGGATGGTCATGAGGGCCGAGGCAAAGATCAGGACCAGCAGCACCAGGGCGCCGCCCCAGGAATAGTAGGTCGAGGTCGTGGCCGCTTCGCTCCAGGCGTCGCGCTCCTGCTCGACCCGGCTCATCTGTGACGTATAGAGATCGCCGACGAGATCACGAAGCCGGTCCATCGCCTCCTTGCCCGAATCGGTCCGCACCACCGCCAGCGCGCCTTGGACGTCGCCCGCGCGGCGCATTTCGATGGTGTTGTTCAACTCCGTAAGCTTTTGCTTCGTGATGCCCGCGATGTCATTCGCAATCCGGCGCTGCGTGGCGTCCTGCTGCGAGAATTCCTGCACGACGGCCAGGCGCTGCTCGATGAGCGGCACCGAGCGCACATAGGGCTCCAGATAGGCGGTGTCGCCCGTCAGCAAGTAACCCCTTTGGCCGATCTCAGCGTCTTTCAGGGCCGAATTGAACAGGCTGAGCTGACGCAGCGACTCCGTGGCGCGGTCCATCGACTGGACGGCACGCGTGCGAGTGTCCGCCGAGCGAACGTTGACAAAGGCGATGACCAGGGTGGCCACCGCGGCCAGGATGAATCCGGCCATCAAAGTGCGAGGAAAGGCCAGACGACTGGCCGGCTGCGGCGATTTCAGCATGAGATCGATTTACCAATTCAGGGAAAGCGCGCGGAGTGCGCTAGGCGGAGTGCGAAGAATTATAGGGACGGAGAAGCCTGCGGACCATCCTTCGCACTGGCGAACTATACAGGTATGAGCCCTTCCAGGTTGCGTATGGATACAACTACTACACCAACGCGGCGGCGGCATGCCCTAGGATTCGGCTTCCCGATCTGCTGACCGCCTTTTCGCGCGCGGCCCGCCCTTAGCCGGCGCGCTTGACCCAGCTTGAGGCTGCGAACAGCCTGCGGCGCAGACAACCGAATTCCTGCCGACAGCGGCACCAAATAAAAATGACGAAAATCCTTTTGGTGGACGACCAGCCCACGTTGGTCGCCCTGATGAGCGAGTTCCTGAGCAGCGAAGGCTATGACGTCACGACGCACACCGACGGACTGACCGCGCTGCAGCAGATGATCGACCTGCGCCCCGACCTCGTGATCACCGATCTGTCCATGCCCGGCATGGACGGCGCCGCCCTCCTGACCGCCATGCGGGATAACGCCTATCTGCATGAAACGCCGGTGCTGGTGCTGAGCGGCCGCCCGGAACACGAAATCCTGGAAGCCTGCGCGGGCCGAGCGATGCTGATGCGAAAGCCGGCCAGCCCGGACGACGTGCTCAAAGCCGTGCGCGGCCTGATCCACGAACCCCAACCGCAGTCTCGCCCGCGCACCGGCCCGTTTTCCGGCTCCCTGAGCCGCATCGGCGCCGCGCCGCTCGCCCGCGCGGCATAAACGTCGCGCGCCCCCACTATCGGGCGGCCGCACACAGAAAAGGCCGCTGGCAATGAGCCAGCGGCCTTTTTTTTTGCGTGAGCGGGGTTGCCGTCGCAAATCCAGCCAGCCGATCTGGCAGTACCCACGTATCGGGATACAGCGCCGGGAAAAATAGTTTTCGTCTGATATGCGACGGTAGGTCGGTATGGAGTAATGCGCGTGACGGGCAAGCGAGAGGAAGCGGCGGTCCCGTCCAAGCCCCCCTTTCGTTGAAGGACTACGCACTACCTATGGCAACTGACTGGATATGGACGAGCAAGGATAGTGCTGGCGTTCAGCCTGCAATTGGCGACCAGCTCGTCAGTATCGACAACGCCTATTTGCGTATTCGAAACCCATGGACCGTCGGATCCGCATCGTCGGGCAAGCTATATGCTGCGGGCCTGGTCGTGACAGTTTCCGGGTTGACAGGCTATTTACTCGCCGTATTCGTCGAGTATGCGGTTATGGAGTATTCGCTGATTCTCTGTTTACTCTTGCCTGTATTTTTCTTCGTCTTGATGCTCGCGCTGAGCGTTCGCTTTATAAAAACGAGATCCGACATAATTTTTTCCAGATTCGATCAGCGCGTCAGCTACAGCGATCGCGGGAGGGTGATATCCGGCACATGGAACGCTGTCATTGCCGGCATGCTGTCGAAACCAGAGTTCACGGGGACAGGAGTGCTCGTGACGTATTCGCTAATAATGAAAATGCCAGTTGAATCGGTTAACCCCGAAATGACAGCAAAAAGGCCAGAGTCACTGTTCGTGTCAACCGAAAGCAACGAACCGGCAGATCCGAACGTGTTGCACGTCGCTCAAGTATGGGAGTTCATTCGGTTGTTCATGGACGAAGGTCCCAACAAGCTACCCAACCCTGCAGAATCCAACTGGTGGCTCGCACCAGAACACCGCATCTACCTGACTCCGGCCGAAGCCTGGCGCCATTACGTCCCTTGGCGCAATGGCCAACCGAACGAAACGCAAGGAAAAAGCAACTGGCTATTGCCTCTGTGGCTGGTGTTCTTGCCTTACAACATGTTCTGCGCGCTGTGCTGGTACCTGGCTTGCCGCGTATTGAATGTCCGGGCGGCCGAGCCTCCCGTCCCCCCATCCTCACCCCACATGCCTCCCCCGCCACATACATCACCTGCCCCGTGATGTATGACGCCTCCGGCGCCGCCAGAAAGCAGATCGCCGACGCCACCTCTTCCATGCTGCCCATGCGATGCATGGGCGTGCCGGCCAGGCAGTCCGTGTACATCTCGCCTTGCCAGATGCGGTCCTGATCCGAGGGGGCTTCGGTGTTGCGCGGCATCGCGCGGTGGCGATGCCTGCCGGGTTCAGGCCTGGGCGGAAGCGCGCAGGCGATTGACGACCTGGTTGTCCTTGCCTTGCAGCAGGCCGGTCAGCACGACGTCGAATTCGATTTCCTTGTACGCGTCGGTCTTCAGGCCCAGCTCGGCGCCGCCCGTCTTGTCGGTCACCGGCGGGATCAGCGCTTCGCGGGTGGCGTAAGCGAAATCGTCCCAGATGAGGGGATCGCCCTCGATGTTGAATTGCGTCGTCAGCTTGCGTTGCTGGTCGGCGCTGACAAACAGGTGCACGTGCGCCGGGCGGTTGCCGTGGCGGCCCAGCGCGTCCAGCAGCTGCTGCGTGGCGCCCTGCGGCGGACAGCCGTAGCCGACGGGCATCAGCGTGCGGAACTCATACTTGCCTTCCGAGTCGGTACGGACCGCGCCGCGCAGGTTGAAATCGGTCTGCGCGCCCGTCGGGTCGAAGTGCGAGTAGAAGCCCTTGGAGTTGGCGTGCCAGCACTCCACCACCGCATTGGCCAGCGGCGCGCCGCTGGTATCGCGCACAACGCCGCGGATCACCAGCGGGCCGGCATCGGTATCCGGATCGAGATCGATGCGGGCAGCGCCGTCCTGGACGGGCGCGCCCGCGACGTACAGCGGGCCTTCGATGGTGCGCGGCGTGCCGCCGTCCAGGCCGGCCAGCTTGTCCTCGTGGTCCATGCGCACGTCCAGGAATTTTTCCAGCCCCAGCCCGGCGGCCAGCAGCGCGGCCTCGCCGTCGCGACCGAGCTGGTTGAGGTAGTTGACGCCGGCCCACACCTCGTCGGGCGTGATGTCCAGGTCGTCGATGGCCTTGAAAAGATCGCTCAACAGGCGGTTCAGGATCTGCTTGAAACGCGGGTTGCCCTCGCTGCCTGCAATGTTGGTCGCGGCCTTCAGCAGGTCCTGCACTTCCGGGGTGTTGAATACGTCGAGGCTCATGTCTGTCTCCAGGGGGTGTCTGTTTGTATGGGTATGGTGTGTGGGTATGGGCGATGCGGCCCTGCCTGCCGCCGCAGCGCCATGCTTTCTCAGTGTCTTTTGTCGGTGACCTTGATCAGCCCGTCGCGCGTAAAGCGCTTGACGCGGGCGTCGTCGAGCTCGATGCCGAGCCCCGGGCCGGCGGGCACGGTCAATTCGAAGTCGCTGTAGTCCAGCGGCTGCGCCAGGATTTCCTCGGTGATCAGCAAGGGGCCGAACAGCTCCGTGCCCCATTGCAGATGCGCAAAGCTGGCAAACAGGTGCGCCGACGCGACCGTGCTGACCGCGCCTTCCAGCATCGTGCCGCCATAGAGTTCGATGCCCGCCGCATCGGCAATCGCCGCCACGCGCTGCGCCGCAAAAAGGCCGCCATTCTGCTCGATCTTGATGGCAAAGACATCCGCGCCATGCTGGCGCGCGATCTCGAACGCCGTGTCCGGGCCCTGCAACACCTCATCGGCCATCAACGCCACCGGAAACCGACGCATCAGCCGCGCCAGCGCCGCGGCGCTCGCCACGGGCTGCTCCACCAGCTCGCAACCGGCATCCGCCAACGCGGGAATCGCCCACGCCGCCTGCGTCTCGCTCCACGCCATGTTCACGTCCACGCGCACCGCGCCGCGGTCGCCCAGCGCGCGCTTGATGGCGGCCACGTGGGCAATGTCCACCTTCGGGTCACGCGCGCCGATCTTCAGTTTGAAGATGCGATGGCGGCGCTCTTGCAGCATCTGCTCGGCCTCGGCAATGTCGCGATCCGTGTCGCCCGAGGCCAACGTCCAGGCCACCGGCACACGATCCCGGCGCCGGCCGCCCAGCAGTTCGCTGACGGGCACACCCAGGCGCTTGCCATGCGCATCCAGCAGCGCGGTTTCCAGCGCGCTCTTGGCAAAGTGGTTCACCTTGACGAGCTTGCCCAGGTGCGCCATCAGCGCCTGCACGCGCGTGGCGTCCTGGCCGATCATGGCGGGCGCGAAATACGCGTCGATCGACAGCTTCATGGCCTCGGGGCTTTCCGGCCCGTACGCCATACCGGCAATGGTGGTGCCCTCGCCGATCCCCACCACGCCGTCGCTGCAATACACCTTCACCAGCATGAGCGTCTGGCCATACATCGTGGCCACCGACAGCTTGTGCGGACGGATGGTGGGAAGGTCGACGAGACAGGTTTCGATGCGTTCGATGGTGGCTGCGGACATGGACGGCGTTGAATAAGGGATGGTCACGAGGCGTTTATAAGACCCCGCGACTTTTCGCGTCCAATACTTTGAAAATCCGAATTGATACCTTTAAAGCATAAATAATCGGCCGTCGCCCAGCTATACCACTCGCGCTTCTCGATACTTTTCGGGTCTACCCGGAAAACCAAACGCTGCCGGCGCGCAGAGCCGCGCTACCGCAGATGCGCTTCATGCAGGTCCAGCAGCCGGCCCTGCTCGCGCGCCAGCGAATCCGAGATGCGATGCGTGCGGGCCAGATGAAAAACCGCCTCGCGGGAAGCGGCAATGGCTTCGAGTCTCAGCTCGCGCTCGATGGCGATCTGCCTGCCCAGGAGCTCGGCGTCGGCCACGCCCGCCGCCTCGCCCGACTGCCGCCGCAACGCGCCGCTCAGGTTCTCCGCCACTTCCAGGTACAGCGCGGCGTTTTCCGGATTCTCCGCGCCCCGGCGCCTTGCGCCGGCCGCGACGCTATCGAGCGCCGCGCGCAACATGGCGTCCTGTGCGAGCGATGCCTCGCGCTGGGTCCGGCTGTTCGGCGCAAAATGCAGTCCGCGCATCAAGGGGGGCAAGGCCACGCTGGCCAGCAACAGCGAAAACACGATGACCATGGCCGCCAGCGACACCGCCAGATCGCGCGCCGGAAACGGCGCGCCGCTGTCCAGCGCAAAGGGAAGCGTCATCACCCCGGCCAGCGTCACCGCGCCGCGCACGCCCGCCACGGAGACGGCCAGGATCACCCGCGCACCGACCTCGGGCGGCTCGGCGCCGCGGCGGCGGGCCGCCATCGCGCTCAGCTTGAGCGACACGGTCACCCACAGCAGCCGGCACAGCACCAGGCCCAGGCAGACGGCCAATCCATACACGGGCAACCACCAAAGGGATTGGCCGCCCGCCTCTTTCGCGGCGGCGGCCAGGCCGGCGAAGATCGTGGGGAACTGCTCACCCAGCAACACGAAGATCATGCCGTTCAGCGTGAACTGCACGGTGTTCCACACGGCCCTGCGCTCCATGCGAGTCGCCGCGAGCGCGCGGCCCGACAGTTCGGAATAGCTCATCATGACGCCGGCCGATACCGCTGCCAGGATGCCCGAGGCGTTGGCGTGCTCGGCCACGAAGTAGACGAAGAAAGGCGTCAGCAGGCTGAGCAACACCTCGGACCCCGGCTCTTCGCCCACCCGGCGCGTGTATATGGTCCGCAATTGCATGATCAGCCACGTCAGCCCTGCCCCGATCGACAGGCCGGCAATGGCAACCCAGAAGAAAGACATCGTGGCCTGCGCCAGCGAAAAAGTGCCGGTCGCCGCCGCCGCAACCGCAAAGCGAAACGCCACCAGGCCGCTGGCGTCGTTGAACAGCGCCTCGCCTTCCAGGATGGCCATCATGCGGCGCGGGATGTGGACGCGCCGCGAAATCGCTTCGACCGCCACCGGGTCCGTCGGCGACACGATGGCCGCGATGGCGAACGCCACGGGCAAAGGGACGTCGGGAATCATCCAGTGGATCAAATATCCGACGCCGATGACTGTCAGGATCACGAGACCGAACGCGAGCTGGATGATGGAGGAGGACTCGCGCAGCACCGCCAGCTTCGATATCCGCCATCCATCCAGGAACAGCAGGGGCGGCAGGAACAACAGAAAGAAGATCTCGGGTTCGATCAGCACGCCACGCTGAAACACGGCCGCGATCACGAAACCCAGACCGATCTGCACGAATGGCAGCGGAACGGCCAACGGCATCATGCGGACCAGCACGCCGCTGAACAGGACGGCGACCAGCATCGCCATGACTACAGTGAAAGTCCCCAATGCAAACCCCTGAACGTCGACCCGCGGGCGAATGCCCGCGGTGCGACGTTACCTTGGCTCATGGGGGCGCGCAATCTCGATCAGGGCCACGCACGCCGGCTGAACGATTGCTTGCCTGACGTTCGGCCGGGGGGCCGTGCGATCAATTCGCCGTGATCTTGCCCACGTCGATTACCTTCTTCCAGAGGGCTTGCCGACCTCGACCGAATCGCGCGTCCACGCGCGCGCCTGATCGCTGAGCGAAATACCCAGGCCCGGACGGGTCGGCACCAGCATGCGGCCGTCGCGGATCTCCAGCCGCTCGTTGAACAGCGGTTCCAGCCAGTCGAAGTGTTCGACCCACGGTTCGGTCGGATAGGCGGCGGCCAGGTGCACGTGCAGTTCCATCGCAAAGTGCGGCGCCAGCATCGCGCCGGCCTGTTCCGCTTGCGACAGGATCTTCAGGAACGGCGTGATGCCGCCCACGCGCGGGGCGTCCGGCTGCACGTAGTCGGCGGCGCGGTGGCGGATCAGCTCGCTGTGTTCGGCCGCGCTCGTCAGCATTTCGCCGGTGGCGATCGGCGTGTCGAACTGCGCGGCAAGCGCGGCGTGGCCTTCGTGGTCGTAGGCGTCCAGCGGCTCTTCGATCCACACCAGATTGAACTGTTCAAAGATGCGGCACATGCGCTGCGCCGTCGGGCGGTCCCATTGCTGATTGGCATCGACCATCAGCGGCACGTCGTCGCCCAGGTGCTTGCGCACGGCTTCGACACGCCGGATGTCCAGTTGCCGGTCGGGCTGGCCGACCTTCAGCTTGATGCCGCCAATGCCGCGTTCGCGCGACGCGCTGGCGTTGACCAGCAGTTGCTCGAGCGGCGTGTGCAGAAAGCCGCCCGACGTGTTGTAGCAAGCGACCGAATCGCGATAGGCGCCCAGCAGCTTGGCAAGCGGCAGGTTGGCGCGGCGGGCCTTCAGGTCGTACAGCGCCACGTCGAAGGCGGCGATGGCCTGGGTCGACAGGCCGCTGCGGCCCACCGACGCGCCGGCCCAGCACAGCTTGGTCCAGAGCCGGCCGATGTCGCTGGGATCTTCGCCGATCAGGACGGGCGCGATTTCCTTGGCGTGGGCAAACTGCCCCGGGCCCCCGGCGCGCTTGGAATAGCTAAGGCCGATGCCCTCGTCGCCGTTTTCGGTCTGCACCTCAACAAACAGCATCGCGACCTCGGTCATCGGCTTTTGCCGGCCGGTCAGCACCTTGGCGTCGCTGATCGGGGTGGCCAGCGGCAGATAGCACGACGAGATACGCAACCAGGCGATGCGGTCGGCGTTGGAAGTGGCGGTCATGGGATTCTCCAGATATCTATGACGACTTGCGCGACAAAAAAAACACACAAATCAGACGCATGGACAACGTTGTCATTTGTAGCCAAATAAAAAGCGCCGGTATGCGGAGCCTGGCTGACGGCGTGAGAAAAACGTTGCAGCTGACGTTCATGATAACGTTGTCCAAAATGCGCGGCAAGCCAGCACGCGATCCGTACAAACCCGCACTCCCCCAGTTCCATGAAGCCCAAATCCATCACCCTGCATGACGTCGCCCGCGCTGCCGGCGTGTCGCTCATCACCGCTTCCCGCGCCCTTGGCAATCCGGGCCGCGTGTCCGAGGCCACCATCGCGCGGGTCCAGCAGGCCGTCACGGAAACGGGGTACATCCCCAATTTGCTGGCGGGCGGCCTGAAGTCGCGGCGCAGCCGCACGGTCGCCGCGCTGGTGCCCATCATCTCGGTCCCGCAGTTCCTGCCCACCATTGAAGCGCTGACTGCCGAACTCGATCGCGAGGGCTACCAGCTCATCCTCGGGCAGATGGGCTATGACCGCGGCCGCGAGGAAGCCTTGCTCAACGCCATGGCCGGGCGGCGCGTCGATGGCGTGGTCGTGGCCGGCCTGTTGAGCGACATCCCCGCCGCGCACCGCCTGCGCGAGATCGGCATTCCGGTGGTCGAGACCTGGGACCTGACCGAGCGCCCCCTCGACATGCTGGTCGGCTTCTCGCATCGGCAGGTGGGCAGCGCCGTCGCCGAATTCTTCCTGTCCAAGGGATGGCGCAACGTGGGCCTGGCCACCGGCGACGACCAGCGCGCCGCCGTGCGCCGCGCGGGCTTTCTGGAAACCCTGGGGCACGACGTGCCCACGGCGATCGTTCCAGCGCCCAGCAACGTGGCGTCCGGCCGTCGCGCCGCCGCCGAACTGTTCGACAAGTCGCCCGGCCTGCAGGCGATCTTCTGTAGCGCCGATGCGCTGGCCGAAGGCGTGCTGACCGAGGCGCGCGTGCGCGGCCTGCGCGTGCCGCAGGATCTGGCGGTCTGTGGATTCGGCGGGGCCGACTTCGCCGCGCACCTGGCGCCGTCGCTGACCACCGTGCAGATCGACGGCGCAGACATCGGCACCCAGGCCGCGCGCGTGCTGATGACGCGCTGCCGCGGCGAGGCTCCGCCAGAGCCCGTCATCGACGTGGGATTCCGGATTGTCGAACGTGAATCGACGGGCACGCCCACTGCGACTTGAGAAGGTGTCAGACACCTGGCTGCGCGCCCGATCGCAACAGCCGGTTGTCAGACCGCGCCGCCGGTAGGAAAATCCCGCCGAGCCGCGCGCGTTCGACAGCGCGTCCCGAAGCGCCCTGCCGCCTCAGAAGGAACCGCCCGTGAAGGATGATGTTGGCCAGTACCAGACTCACCCCGTCACCCTGCTCCACGCCAACCCGACATCGGACTGGCTCTATCACTGCGCGATGAGCCTGCTCAAGCTGCCCGCGGACGATGCGATCTCGGCGCAGCTTGCCTACATGGGCGAGACCTCGGACATCGACCGGGCGTGGATGATCGAGTACCGCCCCGACATGCTGCGGCTGCGCAATACCCATGAATGGTGCCGCGGCCAGACCGAACCGTTCGTCGCCGAACTGCAGGACGTGCCGACCACGCTGATCGCCTGGCTGCACCGGTTCATGGTCAAGGGCCAGGCAGTCGCCATCCACGACGTCAACGACCTGCCGCGCACCGCGCGCGCCATCCAGACCGAATTCCAGCGTCAGGGCAACAAGAGCGTGCTCAGCGTGCCGGTCTGCCATGAGGGCAAGCTGCAAGGCATCATCGGTTTCGACACCACCGCGCGGCACCGGCGCTGGTCCGCCAGCGAGGTCGGCGCGCTGTACCAATGCGCCAACCTGATCGGACAAGCCAAGTACGGAAGCGGCCGCACGCGGGCGCCGCTGGGCAACCCGGCAGCATCCGTCGTCTACCTGACCATGCGCGGCGTGGTCCGCGGCGTCCAGCCCGAAGCCATCGTGGGCGTGCGCTCGGCCGGCAACTACAGCGAGATCTGGCTGGACGACGGCTCGATGGTGCTGGACTCGCGCGCGCTCGGCGTCTGGTCCACGCTGTTGCCCGGGAAGACCTTCTTTCGCGTTCACCGCACCGCCATTGCAAACGCGTTGCATGTCATGGACGTGGACCGCAGAAGCGTCCACCGGTGGCAGATCCGCATGCGGGCCGTGGACGACACGTGGCCGGTGTCCCGCGCGTACCGCAAGCCGCTGCGCGAACGCATGGGAATCTGAACCCGAACCGCCGGCAGAAACGCCAGTAGAAACACCGGCCAATATGCCATTCATCACGCCGGGATGTTGTTTCGTCCTGGCACTGGTGGCTGCGCACCGGGATTTTGGGATCATCGCGGCATGCGCAGGGACACCCGTTCCTCGCCCCTTCAGAGAGATCCGCATGCTGACGTCCCGCCTTCTCCCGCGCATCCCCGTACTTGCCTTGAGCGCCGCCTGCGTGCTGGGTGCAGCCCCGGCCCAGGCCGCCGACCTGGCCTTGCAGGATGCCGTGTCCATGGCCGGCATGCAGCTGTATCTGAACGGCGGCGCGCCGGGCCTCATCATCGCGGCGGTCCGTGGCAACGACGTGGTGGTCCAGGGTTACGGCGAAACCGCGCCGGGCAGCGGCGTCGAACCCGACGGCCAGTCCATCTTCCGGATCGCGTCGGTGTCCAAGGTGTTCGCGGGCGACGTGCTGGCGTCGCTGGCGGCCCAGGGCAAGCTCAAGCTGACCGATCCCCTCTCCAAATACGCGCCCGAGAACGCCAAGGTCGACGCGAACGGCCGCCCGATCACGCTGCTGGACCTGGCGACGCATTCCGCCGGCCTGCCGCGCGAACTGCCCAACCCTGACGCCAAGCCCTCCGATAATCCCTTCGCCGCCTTCGATCGGGCCTACTACTGGAAGTGGATGGGCAGCCACAAGCCGGCCTATGCGCCGGGCACCACCACGCTGTACTCCAACCTGGGCTATGGCCTGCTGGGCGACGCGCTGGCCAAGGCGGGCGGCGCGGACTACTCGACCGTGCTTGCCAACGAGGTCTTCAAGCCCGCCGGCATGACCGACGCCACCAACGTGCTGACCGAGGCACAGAAAAAGCGCCTGATGACGGGCCTCGATCCCTTCGACAAGCCCGACGCCAACGCGGTCGCGCCCGACATCATGTACGCCAGCGCCGGCGTCTATTCCACGGCCGACGACATGGTGCGCTGGATGCGCTGGCATCTGGATGGCGCCAGACAGGCCCGCGAAAACGCCCTGCTGGCGCACACGATGTGGCTGCCGTATGACGGGCTCAAATCCGTTGTCGGCACCGAGGTCACGGACGCCGACGGCATGGGACTCGGCTGGGTGGTGACGCTGCCGCGCAACGGCACGCCGCTGCTGCTGGGCAAGAGCGGCGGCATTGGCGGCTTCATGTCGTACGTGGTGCTGTCGCCCAACCGCGACCTGGGCGTGTTCGTCGTCGCCAGCCGCGTGAATTTCGGGATGTTCAACAACATCCATGCGCAGGTGCGCGAACTGGCGGCTGAGCTGGCGCGGTGATGCGTCTGCATCGGGCGCGGCGCCAGGCCGCGGCGGCGGCGCTGCTTGCCGCGGCCGCGCACGGCGCGTCGGCGCAAGAGGCAAGAGACATCTTCAAGACCGAGATCTTCCTCACGCCCTACAGCGACCTGGCCGATGGCGACGAGTCGTATCCGCGCCTGAACGGCAGGTTCCTGCTGATGACCGGCTACACGGGTTTTTTCGGCGTGCACGACGACAACGGCCAGCTTCCCCGCTCGCACTGGAGCAGCGTGCAGCCCACCGCCGAGGCCGCGCTGGTGCTGCAACTGACGCGCGAGTTTTCGATCCGCACCAAGGCCACATTCAACTCGTCCACCAACGACACCAAGGACAACGCGTTTTCCGATCTGGGCGTGAACCTGGACAACCTGTTCGCCGCTTACACCGCCGACAACTACGCGCTGTACGGCGGCAAGATGGACCTGGGCTTTGGCGACGCCTGGCACGTGGTGGACGGCCTGTACTCGGGCTTTAACGAGAACTCGGAATTTCGCGGATCGATCGGCGTGGGCGGACGCTACACCTTGGGCACGTCGGGCCGCGGCACGCATTCGGTTGCCGCCCTGCTGTTCAAGCGCGACAACACCGCCATGAACCGCAGGTTCAGCCTGGACGGCGGCCTGCTCGGCCCCGACGAGCCGCCGATGTTCAGCGACCAGCTCAAGTCGTTCATCCTTTCGTACGACTTTCGCGACCTGCCCGGATTGCCGGGCATATCGGGCGGGGTGGATGCGGGCCGGCTGCACCTGGATCCGGATCAGGGCAAAAGCGCCAACACGGTGTCGGCGCGCCTCAGTTACGACAGGCCGCTGAATGATGGATGGAGCCTTAACTGGTTCAACGAGGCTACGTATTCCAGCGCCTTTCGCGGCGCGCCGGTTTCCAACGGCAATGGCGTAACCTCGGTGTCGTTGTCGCGGGACCGCTGGCAGGTCACCGCGACGGCCGCCGTGCGCAAGCTGACCGGCGGCGGCCAGGCATTGGCCCGGCATGGCCTGTTGGACAGTACGGATTGGGGAGTATCGGGCGCAGTCACCTACGTCACGCCCGTGGGGTTGATCGTGCAGGCCGGGATCACGCACCAGCACGACCAGGCCTTGCGCCTGAACCAGGGCGTTATTCGCATCGCTTACCAAGCAGGATTCTGAGGCCAACATGCACAGCACAACCACGCGCATCACCGCAACGATCGTTCTTGCCCTGGGCGGCGCCACGTCAGCCTGGTCGCAGTCCGTGCCGATCACCCCCGCCGACTTCCCGCCGGCTGACGCGGTCACGATTCCGGCCGGCAGCCGCGAGCGCGCCGTCGCGGACCTGCCCGGCGTCATCAAGGACATCATGGAACGCAGCCACGTGCCGGGCCTGGCCGTGGCGGTTGTCATCGACGGCAAGACGGTGCTGACGCAAGGCTACGGCACGCGCGAGGTGGGCAAACAAGCGCCGGTGGATGCCAACACCGTGTTCCAGATCGCGTCCATTTCCAAGTCGCTGTCGGCGACGGTGGCCGCCATCCAGATCACCCAGCGCAAGGCCACGTGGGACGACCCCGCGTCGCGTCATCTGCCCGGCCTTGCGCTCAGCAACGCCTATGTGTCCGAGCACGCCACCATCGGCGACTTCTTTGCGCACCGCACCGGGCTGCCTCCCACGGCGGGCGACGATCTGGAAGACCTGGGCTTTTCCCGCAACGACGTCATCGCGCGCCTGCGCCTTTTGCCGCTCACCCCGTTCCGCACGTCGTACCACTACGCCAACTTCAGCACCACGATCGGCGCCGAGGCCATCGCCCGCGCGGCGGGACGCCCGTGGGAGCAGCTGGCCGACGAACAGCTCTTCAAGCCGCTGGGCATGGCATCGACCAGTTACCGCTACGCCGACTTCGAATCGCACGCCAATCGCGCCTTGCTGCACGCGTACCAGAACGGCCGTTTCGTGCAGGCGGGCAAGCGCAACGCGGATGCGCAGGCGCCCGCGGGCGGCGTGTCCTCCACGGTAGTGGATCTGGCGCAGTGGCTGAAACTGCTGCTGGCGGATGGCCAACACCAGGGCAAGCCACTGGCCGCCCCCGGCGCGCTGCTGCCCGCGCTGTCGCCGCAGGCCTTCAGCGCCCCCGCGCCCGATCTGAAATCGCGTTCCGGCTTCTATGGCTATGGGTTCAACGTCAACACCGAAACCGGCGGACGCCCCGCGATGGGGCATTCCGGCGCCTTTCTGGTGGGCACGGGAACCACCTTCCGCATCGTGCCCTCCGCCGGCATCGGCATCGTCGTACTGACCAATGGCGCCCCGGTTGGCGCGGCGGAAGCCGTGGCGGCCACGTTCACCGACACGGCGCTGTACGGCAAGTCCACGCGCGACTGGTATGCGGCGTACAACGGCGCCATGAAGAAGCTGTTCGAACCGCAGGCGGATCTGACCGGAAAGCCCGATCCCGCCAAGCCCGCGGCGCCCAAGACGTTGTCGCAGTACACCGGCACGTTCGACAACCCCTACTACGGCCCCGCCCGGATCGAGGAAGCCTACGGCGCGCTGACGCTGGTGCTGGGACCCAAGGACATGCGCTTTCCCGTGCGTCACTGGGACGGCGACACATTCGCGTTTTCGCCCGCCGGCGAAGCCGAGATGATCGCGTCGCGGGCGTCCATTGTCTTCAAGATGGACAAGGGGCAGGCCCAGGGCTTTGACATCAAGTACTACAACGACAGCGGCCTGGGGCACTGGGTTCGGAAATAACAGCCTCTGCCCGCGAGGCGCGCCGGACGCATCTACGACTAAAGACGGATGTGCGCCGGACGAATCACCCGTATGGTTCGACCTTTTTGCCTAAGCAACCCATGCGCGTCACGGGGGGCAAACTGGATACAGCCGTATGACTCACAGCGCCTCGCCCTTTCGACTCACTCAACTTGCCGCCGCGATCGCGGGGGTGCTGCTGACCGGCACCGCCTCGGCGCAACTGACGTGTCCGCCGGGGGGCAACGGCACCCTGACTTGCAGCTTGTCCGATCAGTACTGGAGCCCGGTGATCGTGACACCCCCCAGTGGGTTCAATTCGCCGGTGCCGGTCATGAACGTCACGTCGAGCTCCCCCATCAGCGCGGGCGTGACCGCGTACACGTCCGCGGGCCTGTCCGCGCTGGCCTTTGGCAATCCTGGCAACACGAGCAGCCTGAACGGCTATAGCGCGGCCGGACTGAACGTGAACAACAGCGGCAGTGTCATCCTGTCGTCCAGCGGCCCCCTCTTCACCAACGGCAACCTGTACGGCATATTGGCGCAGCTGCGCGGCGGCGACGCTGCCTCGTCCAGCAACGACGAGAACGGCGGCGGCGGCGGCAATGCCGGCACCACCTCGGTCGTCACGCTGACCAACACGGGGACGGTGGACATGACGCAGCTGGCTGCGGTCACGACCCCTGGCGGCGCCGCGCTGGCGGCCCTGAGCGAGGGCGGCGCGGGCGCAAGCACCGATGACGATCACAATCCCTATGGCCCCGGCGGGCAATCGGCCGGCGCGCACATCAACAACTCGGGCGCCATCACGGCCACTCTCATGGGCACGGGCCGGTTCGCAGGCATCCAGGCGGCCAGCAACGGCGGTTACGGCGCAACGCAGTACAACGGCGGCGGCAACTACGGCGGCGGCGCGGGTAATGTCTCGATCGTGAACAGCGGCCAGGTGGCCGTGAACTGGACCTGGGCAAACGGCAGTTCCGGCAGCAACGCCGGGCTCTACGGCATCCTGGCTGAATCGCACGGCGGCAACGGCGGCGATAGCGCCACGGGCGGTCTGGGCAACGGCGGGGCCGGCGGCAACGCGAGCAGCGCGGTCGTCACGCTGCAAGGCGGATCCGTCACGGTCAACCAGACCGGAACGTCCCCGGTCACCGGCGCGGGCGTCGCGGCCATTCTGCTGGGCGGGGACGCCGGCAACGGGCTTGCCGACGAAGACTACACAAGCGGCGGCAACGCGGGCAACGCGGGCACCATCACGGCGGGCGCACCGCCTTCGTCGGCGTCCGTGCAGATCAATAACACCGGCACCAGCGTCACCACCACCGGCAGCAAGTTGCCGGCGTTGCGGCTATGGGCGCAGGGCGGCGCGGGCGGGGGCCAATTCAATCAGGGCAGCTATCACGATCGTAATGGCGGCATCGGCGGCATTGCCGGCGACGCCAGCCTGTCGGTCACGACGGCCGGCACGGCGGTTGCCTTGTCGACCAATGGCGACAACTCCCCGGGTGTGCAGACGCTGCAGCAAGGTGGCGCGGGCGGCGTGGGCGCCCCGTACAGCGGAGACGCCCTGGGCTTTGGCAGCAGCAATGCGGGCAATGGCGGGTCGGGCGGCAACGTGGGGAGCCTGACGCTGCAACTGAGCGGCACCAGCGCCGCGCCCATCGGCATCACCACGACCGGCGCGCAATCGCACGGCATCTACAGCCTGTTGCAAGGCGGGCTGGGCGCGTACGGCGGTGAGTTATCCGGCACGCTTTCCGGCGGCCAGGGCGGCAACGGCGGCGCCGGCGGTTCGACCGGCGCCACGACAATGAATCTGCAAGGCACACGCATTACCACGCAGGGCGCCACGGCCATCGGCGTCCTGGCGCAAAGCCTGGGCCAGAATGGCGGCGCAGGCGGCAGCAGCACCCTGACGGTGGCAATCGGGTCCGACGGCGGCAATGGCGGCTCAACCGGCAACATCGGCATCACGACGGACGCGGCCTCCTCCATCGTCACGCAGGGCGCGAACGCGGCCGGCATCGTCGCGCAGACGGCAAGCGGCGCCGGCGGCGTTGCCGGCTCGACCGTCGCCCAGTTGGTGAGCACGCCGGGCGTCGGCGGCTCGGGCGGCGTTGCCGGCTCCATCACCATCAACAACGCGGCAAGCATCAACACCGCTGGCACGCAGGCCATCGGCGTGCTCGCGCAATCGCTGGCCGGTGGCGGCGGCGCGGGCGGCGACGGCTCGGGCATCTTCTTCAGCGAGGGCGGCACCGGCGGGTCCAGCGGCGTCGCGGGCACGATATCCGTCTCCAACGCCGGCGCGATCGTCACGCAGGGCGACGTGGCGATGGGCGTTTTGGCGCAGTCCATCGGCGGCAGCGGCGGCGTGGGCGGCAGCGCGGCCGGCGTCGGCGTGTCGCTGGGCGGCGATCCGACCTCGAACCCCGATCAATCCAATGGCAGTACGGTCAACTTCCACGGCCTCGCGTCGGGATCGATCATCACCAGCGGCGCTTCGGCCTTGGGCGTGCTGGCGCAATCCATCGGTGGCGGCGGCGGCGCGGGCGGGGCCTCGCAGGGCTGGTTCAGCCTGGGCGGCAGCGGCGGCCAGGGCGGCTCCGGCGGCACGGTGATCGGCAACCTGCAGAGCTTTCTCATCCAGACCGCGGGCGACAATGCCCACGGCTATGTCGGCCAATCCATCGGCGGCGGCGGCGGCAATGCCGGCAATGCCAGCAGCACCGGCATCGCCGCCTCGATCGCCATCGGACAGTCCGGCGGCGGCGGGGGCAACGGCAACGCGGTCGTCGCCAACCTGACCAATTCCAGCATCGTCACGCAAGGATCCAAGGCGGCGGGCCTGATCGCCCAATCCGTGGGCGGCGGCGGCGGGGTCGGCGGCCGCGCCTTTGGCACCGCGGTCGGTCCGGCGTTCACCGGCGCCGTCGCGATCGGCGGACAGGGCGGGACGGGCGGCAACGGCGGCCAGGTCAGCGCGCAACTGGTCGGCAGCAGCATCAAGACCGCGCAAGTGCCGCAGTTGACCGGCGTGGGATGCTCTCCCGCGCCCTGCGCCGCCACCAACCTTTTGCCGGTGGACGCCTTCGGCGTGGTCATCCAGAGCATTGGCGGCGGCGGCGGACTGGGCGGCAACGCCACGGCCAACGCCGCAACCATCGCCATCCCGGTCACGCCCAATGGCTCCCAGATCTCCATCGCGACCGCCGTGTCGCTGGGCGGCAAGGGCGGCATCGCCGGGGACGGCCAATACACCACGTTCGCCGCGTCGCAAGGCTCACAGATCACCACCGCCGGCCAGGGATCGCACGGCGTGCTGATCCAGAGCATCGGCGGCGGCGGCGGCGCGGGCGGCGACTCGTCGTCGCTGGCCGCCTCGCTGGGCTACGGCGAACTTGAAGGCACGACGTCGCTGTCCATCGATACGTCGGTCTCATTGGGCGGAAGCGGCGGCGCGGCCGGCAACGGCGGCCCCGTCTGGACGGCGGTCGGCGGCTTGATCAACGTCGCCAACAACGCGGCCACCTTCACGGCCGATGCCGCGTCCAGCCCGCGCAGCAGCATCACGACGTACGGCGATTACGCCAACGGCATCACTGCGCAGTCCATTGGCGGCGGCGGCGGCAATGCCGGATTCGGCAGCACCAACACACAAAACTTCGGCACCGGCACCAACTTCTCGCCGTCGTTCGCGCTGGGCGGCACGGGCTCGAGCGGCGGTAACGGCAACGCCGTGGGCGTGCAGGTCATGCCGTCCGGCCTGGTGCAGACCTGGGGCTCGGGCGCCATCGGCGTGCTCGCGCAAAGCATCGGCGGCGGCGGCGGCGCCTCGCAGGGCGGCTCGTTCACCGTCGCGGGCGCCACCGGCAACAAGGGCGGCAGCGTGTCGTTCAAGACGGGCAGCAACGGCGGTGCGGGCGGCCAAGGCGGCGCGGTCAATGTGACCGTCGGCGGCGCCATCGTCACTGCGGGCGCCGATGCGCCGGGCGTGCAGGCGCAGTCCATCGGCGGCGGCGGCGGCCAGGCGGGCGCAGCCGGGTCCGACGCGTCTTTCGACAATCCCATCCTCGGCACGCTGGACGCGCGCGCGTCCGCAAGCGACGTCGCCAAGGCCATCTACAACTGGACGCAGGGCACAAAGCCCACCGCGTCGCTGCATTTCCAGGCGAGCCTGTCGTTTGGCGGCGAAGGCGGTTCTGGCAACACCGGCGGCGCCGTGGGGCTTGCCATGCAGCCCGGCGCGCTGATCCAGACCACGGGCGACTTTTCCACCGGCATGTTCGCGCAAAGCGTGGGCGGCGGCGGCGGCAAGGGCGGATCGGCATTCGCGACCGGCACGGGGTGGATCGACCCGAAGGTCCTGGACCTGAACACCAACATCACGATGGGTGGGTCCGGCGGCAACGGCGCCGATGGCGGCGCCGTCACCACGTCGCTGGACGGTGGCGCCATCTCGACACAAGGCTTTGCCGCGGCCGGCATCTACACGCAAAGCGTGGGCGGTGGCGGCGGCCACGGCGCAAGCGGGTCCGACGGCTTCGTCGGCACGCTGGCGCTGGGCATTGCGGGCGGCGGCACCGGCGGCGGCGGCGGTTCGGGCGGCGCGGTCACCCTGAACACGAGCGGCGCGTCCACACAGATCACCACGACCGGCGAGGCCGGCTTCGGGGCCGTGCTGCAGTCGGTCGGCGGCGGCGGCGGCTTTGCGGGCGCGGGCACCAGCGCAAGAATCAGCGTGGCGGACGACACCATCCCCGCCTTCCAGATGGAAGTCAGCAGCGGCGTCAACCAGAGCCAGGGCCAGGGCGGCGCCGTCACGGTCAACGACGCGAGCGGTCTGCTGATCACGACCTCGGGCAACAACGCTTACGGCCTGGTCGGCCAGAGCGTGGGCGGCGCGGGCGGCATGATCATCAACTCGCAGAATCAGCAGCGTCCGCAGGGCATCGCGACGTCGATCACGGGCGCGCAGGGCTACGGCGCCGTGTCGGGCGGCGCGGTGAACATCACCCTCTCACCCCAAAGCCGCATCCAGACCAGCGGCACCGGCGCGCACGGCGTGATCGCACAGTCGGTGGGCGCAGGCGGCGGCATCATCGGACTGCCCGGCACCGGCGCAGCGCTGGTCGTGGACCCCAGCCAATCGACCATGATCACGGCGGGCTTCGGCGCCGGCGGCGCGGTCAACGTCAACGCCAACGGCACGGTGGCCGTCAGCGGCCCGGGCGCCATCGGCATTCTGGCGCAAAGCGTGAACGGCGCGGGCGGCCTGGTGCTGACCGCGGACGGCCAATCGGTCTACGCGGGCGGCGGCGTCGCCCCCTACGGCAACAACCTCGACAGCGGCACGGTCGACGTCACGATCGGCCAAGGCGGCGTCGTCTCGGCAACGGGCGCCAACGGCTTCGGCATCTTTGCGCAAAGCGCCAACGCCAACACCGGCGCGACCGTCACGGTGGCCGGCCAGGTCAGCGGCGGCACCGCCACCAACGGCGCGGGCGTCTGGATCGACGGTAACCAGGCAGGCACGTTGGTGGTCGACGCGACCGGCTCGGTGTCCGGCAATGGCGGCGCCGCCATCCAGGCAACCGGCGCCACGCTGGGCGTGACCAACAACGGCACGGTGGCCGGCTCCGTCAACCTGAACGGCGGCGCCATGAACAACAACGGCAGCTACATCGCCGGCGCGCAGTTCGTGGGCGAATCGCTGACCAACACCGCGCTGGTTGCGCTGGGCGGCACGGAGGGCGCGTCGCTGGGCAGCGCCCGCACGCGCTTTACCGGCACCACGCTGATCGGCACGCTGACGCAGACCGCCACCGGCGTGCTGCGGGCCGGCGCCGATTTCAACGTGATGGACGCGGACATGCTGACCGTCAATGGTCCCGCGCAACTGGACGGCGGCATGATGATCGCCCCACGCGCCCTCATGCCCAACCGCGAACTGCCCGTCCTGACCGTCGACGGCCCGCGCACGGGCACGCTGACCGGCGTGGACTCGCCCGTCTTCGACTACGAAACCCGGCAGGTCGGCAACACCACGCGCATCCACGTCGCGGGCGCCAATCTGAACGCCGGCGCGATGCAGCTCAAGCGCAACCAGTCCGGCATCGCCACGCACCTGCAACGCACGTGGGACCAGGGCGGCGCGGCCGCGCTGTCCGGCCTGTACGCCGTCCTGGATACCGCGTCCCGCGACGGCGCGCGCGCCTATCAGGATCGGGTTTCGGACCTGTCTCCGGGCGTGGCGCTGGCGCCTGCCGCGCAAATGCAGTTCGGCCTGGCGCGCTTTTCCAACGCCATGATGTCCTGCCCCACCTTCGCCGGCAGCGGTTCGCTGACCCGCGAGCAGAACTGCCTGTGGGGCGAAGTCACCGCCCGCCGCACCAACCAGGACGCGGCAAACGGCTCGTCGAGCTTCACTTACGACAGCCAGACCTACCAATTCGGCGGCCAACGTGAAGTCGCTCCCGACTGGTATCTGGGCGGCTCGGTGGCCTACCAGAACACCCGGGTCCGCGGCGACGACCGCCGCGTCAGCGGCTCGGGCGATTCGGGCTACGCGGGCATCGTGCTCAAACGGCAGGCCGGCCCGTGGACGTTCTCGGGCTCGCTGGGCGGCGGCTATGGCTCGTATGACCTGACCCGCAACCTTGCCATCGCCAACTTCGACAACGAGGCCACGAGCTCCCCCAATGTCTACAGCTTCGGCGCCCGCCTGCGCGCGGCCCGCACGTTTGACCAGGGCAGCTTCTACCTCAAGCCGTACGCCGACTTGACCGCCAGCTACTCGCGCATGCCCGGCTACAGCGAATCGGGCGATGCATTGCGCCTGAAGGTGGACAGCAGCGACCAATTCGTCCTGGGCCTGGCGCCCACCCTGGAAATCGGCGGCCGCGTCGATTTGCCGCAGGGCGCGATGATGCGGCCGTTCGCCTACGCGGGCGTCTCGTTCCTGTCGGAAGACGGCTGGGAGACCACCGCCCGCCTGCAAGGCGCGTCGCCCAGCGCCGGCAAGTTCACCACCCGCATGCCCACCGAAAACGTCATCGGCCGCGTCGGGGCGGGCTTGCAGGTGGCCAGCGCCGGCAAGGTGGACTTCCGCCTTCAGTACGACGGCGAGTTCGCGTCGCGCGGCTCCAGCCATTCGGGGTCCTTGAAGCTGGCGGTGCCGTTTTAGTCCACCGGACCGCAAACTGTCGTCGAGCAGGTTCCCGTCGCGTCCGCTTCGGGCTACAGTGCTCGTTCCTTGGGATCCCCGAAAGGATTGAGCATGGCCGACGACAGTACGCTTCTCAACGACAACGCGGTGTATAGGACTTTGCTGGAATCGACCAAGGCGATTCCCTGGAAGATCGACTGGGCCACGATGAAGTTCGCCTACATCGGCCCCCAGATCGAGGCGCTGCTGGGCTGGCGCGCCGATAGCTGGGTCACCGTCGAGGACTGGGCCATGCGCATGCATCCCGAGGACCGCGAGTACGTGGTGAACTTCTGCGTCTCGCAATCCCAGGCCGGCGTCGACCACGAAGCGGACTACCGCGCACTGACCAAGGACAACGGCTACGTGTGGATCCGCGACGTGGTGCACGTCGTGCGCACGGAAAGCGGCGAACCCGAGGCCCTGATCGGCTTCATGTTCGACATCACCGAACGCAAGAAGACCGAAGAAAAGCTGCTCAGCCTGCAAAAGGAACTTGAGGTGCTGTCCTTCAAGGACGGCCTGACCAACATCGCCAACCGCCGCCGCTTCGACAGCAGTTTCGAACTGGAATGGGAGCGCGCCCGCAGCGAGCGCCAGCCCCTGTCGGTCTTGCTCTTCGACGTCGACTTCTTCAAGCAGTACAACGACCTGTACGGCCACACCCAGGGCGACAAGTGCCTGATCGAGATCGCCGAGACGCTGAGCCTGGCGCTGGATGGTCCGCGCGATCTGGTTGCCCGCTACGGCGGCGAAGAGTTCGTCGTGCTGCTGCCCGAAGCCGATGCCGAGGTGGCGCGGAAGGTGGCTGAACGCTGCCAGCGCCAGCTCCAGAAAAAAGCCATCGTGCATGCCCTGTCGCCACACGGCAGACGCGTCACGGTCAGCGCCGGTGCGGGCACGGTGATTCCGGAAGGCAATGTCACGCCTGCGGACTTCATCAAGGCGGTGGACGAGCAGTTGTATCTGGCCAAGAACAACGGCCGCAACCGCATAGAACACGTGCAGCTGGGGCCGTAGCGCTCCCCGGCGAACGCGGCGGGGCAGGCTGCCCGCCGCCGAAATCCCGCATATCGGAACCGAAGACGTCGCAACACCGCCGATCCGGCGTTTTCGCCCGTAGTTCCCCGTATTGCACCGCAACATGATGTGCTGAAGTGGCCGGGTGGAGGGCGCATTCCGCGCCCCCGTCGCGTGCCCATCATGTCCAAACTCAGAAATCTCTCTCTTCGGAGCAGCCTGACCGCACTGGTGCTGTTCTTCATCGTGATGCTGGTGGCCGTTGGCGCCATCGCCATGCAGCAGCTCTGGAGCATCAGCCAGAAGCAGCGCGCCATGTACACGGAAACCGTCATGCCGCTGCGCGTCGTCGTCGACGCCGCCCGCCAAGGCGCCACGCACTTCCGGCGCATGTATGTCTATATCTGGAACACCGATCCGCAAGGCCGCCAGAACGAACTGCGCCTGAACGAGGAATCGGATAAATCCGTGTTGCAGGCGCGTGACCGTCTGCAGCAGGAGCAGGACCCCGCCCTGCGAGAACTCGGCGGCAAGCTGGCCGACACCTGGACCCGCTACAAGGCCGCCGTCAACGACGTGAAGGGCCTGGCCGACCGCAACGACCCGACCGCGATGACCGTGCTGCACAAGGACTCGGCCGAGCTGCATGTCGCCGCGCGCAACATCCTGATGGAAGCCGCCAAGCGCCAGGAAGAACTGGCCCGCCTCGACACCGAAGACGCCGCCGCCGCGGTCGAACGCACGTTCTGGACGCTGACCGCGCTGATCGTGCTGTGCGCGCTGATCGGCAGCATCCTGGGTCTTGGCCTGGTGCGCTCCGTCATGCGCCGCCTGGGCGGCGAACCCGCCTACGCCGCGCAGATCGCCCAGGAAGTCGCAAAGGGCAATCTGGCCGTGCGCGTGCAACGCCGTGAAGGCGATCAGACCAGCGTGCTGGCCAACATGGACGCCATGCGCGCCAACCTGGCGCAACTGGTGAGCCAGGTGCGCCAGTCCAGCGAATCCATCGCCACGGGCGCCACGCAGATCTCGTCAGGCAACGCCGACCTCAGCCAGCGCACCGAAGAACAGGCCGCCAACGTCGAAGAGACCGCGGCCTCGATGGAAGAGATGAATTCCGCGGTAAAGCAGAACCTCGAATCCGTGCAGATGGCCGGCAGCCTGGCCGGCTCGGCCAGCGAAGCCGCTGCGCGCGGCGGCGAAGTGGTCGGCAACGTGGTCAGCACCATGGACGCCATCTCGGCCAGCTCGCGCAAGATCGTCGACATCATCGCCGTCATCGACTCCATCGCGTTCCAGACCAACATCCTCGCCCTGAACGCCGCCGTCGAAGCGGCCCGCGCGGGCGAACAGGGCCGCGGCTTTGCGGTCGTGGCCAGCGAAGTGCGTGCTCTGGCCCAACGCAGCGCCAGCGCCGCCAAGGAAATCAAGCAGCTGATCAGCGACAGCGTCGGCAACGTCGAAGCTGGTTCCAATCTGGTGGGCGAAGCCGGCAGCACCATGAACGACATCGTGACGCAGGTGCGCCGCGTTGCCGACCTGATCGCCGAAATCGGCGCCGCCGCGCACGAGCAGGGACAAGGCATTTCGCAAGTGGGCGACGCCATCAACCAGCTCGACCAGACCACCCAGCAGAACGCCGCGCTGGTGGAAGAATCGGCAGCCGCCGCGCATAGCTTGAATTCGCAGGCGGCGACGCTGGTGAAGCTGGTCAGCGTGTTCCGTCTTGCCGAGGACGACGCGCCGCGTTTCGTGGCGCAACCGCAGGTTGCTCAGGTGCGGGATGTGCAGTCGGCCGGTTTGCAGCCGGTGGCGCCGCAGCCCGCAAGAACGCAACCCGCAACGCCGCCACGCGCGTTGGCCAAGCCGGCGTCTGCCCGACCGGCCGCCGCCAAGCCGGCGGACACTCGCCGCGCCGAAGTCAAGGCCACCCCGCAAGGCAAGGGCCCGCTGCGCGTTCCGGGCGACAACAAGCCCGCGCAGTCGAATGATGATTGGGAAAGCTTCTGATCGCGGTCGTGCGCTATAGGGATCGCAACGCGGCAGCGTAAGCCGCCAACGTGTCCGCCATCTTCCCCGCCAACCGAAAGTGCGCATCCGCGTAACGCCGCGCGCTTTCAACCACGGCCTCAACCCGGGCCGGATCTGACCGGGTCTGCATGATGCAGTCCGCAAACGCGGCCACATCGCCGGGTGGCGCCAGCCACCCGGTCTTGCCCGGCTCGACGATTTCCGGAAGCCCGCCCACCTTGCTGGCGACCACCGGAATCCGCGCCGCAAACGATTCCGGCACGATGCGCGACCAGGCCTCGGTCAGCGACGGCACCAACACCACGTCGGCGGCGTGGATCGTTGCCGCCACATCGTTGCGATGGCCGGCGAAGAAGACGCTGTCCAAGATTCCCAGGTCGGCCGCCAGTTGGCGCAGCGACGCCGCATAGGACTTGCCGCTCGGCGTCGGCATGCCTATCACCAACGCGATCGCGGGCAGCCCGCTCGTTCGAAGCTGGTGAACAACCCTCAGCAGATCCGCCTGTCCTTTCTCCCGCCGCAGCATGCCAACCGTCGCCACTACGAAGTCATCTGGCCCGGCCTGCATGCCGAGCGTTTGGCGCGCGTGCATCCGCGCATCGAGCCCCGCCGCCTCGTTGAAAAAGCCCTCGCCCGCCCATTCGCCCACCACGCTTATCCGTTCATCCAGCACCAGCCGTGCGGATATCAATTCCTGCTTTCCCAGTTCACTGGTCGCGATGACATGGTGGCAACCCATCTTCCATTCCAGCCGGCGGCGCAGCGAGGTGCGCATCGGTTTGGCGAAATGGCGGGTTCTGACGATGGCGCAGAGATCGCGGCATAAGCCGGCGGTTTTACCGTCTGCGCGGCTGTGGCTGTCGATGACGTCGATGTGCAGCGCCTTGACGGCGCGTCGCAACGCCAAAAGGGTTGACGGTGCGTACGGACGGGAGAAGTCGATATCGACCACGTCGACGCCGCGGTTCCGGGCCTCGCCGCCGATCGCGCTGTAGGCCGGCGCCGCGATCGTCGCGTGGTGGCCGTTCTGTTGCAGCCAGGCTGCTTGCTCCAGCACGCGGAACTCGAGCCCGCCCAGGCCGTAGCCGGCGGCAGTATGCAGAATTCGCATGAGGGTTCCTGGTGATCCCGGCCGGCGATTGCGGCGGGTTCGGGCAGGAATCGTAATCTCGCGCGGGCCAACGTCGAAGTGTAAAAATGCTCAGTCCACGTGGCTTGTTAGCGCGCTGTGGCTGCATTGGCGGACTTCCATTTTTTGCGCCAGGCCACGTATCGCCACGTTGCAACTCGAAGCGACCTCGCCCCGCCCGCTCACCTATGCTGGTCCTTCCGGCCCACACGGCCGCCTTTCCGAGGAGCAGCGTATGTTGGACCACATCGAGATTCACGTCAGTGACTTCGCGCGCAGCCGGGCGTTCTACCTGAGTGCGCTGGCGGCGGTCGGTTATGTGCCGCGCAAGGCGCTGGCGACGGGCATGGGTTTTGGCATCGGCGAGCCCGACGACGCGGGCGACCCGGGCGGCGAGTTCTGGATTCATCAGGGCACGCCCAGCACGCCGCGCGTGCATGTGGCGTTCCGCGCGCGCAGCCGAGACGAGGTCGACGCCTTTCACCGTGCGGCGCTGGCGGCCGGCGGGCGCGACAACGGCGCGCCGGGGTTACGCCCGAAATATCATCCGCATTACTACGGCGCGTTCATCCTGGACCCCGACGGCTACAACGTCGAGGCCGTGTACCACCGCCCTGCCTGACGCGCCTGACGCGCCTGACACGCCTTACCCGCGACGCCGCCGGATTCAGGGCTGGCCGGGCGGGCGCACACCCAGCGCGCGCATCCACGGGTTGTCCGTCATGCCTGGAATGGACGCCATGCCCGGCATCGGAAAGCCGACGGGATTGAGCGCGGCGTCTTGCAGCACCTTGGCCCATTCGCGCGGGTCGATCGGTTCGCCCATGCGCGCGCGCACGTCCAGCAGGTCCAGCGCCGCGCGCCGGTGTCCGGCCTCGGCCGCATCGCGGAACAGGCGTTCGGCAATGGCATAATTCTTGGGCACGCCCCGGCCCATGCCGGTCAGTTCGCCCAGATAGGTTTGCGCGGGCGCGAACCCCTGATCGGCTGCGCGCTGATACCAGCGGGCGGCGACGGGGTAGTTCTGCTGCACGTGCTCGCCGTTCTCGGCAATCAGCCCCAACGTGGTCATGGCGATCACGTCGCCAGCCTTGGCGCGCGCCTGCAACGACGCCAGCCGGGGCTCGTCCACATACTGCGCGCCCCGCTCGATCTCGTACTCCCAGGCGCTCATGCGTGCCTTGATCAGATCGCGTCCCACCGTGGGCGACGGGCCTCGGCCCTGTGCCGTCTGACCGCCGGATGCCCCCGGCGTCGCGGGCGTCTGGGCGTCCGCCAGCGTCGTGAAGGTGACGGTGCCGACCAGGCTGCTGGCGTAGTGCGGAATCTGCCGGTAGGCGGTGGCCACCTGCACGTCGGCGGTCAATTGCTTGAAGAAGGTTTCCACGGGCGCTGCGCCGGGCAGCCCGCGCAGCCCTTGCGCGAAGTAGTACGCGTAAGGGCTGTGGCGGGGGCCGTCACTGCCGAAACCGTCCTCGGCCGTGGCTCCGGGCTGCGTGGAGAAAGCGATAAGCTCGCCGCCCGCGGGCACGGCGTGCACGAGTCCCGCGGCGGGCGTGCCACGGGTCAGGTTGGTGCGGCAGGCGTCCAGCACCATCAGCCGGGCGCGCACGTTTGCGCGCCGCAGCGCCTGCGACACGCGCTTGAGGCTCAGCGAACTTTGCTGCGCCGTGCGTATGCGCACTTCACTTAGCGGCAGCGGCAGGTCCACGCCGAAGAGATAGTTCACGTCGTCCACCGCGACGGCGTGTCCGGCGAAGTACATCAGCGCCAGGTCCCCACCCGTGGCGCGAAGGGCAAAGTCGTCGACGGCGGCTTCCATCTGCGCCGTGGTCAGGTCCGTGAGCAGGGTCACGTCGATCTGGCGCTGGCGTAGCGAGTCGGCGATCAGGCGCGCGTCGTTGACCGGGTTCACCAGCGCATTGGCGGGGACGGCATAGCGCGCGTTGCCGATCACCAGCGCGTAGCGGCGTTTGGCGGGGGTGGCTTCGGGTTCGGCCTTGGATTTGGCGTCCGATGCGGTCTTGGGATCCGTCGCATTGGCGGAAAGTCCGTCGTCCGGCGCGGGCGCAGGCGCAGGCGTGGTCGGCTGAGGAGCCGGCGCACCCGAGCGGGCCGGCTCCTCATCCATCATGTTCCGGTTGTTCAGCCCCCGCGCATTCGCGCCCGCTGCGAGCACGGCGCCAGCGTGCCCGCCGCAAAGCCCCGCGCCGATCATCGCGGCCAGCAAGCGGCGCCGCATATGGGGTTGCGCGGGCGCGTCCGCCACGTTGGCGTCTGCGGGTTCGTTGATGGGCTTCATAGGGAACTTTGGGGCTGACGTGGTGTTGGACTTTGCGTTGGGATTGATGGCGGGCGCAGGCCAGCGCTTCATGGCTTGGGACACGCGCCAGCCGGCGCACCCGTGGCCGACAACGCGCCCAGCGCCGTCGCGGCATCGCGCAGCGACGACTCACGCGCAGCGGCCAGGACGTACCGCCCGTCCGCATCGGGGCCATCGACGATGGACACCGCGTACTGGGACAAGGTATTGCGCAACTGTCGCGCCGTCAGGTCATCAGGAAGATCGACCACCAGCCGCGGACAAGAAGCGCCGCCGCGTGTCAGCACGTCATCGGACATGACCACCTCGGGTCCTTGCACCGGCGCCTGCTGAACCACCACGACGGACAGCATGATCGCCAGCGCCCAGCCTAGCGGCATCAAGGGGCTGGCGGGAGTGGGCCACAGCCATTGCCACAAGCGCCGCGCGCGCGACACCGGCACGGGTGCAGGTGCAGGCGCAGGTGCGGAAGCAGACTCGGGCGCAGACCCTGCCTGCACGCGCTGCCCCAGCGCGCGCAGAAACGCGGCATCGCGCTCGCCCTGCCCGATCTCGTTATGCGCAAGCTGCCGCGCCTCGGCAAGATTGCGCCACGCCTCCAGTTCCTCCCGCAATGCGGGATCGCGCGCGAGATCGGCTTCGAAGGCCCGGCGGGCATCGGCATCCAGCTCGCCGGACAGATAGGACAGCACTCGGTCTTCAGCCATCATCAGTCCATCCCCTTGCGGGTGCATTCCGTCACCAGCTTGCGCGCGGCATGCAGGCGGCTCTTCACGGTGGGCACGTGCAGGTCCTGCTGCCGGGCGATCTGTTCCATCGGCATGTCGTCCAGATACAGGAACATGGTGGTTTTCAGCGTATCGCTGAGTTTGTTGAGGCAGTCGCGCATGCGCTTGACGATCGACAGGTGCTCGTACGCGTGCGCGGGGTCGGCAAAGGGCGAGGCATCCGCCACGTCCCGTTCGTCGTCAAACCCCGCGTCGTCCCGATCGCCGCCGTCTTCCGGGCCCGACCATTGCACCTCGTGCCTCGTGCGGCGATGAAACTGAATCAGCTCGTGCAGCGATCCGCGGTACAGGTAGCCGCCCAGCTTGCTGACGGCCAGTTCATGCGCCGTCCATCCGCCCTCGGGCTGGCCGTGCAGAAAGCCCTCGTCCTTGAACGTGCGCGTCTGCAGAAACTTCATGAGCGCGTTGTTGAACGCGTCCACCACGCCTTCGGGCGGCGCATTGAAGAACTTTCTGCGCAGTTTCAGCGTGATGTGCTGCTCGGCCTTGTTCCGAAACTCCAGCGCATAGCGCGGGTCGGTGTGCATGATGCGCAGCAGCGCGTCGACGTTGTTGATGACGTAGCGCTTGGATTCGAGCGTGTTCATGGTTCAGGTTCTTGGGGCTGCGGCACCTTAGCTGCGCAGGCGCGGAAAATCAAGCGCGGCGGCGCAACGCGGCGACCCCGCGGACAGTGAAGGCCAGCGCAATGGCGGCAGACAGATAGAACCCGAATCCGAACGACAGACCGCTCCACAGGTTGGACGCCATGTCGCCCGCCAAGCTGCGGCCGGCGCGCGAATTGCCCATGAATCCCGCGAACTGTCGCGTCGCATTCATGAACTCCTGGACCTGCGACACCACGCCTGCCAACGCAATGACCCACAACGCCAGCGGCGCGAAGTAGCCCAGGCGCGCCGCGCGATGCTCCAGCAGCGAAGGCAGCAGCGGCCCTACGACGGCCAGCAGCCACAACAAGGCATAGAAACCCGCGCCAGCCCCCTGCCCTGCCATCGCGCCCTGCACGCTGCCGCCGTTCTGCAAGCGCAAGAGGTCGTAGAAGCTCAGGCTGGCGGTCGATCCCATCATGCGCACGGACACCACGGCGAACAGCGTGGTGCCCAGAAGAAACAGCAACGCGCCCGCCGCGTCGCCCCGGTTGACGCGCTGAACCGCGATGGCCGCCCACCGGGCCGCGAGGGTCTTGGCGTGGGTCAGTACGTCTTGTGCTTTGTCCTGCATGGTGTTTCCTTGTTTGGGTGAGGCGGACGCCGGTATGGACGGCCGGTATGGACGCCGATACTGAGCGCTACGCGCAGCGGCGCAAAAGGTTCGATTTTTTTTCTGCCCTTTTTTCGGCCAATTGATTTGCCGGGTTCGGTTTATCCTTCGTCGCTAAATTTTTTCCGAACCTTTTTCAAGACGGCGCGTAGCAAGGATCAAGGGCTCGCCTTTACAGCCCCGCACGCTGGAATGCACCCAGCGTCTTCCACGTGCCGATATTTCCCACTTATCAAGAACGGAGCGTTGAATCATGTCCACCCCCACCCCGCTGTCCGCCCTGTACCAGACCGTGGTGCAAGAAGAACTGGGCCTGGTCGCCAGCTTTGACGAACAAGGCGATGTGGTCTTCAAGCATCCCGACATGGGCATCATGTATTTCAGCCTGAGCGATTCGGACCCGGAATTCCTGCGCCTCGTCTACCCCAGCTTCGTGCAAGCCGACGAACTGGAACTGACCCGCGAGCAATTCCTTGAAGTCATCAACGTCGTGAACAACCGCTGCAAGGCCATCAAGCTGACCCTGCCGCAAGAGGAAGCCGGTCGCCCCGCGCGCGTGTCGGCGTCGGTGGAAAGCTTCGTGGCCGGTCCCGACACCCTGCCCAACCTTGCGCTGCTGCGCGCCATCGTGGCCCGCTGCGTGTCCGCCGTCCGCCATGGGGCGCATGAACTGGTGAAACAGTCGATGGAACTGAAGCAGGGCAATTGAAACAAGCCTGGCCCTGCGTTGTAACTTTGCGATACATTGCAGGGCTTTGACAAGAATGGCGCCCCCGAGGCGCCAGGTTTTCCGCCTTCCCATGATGTCATTGCGCCTGCACGTCTCCCGTTCGTTGATCCTTCGCCTTGCGGCCAGCTTCCTGTTGCTGGCGGGCTTGTCCGCCTGCGCCGTCAAGACCAATTCGCGGGGCAACCTTGTGTACGGCGTGGACACCGCCGCGCTGTTCGGCACCGAGATCGGCCAGTTTCCCCTGCAGGACGGCGGACTGGGCACGCTGCGCCGCGAAGGCAAGAACTTCTCGGTCAAGCTGTCGGGCAACCAGCGCGTGGTGCCCTTGAACAACGTGGAATCCGCGCGCATCGCCCGTACCGAAAACGTGGGCCCGCGCACCGTGGTCGTCATCGAGACCCAGCGCCGCAACTGCGATTACCGCTACACCGTGCTGGCCATCCAGGGGTCCGACGTGCTGTCGTGGGACGTGGGCAATTGCCGCGACCGGCCGGTCGTGCTGGTCCAGGATGACCGCAGCGCCCTGACTTTCGACTTCCCCAAAGGCTCGGCGATCGAGCGCTTTGTCTACACGCAGGATGGCCGGATGCGCCGCGGCAACGTGAAGAGCGTCGCTGGCTTGAATCCGCGCGCCAAGCCGTTTGCCGACGAGTCGCTGTATCCGCCCGGATATATGGATTCGATCCGGCTGCATGGCGTCTATCCGCCGCCCGCGGCGCCGGCGGCTCGATCGGGCAAGGCGGCAAGGCCGGCCAGCGGCGGCCGCCGCGCGGCCCCCAATGCCCCCGCCGCGGTTCAGACACAAGCGGCGGGCAGTTCCGCGGGCCGCGTCGTGCCCCCGCCCCCGCAGCGTGTGCCCGCTGGCGACGCGCCCGCAACGCCACGCTCGGGCGCGGCATCGCGCGTGCCGGCCAAGCTGGATTTGCCCGATGAGGAAATCACGTCGACCCGTCTGGACCTGAGGGACTGATCGTGCGCCAGGCCCAGATTCGCCAGATTCTTTTCCTGATCGTCCTGACGGTCATCTACCTCAGTTTTGAACTTGGCTTCAACGCCCGGCTACTCGATGTGGTGGGCAGCCGCGCGACGCCCCACGATATCGAGGAACTGGAGTTCTTCGGCCGCACCCTGTCCGGCATTGCCGCCGCGCTGGTGGTGCTGCAGCTGATGCTGGCCCGGCGGCTGGCCACCGGCGGTCGGCCGTCGTACCTGAAGATCGCCGTTGCCTGCGCCGTGACTGCGCTGCTCGTTTTTAGCGCCATCAAGATGATGGTGAACGTACTGGTCGACTCGCGCGACGGCGAATTCCGCCGCATTGCCACCAACGCCGGCCTGCTGCAACGCTCGCTGGTGCAGGGCGACCTGCATCTGGACGGGCTGGTGGACGACGGCGTCTACGCGCGCCCCGAGGGCAAGGCGTTCCTGGCGGTGTTCCAGGTGCTGCTGTCCAACATCGACAATCTGGACGACAAGGTCGAACCCAAGAAGCGCCAGGTCATCCGCACCGACCTGCAGCGCCAGATGAAGACCTTTACCTTCGATGACCGCGAAGTGCGCATGACGTCCCCGGGCATCCGCGGCTATCACCAGGTCTACACCAGCGTGATGCAGTCCGTGGCCGAGCGCTGGAAGAAATACGCCGGCGTGCCGGTCCCGTCGGATATCGGCTTGGCGCGCGAACAGGATCGCGCGTGGGGCGACTACCGCCGCAACCTGTCGCGCCGCGGCTGGACGCCCGACAGCGTACCGGCCCGCTATCAAGGCCGCGTGGTGCAGGACGTGCGCAAGCGCATTCCCGTGCCGGCCGGCTGGCAGCCGCACGACCGCGCCACCTTCAACGAAGCGGTCGCGCAGCAATACTGGCGGACCATGCGCAGCCGCACCGTGCATGTCGAAGGCGATGCCATCCCGCCCGGCCTGTCGTACGAGGATTTCGTGGCGCGCCCCGGCGTGCAGAAGCTGCTGCGCCAGACCTTGATGGTGCCGGCCACCATGAACGTCGCGCCCAACTACACCGACGCCGCCGGCTTCAAGCGCCTCTACGACGGCATGCTGGACCGGGCCGTGGACGAAGCCATGCCGCGCTTTTCCGCCAGCAGCGCGGACTTTACGCGCGGCGGCCAGCATCAGAAGCTGGGCGAGGACGCCGCGCGCGCGGCCATCGTGCCGCCGGTTGCGCTGCTGTTTTCGCTGCTGGGCGCGGTGGGCCACTTCGGCAAGCTGCTCTACCTGATCGTCAAACTTGTCGTCTGGCTGCGCACGCCGGCCGGCCAGCAGCCGGGGCGCACCGCCACGCGCGCGGCGGGCCTGGCGCTGGTGTTGACGCTGGCCTGCGTCTGGACCGCGTTCTCGTTCATGCAGAACGGCGTGACGCAAAGCGAACTCTTCCAGCAGATGTCGCGCGTGGAAGCCGGACCCGATGACGAATCCATCGGCCAGTCCCTGCGCCGCCGCGTGCTGGCCAACGTGGCGCACGTGATCGTGGTGGGCCAGGCCTACACCTACCCCTTCAATGAAGCCGTGCGCACGACGGTGCTGGGCGGCTTCCGCTTCGGATATCACGGCAATGCGGGCTAGCCGTCTGATCGCCGCGCTGCTGGCCGCCGCGCTGCCGTGGTCCGGCGCCAGCGCCGCGTGCCTGGGCATGCAGGTGCACGCGCATCGCGGCGCGCCCGCGCTGCCGGAGAACTCCCTGGCCTCGATTCGCGCGGCCTATGCCGGCGCGTGGGATGGCGTCGAAATCGACATGCAGCGCCTGAAGGACGGCAACTGGGTGCTGCATCACGACCTGCTGACCGGCAGGACGGTAAGCGGCGTCGGGCGCAAGGCCGTGCTGCAACTGTCCAGCGACCAATGGCGCGATGCCAAGCTGACGGGCGCGGGCGGCGGAGCGCCCCCGCCGTTCCTTAATGATGCGCTGCGCGTCGCGGCCGCGCAGCCCGCCAAGACATTCAATGCGGAACTGAAGGTCGTCTACCGCGACTGCGCGCCCGTGTCCAAGCTGGTGGCCGGTATGAAGACCGCGCTGCCGCACGGCAACTGGATGATCACGTCCGCTTTCCCCGAGGCGCTGCGCTGCGTGCGCGGCACCGATCGGCAGGGCTATCTGGGGCTGATCGTGTTCGACCCGCGCCATGCGGAGTCGCTAGGAGCGAACCCGTTGGGCAAGTACGTATCGCAGCGCGCCACCGCGCCCAAGCTGACGCGCCAGTGGCTGGCCAATCTGTCCGCCACCGTCGGCGCGCCCGTGGGCGTACACGTGGACGCGCTGACGCTGTCGGCCAACCCCCAACTGCTGCGCGACGCCGCCGCGCAATCCGTGCGCGTCTTCGTGTACGCGGTCGGCGGCGATGCGGCGCTGGCGCAGCAGCTGCGCGCCACGAAACAGCGCGAAGGCTATCTGCCGTCCGGCGTCATCATCGACGGCGATGCGCAGGCGTTCTGCCGGGCCGTGGGCGGATAGCGTCAATAGGCGGGCGGCTTGGCCTCGCGTCCGGCAGACGCGGCCTGCGCCAGCGCGCGGGTGATGATGCTGGTCGACACGTTGGCAAAATAGCGCGCGCCCATTGCCCCGTACTTCTCCTCGTCCTGCGGCGTCAGCGCGATGATCCCTGAGCACTTGCCCGCCGCTGCGATCGCGCGCAGCCCGGCCTCGATGGCGCGTTGCACGGGTTCGGCATTCCAGTCGCTGCCGTGACCCATCGCGTGCGCCAGATCGTTGGGGCCGATGAACACCGCATCCACACCGTCCACCGCCGCGATCTCGCCCGCCGCCGCGATGGCCTCGGGCGTCTCGATCATGGCGATGAAGCCGATGCCGTCGTTGCTGCGCTGCGTATGCCCCGCCCCGCCGAAGGCCCCGTAACCCGCGGCGCGCGTGCTGAACGCGCTGCCGCGGCGGCCCACCGGCGGATAGTGGATCATGCCGGCCAGGCGCCGCGCCTGCTCGGCGCTTTCGACCATGGGCACCTGCACGGCGCTCGCGCCCATGTCCAGGATGCGCGGCAAGTCCTGCTCGAAGCAGCGCACGATCGGCACGATGCCCGTGGCCCGCGCGGCACGCAGCATGTGTTCGGTCATGCCGAAGTCCGCGCTGCCGTGCTCGTTGTCCAGAATGATGAAATCAAAGCCGGCATACGCGCACATCTCGACGATGGCCGGGCTGGGCAATCCGTTGAACAGGCCGCGCAGCGGCTTGCCACTGCGCAGCATGTCCGGCAGGCGGCCGTCCAGCGGGAAACGGGGATCGGTCATGCAAGTCTCCTGTGTCGGGGCGGGATCAGTCGGCCTGAATGCCGGCGTCCTTGATCACCTTGCCCCATTTTTCGATTTCACTGCGTTGGAACTTCGAGAATTCTGCCGACCCGCGGCCGTCGGGCGCCACGCCCAGCGTCAGCAGCTTGGCGCGCACATCGGGTGTATTGACGATGGCCGCAATCTCGCGTCCCAGCCGCTCCACCACCGGCGCTGGCGTACCTGCCGGCGCGAAGATCCCCTGCCACGACTGCATCGCAAAGCCCGGCAGGCCCAGCTCGGCAAGCGGCTTGACGCCCGGCAGATCCGCCAGCGGCGCTGCCGACGTGACACCCAGCACCTTGACCCGCTTGGCATCGATCATCGGACGCGCGGCCGCGACCGTTTCAAACACCATGTCGATCTGGCCACCGATCAAATCCACCATCGACTGCGATCCGCCTTTGTAGACGATCTGGCGCAACCGCGTGTCCGAAATCGACTGGAAGAGCTGTCCCGACAGATGCTGTGACGTGCCCGCGCCGGCCGTGCCGTAGGTCAGCCCGTCCGGGTCGGCGCGCGCGGCGTCGATCACCTGCTGCACCGTATTGAAGGGGCTGTCGGCGCGCACCACCAATGCGTTGCTGACCATGCCCACCAAACCGACCGGCGTGAAGTCCTTGACCGGGTCATAGCCCAGCGACTTGATGAAGAACGGGTTGACGGCATGCGTGGTGATGGTGCCGCCCACGATGGTGTAGCCATCGGGCTCGGCGCGCGCCACCTGTTGCGTGCCCACTATGCCGGACACGCCGGGCTTGTTCTCGACGATGACCGATTGCCCGAGACGGGCGCTCAATTGCTCGGCCATCAACCGTGCCACGCCATCTGACACGCCGCCCGGCGAGAACGGCACGATGTACCGGATGTTCTTGGCCGGCCAGGCGGGCGCGCCGCCTTGGGCGTGGGCCATGCCGGCGGTCAGCCCGATCGCCGCGACGGCGGTCAGGGTACGTACAAAAATGCTGCGCATGCGTTTGTCTCCTGGTGTCAATGAGCGCGGTCTGTGCGCGCTTTCTTTGGGTAGTGCCGGAATAAAGAGAAAGAGCGTGTCGTCAGGGCCCCGCCCGGACCGTCGCGCGTTCGACCAGGCCGCAGGGCACGACGATGTCGCGCGGCCGCAACTCGGCCTGCATCTGTTCGCGCAGCAGCGCAACGGTGGCGTCCACCATGGGTTCGACCTGCTGACGCACGGTGGTCAGGCGATACGCACCCCACGCGGCCTGCGGCACGTCGTCAAAGCCCACGACGGCCACGTCCTCGGGCACGCGCACGCCCAGCTCCTGACGCAGCACGTCCAGCGCCGCAATCGCCATGTGATCGTTGCCAGCGAACAGCGCGTCCGGCGCATTGCCGGCAAACATCTTGCGCACCGCGGCCTGCGCCAGATCGAAGTCGTAATGGCCCACTTCGCGGCAGGCGACGTCATGGCCGAGCTCCCGCAACGCATCGCGGTAACCGCGTTCGCGTTCGATGCTGGTGGACGAATCCTCCAGCCCCGCCAGATAGCCAAAGCGCCGGTAGCCGCGTGCCGCCAACAGGCGCGCCACCAGTTGGCCGCCCGCATAGTTGTCGGACGTGACCGAGCTGCTGGCGTGACGCGCCAGCCCGCCCAGAATGGACACCCGATTGAACTGCACCACGGGCACGCCGACCTCGGCGCAACTGCGCGCAACGTTGGACGACAGCATGGCCGACGCCATGACGATGCCGTCGACCTGGTATTGCAGGATCTCGGCCAGCACGCCGTCGGCCGCCTCGTCCACCTCGGCGATGAACATCAGCACGTGGTAGCCCTCTTTCTGCAGCTTCTGCGACAGCCGCTCGATCACCAGCGGGTAGAACTGGTTTTCCAGATAGCTCATCACCAGCGCCACGATGCGGCTGCGTCGGGTAATCAGGCTGCGCGCCAGTGCATTGGGCCGATAGCCCAGCTTCTGCGCGGCCGCCAGCACCTTGCGCCGCGTCTCTTCCGACACGCTGGCGCCGGGGGTGAACGTGCGGCTGACGGCGGACTGCGACACCTGCGCCAGATCCGCCACGTCCTGCGCGCGAGGCGCGGTCCTCATGCCGCGGTCCATCCCGCATCCAGCATCAGCGCGCTGCCGGTCATCAGGCTGGACGCGTCGCTGGCCAGGAACACGATCGCGCCCATCACTTCGTCCAGGCGGCCGACGCGGCCCAGCGCATTGCGGGCGCAGACCCAGTCCCGAAAGCCCGGCTGCTCCAGCATGCCCGCCGTCATGGGCGTTTCGATGAAGGTCGGGCACACGGTGTTCACGCGGATGTTGGCCGCGCCCAGCTCCCACGCCAACGCGCGTGTCATGCCTTCCAGCGCGTGCTTGCTGGCGCAATATAGCGTGCGCCGCGGACTGCCCACGTGCCCCATCTGCGACGACACATTCACGATGGATCCGGCTCGGCCTTCCTTGAGCAGACGGCGCGCCACGGCCCGGCTGGTGTAGAAGGCTGCCTTCACGTTCAGGTCCAACACGGCGTCGATGTCCTCGTCGGACTGCTCGATGAGCGGCTTGGGGCGATTCATGCCCGCGTTGTTGACCAGGATGTCAAAGGGCTCGGCGCGCGCGACCGCCTGATCCACGGCCGCGGAATCCGTGACATCCAGCACCAGCGGCGCACAGCCGATGCCCTCGGCCCGCAAGGCTTCGCACACTTGCGCAAGCTCAGCTTCGCGCCGTGCCGCCACCGTGACATGCGCGCCCGCGCGGCCCAGTGCGGCCGCCGCCGCCAGTCCGATGCCGCCGCTGCCGCCCGTCACCAGGGCGCGGCGTCCGTCCAGGCGGAAGTCCGGTCCTTTGGGCAGCGCAATCATGCCTGGGCCTCCACCGGCCGATACCACGGCAGGTCGGGGCGATCGCCATAGCGGCGCACGCGGATGTTGGCCTGTTCGCCATGGCCCGCAAAATTCTCCATGTGGCACAGGCGCGAGCAATACTCGCCCATCGCCGCGCTGGCCGCGTCCGTCAGCACGCGCTGATAGGTGCAGGTCTTCAGGAACTTGCCCACCCACAGGCCACCGGTGTAGCGCGCGTTGCGGTTCGTCGGCAGCGTGTGGTTGGTGCCGATCACCTTGTCGCCAAAGCTGACGTTGGTGCGCGGCCCCAGGAACAGCGCGCCGTAGTTCGTCATGCGGTTCAGGAAGTAATCAGGATCGCGCGTCATCACCTGCACGTGCTCGAACGCCAGGTCATCGGCCACCTGCAGCATTTCCTCGTCGCTGTCGCAGACGATGACCTCGCCGCAATCGGCCCACGCTTTGGCCGCGATGCCGGCCGTCGGCAGGATCGAAAGCTGGCGCTCGACTTCGGCCAGCGTGTCGCGTGCCAGTTGTTCGCTGGTGGTCAGAAGCACTGCGGGGGACGTGGGGCCGTGTTCGGCCTGGCCCAGCAGATCGACGGCGCACAGCTCGCCATCCACGCTGTCATCCGCGATCACCAGCGTCTCGGTCGGCCCCGCGAACAGGTCGATGCCGACCCGGCCGTACAGCTGCCGCTTGGCCTCGGCCACGAACATGTTGCCCGGGCCGACCAGCATGTCCACGGGCGCCACGCTGGGCGTGCCCACCGCCATCGCCACCACGGCCTGCACGCCGCCCAGCACCAGGATCTCGTCCGCGCCCGCCATGTCCATGGCGGTCACGATGGCCGGATGCGGCTTGCCCTGATACGGCGGCGCCGTGGACACGATGCGCTTCACGCCCGCCACCTTGGCGGTCAGGACGCTCATGTGCGCCGAGGCCAGCAGCGGATACTTGCCGCCCGGGATGTAGCAGCCCACCGCATTCATCGGCACGTGCTTGTGGCCCAGGACCACGCCCGGATACGTCTCCACTTCGACGTCGCGCATCGAATCGCGCTGGATCTGCGCAAAGTTGCGGACCTGGCTCTGGGCAAACGCAATGTCCTCGATCTCGCGCGCCGACAACTGCTTGCGCGCCGCCTCGATCTCGGCGCGCGACAGGCGGAAGTCCGCCGGGTCCCAGTTGTCGAACTTGCGGCTGTAATCGCGCACGGCGTCGTCGCCACGGGTTTCGATGTCGCGGATGATGTCTTCGACGGTGGCGCGCACCTTGGCGTCGTCGTCGGTCTTGACGGCGGCGGTCCGGCCGCGCTTCAGATATCGGATCATGGTCTCGGGTCCTGCAAGCGTTGAAAGTTCATCGATGGAGGGCACTTTCAAAGCCTTGCATACGTATGCAAATAGGGAGAAACCCGGACATGCGCTTGCATTACCCGGGTGGCCGGATCGCCCCGTTTGGCTAAGTGCGCTGTCAGGCTGCCGACAGCCGGGCGCGAAGGGCTTTCGATACACTCTCGGGATTCCGCATCGATGACCGCCGCGCCGTCCGGCGCACCCACGCTCCCCTCATGTCGCATCCCGAATCGTTCAATCTGAAGCAGATCGCCGTGCCGGCGTTCGGCCCGTCGCTGCTTTACGGCATCAGCAACGGCGCCATTCTTCCCGTGATCGCGCTGACCGCGCGGGAACAAGGCGCATCATTCGCGGCCGCTGGCCTCATCGCCGCCCTCATCGGCGTCGGCTCGCTGCTCTCGAACATTCCGTCCGCACTCATCACCGAACGCTTTGGCGAGAAGCGCGCCATGGCCGGCGCCGCGCTGTTGAGCGTGGCCGGTCTGCTGCTCGTGATCGGCGTGCCGCATCTGTGGGTGCTGGCGCTGGCCATGCTGATGCAGGGCTGCGCGCAGTCGGTGTTCCAGCTGGCGCGCCAGAGCTACATGATCGAGGTCGTGCCGCTGCAGTACCGCGCACGCGCCCTGTCCACGCTGGGCGGGACGACGCGGATCGGCACCTTCATCGGCCCCTTCGCGGGTGCGGCGCTGATTCACTTCATGGGGCTGGACGGCGCGTACTGGATTGCCGTCTGCGCCATGCTCGGCGCGGGATTCATCGCCATCAAGGCGCCCGAAATCGAACCCTCGCACGCCAAGGCCGCCGGCGCGCCGCGCGTGCGCATCGGCGAAGTCGCGCGCGACCATCGGGGCGTGTACGCCACGCTGGGCATAGGCGTGATGCTGATCAGCGCGCTACGCGCGTCGCGCCAGGTGGTGATTCCGCTGTGGGCTGACCATCTTGGGCTGGACGCCACCACCACGTCGCTTGTCTACGGCCTGGTCGCGGCGGTCGACATGTCGGTGTTCTATCCCGCGGGCAAGGTCATGGACCAGCGCGGCCGGTTGTGGGTGGCGCTGCCGTGCACGCTGTTGATGGGCTTGAGCCTGATGGCCATCCCGCTGACAAGCGGCGTGACGAGCTTCATCCTGGTGTCGCTGCTGCTGGGCTTTGGCAACGGCATCGGGTCGGGCATCGTGATGACGCTGGGCGCCGACGCCGCGCCGCCCGGCGCGCGCACGCAGTTTCTGGGCATCTGGCGGTTCATGGCCGATCTGGGTGCAAGTGGCGGGCCGGTGGCGCTGTCGGCACTGACGGCACTGTTGTCGCTGGGCGGGGCATCGTTTGGCGTGGGGACGTTGGGCCTGGTCGCGGCCGGGGTGTTCTGGCGGTGGTTGCCGCGCCGGGCGTAGGCAGAACAGGCCGCGGCGAGCGGCATTGACGCACTGCGTCATCGCAAACCGCTGAACCTACCGCGTCGCGACATCTACGCAGCGGTGCGCGACACCCCTCAGACCGCCCGAAATAAGTTCAAAAAATATCAACTAAATCTGTATTGCTTCAAGGATTCGCAAGTTCCAGAATCTGTTCATGGGCGCAGCCTGCCGCTTGAGGACGGAAAATGGACACGACGCATTCCACCAGCCAGAGACAACTTACGGTTCGCATCTCACGCGGCACGGAGGAAGGAAAGTTCTCCACCTATCTGGTCCCGTGGCGCGACAACCAGACCGTGCTGGACGTGGTGACGGAAGTCCAGCGAACGCAGGAGCCCAGCCTGTCGTACCGCTACGCCTGTCGCGTCGGCGTGTGCGGGTCCTGTGCGATGACCGTCAACGGCAAACCGCGCTGGACGTGCCGCACGCACGTGAGCCGCGTCGAAGAAGCCGGCGTCATCGTGATCGAACCCTTGCGCAACATGCCGCGGATCAAGGATCTGGTCGTGGACATGCGCGAGTTCTTCCAGAAGTGGGCGCGCGCCGGCAACACCTTTGTCGGCACCGCCACACGTCATGATCCGCCGGCGCTGGTGTCGCCCCAAAGCAAGCAACGCAAGCTCGCTGACGCGGCCATCGAATGCATCAACTGCGGCGTGTGCTACGCCGCCTGTGACGTGGTGTCGTGGGACAAGGACTACCTGGGCCCGGCGGCGCTGAATCGCGCTTGGACGCTCTATAACGACGAGCGGCACGCCGACCCCAAGGACGTCCTGCACAAGGCCACCTCCGGCAGCGGCTGCAACTCCTGTCACACGCAGGGCAGTTGCATGAAGCACTGTCCCGTCAGCCTGAGCCCAACCGGCAGCATCGCGGGGCTGAAACGCAGCGCCATCTTCAGCCTGCTCAAGGGAGGCTGACATGGAGGCCCGTCTGTTCGCACTCCAGCGCCTGACGGCAATGGTGATGGCCCCCTTCGTCCTGGTGCACGTCGGCCTCGTCATCTATGCCGTCCGCGGCGGCCTGACGGCCGGCGAAATCCTCTCGCGCACCGAGGGGAACTGGCCGTGGATCGTCTTCTACGGCCTGTTCGTCCTCAGCGTGTCGGTCCACGTTCCCATCGGCCTGCGCAACATCCTCATCGAGTGGCTGAAACTCGGCCGGGCGGCGGCGTCCGGCATTGGCCTGATGTTCGGCGCGGCGCTGCTCGTTCTGGGCATACGCGCGGTTGCTGCGGTGGGAGGGCTGGCGTGATGAAGTCCGCACGCAATCACCAGGCGTACTGGGCCTTCCTGGGACATCGGCTTTCCGGCCTGGCGCTGGCGCTGTTCCTTCCCGTCCACTTCTACGTGCTGGCCATGGCGCTGGACCAGGCCAGGCTTGACGCATTCCTGAAGCTGGCAGAGCTGCCGTGGATGAAAGCCGGCGAATGGGGGCTGGTCCTGCTTCTGACGCTGCATATGTTCTTCGGGCTGCGCCTGCTTGCGCTTGAACTCCTGCCCTGGCGCTCGCCGCGCGACGCGCGCGTCGCGTGGATCGGCTGGGGCTTTGCGATCTCGATGGCCACCGGACTGGCGTTCATCGCCGGAGTGATCTGACATGCGTATTGAAAACCACAAGACGGACATTCTGGTGCTGGGTACCGGCGGCGCGGGCCTGTTTGCGGCGCTGCACGCGAAGAAGGCAAACCCGTCGCTGCAGGTGACAGTCACCGTCAAGGGCCTGCTTGGCAAGTGCGGCTGTACCCGCATGGTCCAGGGCGGCTACAACGTCGCGCTGGCCGCAGGCGACTCGGTCGAGCGCCACTTCATGGACACGATCGAGGGCGGCAAATGGCTGCCGCGCCAGGATCTGGCCTGGCGGCTGGTCGAAGGCGCGGTCGAACGGGTGCGAGAACTGGAAAACGAGATCGGCTGTTTCTTCGACCGCAATCCCGATGGATCGCTGCACTCCAAGGCGTTTGCCGGCCAGAGCTTTGACCGGACCGTGCACAAGGCGGACCTGACCGGCATCGAGATCATCAATCGGCTGATGGAGCAGGTTCGCGCGCTGGATGTGGAAGAACTTGAGGAGCACCGCGCCATCGAACTCATCCCGGCCGCCGACGGTTCGGGCATCTCGGGCGTGCTGTTCATCGACATGCGCGCGGGCACCTACCGGTTCATCCGGGCCAAGGCAGTTCTTTTGGCCACCGGCGCCGGCCCGACGATGTACCGCTACCACACGCCCTCCGGCGACAAGACCTGCGACGGCCTGGCCATGGCATTGCGATACGGCCTGAAGCTTCGGGACATGGAGATGGTCCAGTTTCATCCGACGGGTCTGTTGGGCGGCCCGGATACGCGGATGACCGGCACGGTGCTGGAAGAAGGCTTGCGCGGCGCCGGCGGTTACCTGCTCAACGGCGAAGGCGAACGCTTCATGACGAACTACGACAAGCGCGGCGAACGGGCCACGCGCGACGTGGTCAGCCGCGGGATCTACGCCGAAATGCGCGCGGGGCGCACGGGTCCGATGGGCGGCGTCTACATCCAGATGAGCCATCTGGGTCCGGAGAAAGTCGCCAAGACGTTTCCCGGCATGGTCAACCGCTGCAAGGACTGCGGCTTCGACCTGGCCGGCGGAAAGGTCGAAGTGGTGCCGACCGCGCATTACCTGATGGGCGGCGTCGAATTCAATGTGGACGGGTCCACCGCATCACCCGGCCTGTATGCCGCGGGCGAGGACTGCGGCGGCGTGCACGGCGCGAACCGCCTGGGCGGAAACGGCGTCGCCAATTCCACGGTGTTCGGCGGCATCGCGGGCGACGCGATGGCCGCCTATGTCGCCAAGTCGGGCCAATGGCGCGATCCGGACCAGCGGGTCATTGCGCGCGGTGTCGAACGCGCCGAGTTTCCGTTTTCGCGGCGTGCCGGACGCATCCACGAGCTGCGCGATGCGCTGTCGCAGACGATGTGGGATGACGTCGGCGTGCTGCGCAATCGGGACGCCATGGAACACGGCCTAGTCTCCATTTCGGACCATCGCGCGGCCTTGCGCGACATCGGCGTCGCGGACGGCGACCGGCGCTTCAACCTGACCTGGCACGACTGGCTCAACCTTGAAAGCCTGGTCGACATATCAAAGGTCATCACGGTGTCAGCACTCGCGCGCGAAAACAGCCGCGGCGCGCACTTTCGCGAAGACTTCTCCGAACCCGGCGACCTGCACACCAGCTGCTACACGCGCGTCGGCGCGCACGACGGCGAATTGCAGCTGGAGATGGTTCCGGTTTCCTTTGACATCGTCAAGCCGGGCGAATCGCTGATCGAAGGCGAAGCAGGCATTCCCCAAAGCTGAAGGCATCCCACCATGAGAATTCCCGTCCAGAAAATTGAAGAAGCCGCGCTGGAAATCATGCGCCGCGCCGCCATCGAGATACCCAAGGACTACAAGGAAGGCATCCAGGCCCTGCAGAAAAAGGAAACCGGCAAGCTGCCGCGATTCGTCATCCACGCCATGGTCGACAACTGGGAGGCCGCCGACCAGGACCGGCGCCCGATGTGCGCCGATACCGGATTGCCGCGGTATTACGTCAAGGTGGGCAACGAAGCCTCCGTCGACGCGGGTTTCGTCGCCGTGGAACGCGCGCTGCGACACGCCACGGCCGAAGCCACCGTCACCATCCCGCTGCGTCCGAACCGCGTGCATCCGCTCTGGCGCACCGACCACAACAACAACGTCGGGATCAACGCGCCGGAAGTCGAATGGTCTTTCGAACCGGACGCCGACTGGATCGAGATCACCACCGTGCACAAGGGCGGTCTGTTCGGCACCGACTACCGGATGCTGTTTCCCGGCGACGGCATCGACGGCATCAAGCGCTTCGTGCTCGACACGCTGATCGCGTTCGGCAAGCGCGGCCTGGCGTGCCAGCCCGCCATCGTCGGCATCGGCCTGGGCGGGTCCAAGGACACGTGCATGCAGCTGGGCAAGCAGGCGGCCTGTCTGCGCACGGTAGGCGACCGGAATCCCGATCCCAAGGTGGCCGAACTGGAGCTTGAACTGATGAAGCTCGGCAACTCGATCGGCATGGGCGCGATGGGCTTCGTCGGCTCCGGCATGGTGGTCGATTGCCATATCGAATGCGGCTACACGCACACCGGCGGCATGCCCATCAGCCTGCATACGTTCTGCCTGTCTTCGCGCCGCGCCACCGCGCGAATCCACGCCAATGGGGAAATCCAGTACCGCACGGATCCCCAATGGTTCACGCCCTACCTGCGCCGGGAGACGGTCGAATGGTGAACAACGACGACGACATCAAGGTCTTTCATCTGGACCTGCCCGCCAAGACGGAAGACATCGCCAAGCTCGAACTCGGTTCGGCCGTGTACCTGAATGGACTGGTGTACACGGCCCGCGAGGGCGTCTACAAAAAGGTGCTGGACGAAGGCCTGCCGCTGCCGGTGGACCTGCGGTCCGTCAGCAACGTCAATTTTCATTGCTCGCCAGCCGCCGCGCCCGACGGCCACGGCGGCTACAACGTGGGCGCCGTCACCGCCACCGCGTCGTTCCGGTTCTCCAAATGGATACCCCGGTGGCTCAGCGAGACCGGCTGCCGCATCCTGATCGGCAAGGGCGGCATGCCCGCCGATGACTACAAGCAGGTGCTGGCGCCGGGCGGCGCCATCTACCTGACCACGGTGGGCTACGGCACGGGCGCCTTGCTGGGGCGGGGCATCAAGCAGGTACGCGAGGTGCATTGGCTGGATGAGCTGGGCATCGCGCAGGCGATGTGGCTGTTCGAGGTCAAGGATTTCGGGCCTTTCATCGTCGAGAGCGACCTGGACGGCAACTCGCTTTTCGCCCAGCACGCGGAAGCGATCAACGCCGGCATCGAAAAGCTGTATGCCGGACTGAAGCCGCCCGCGCTGCACCGCTACGGCGAGACGGACGACCGCAAGGACGAAGTGATGTAGGCGCCGCCTTGCCCCGCCCCGCAATCGGATTCCACTCAGAGAGACTGCGATGATCATCGACTTTCGGCTTCGGCCGCCCGTGGGCGGCTTCTTGAACACGCTGATGTATTCAGCGGGAGAACGGCGCGACGGCTTCACGCGGACGGTGGGATTCGAACCCTCCAAAGCGGCGCAGGAGCAGTCGATGGACCTGCTTCTGCAGGAGATGGACGCGGCCCGCATCGATCGCGGCGTGGTGGTGGGCAGGCTGGCCGGCGTGCTGGGCAGCGTGTCCAACGACGACGTGCGCGGCATTGTGGCGGAGCACCCCGGCCGGTTCATCGGTGCCGCCTCGATCGATCCCACCGACCGCCGCAAGGCATGCCAGACCATCAACCAGGCCATCGAAGACGGCTTCCGGCTCATCAACATCGAACCGGGTTCCTATCCCGTGCCGATGCACGCCGACGACCGGCGTCTCTATCCCATTTACGGTCATTGCGAAGACGTCGGCGTTCCCGTGATCATGATGGTCGGCGGCACGGCCGGGCCCGACCTGAGCTATTCCGATCCGATACGAACCGACCGCGTGCTGACGGATTTTCCCAACCTCAATGTCGTGGTCGCTCACGGCGGCTGGCCGTGGGTCAACGAAATCCTGCACCTGGGCTTCCGGCGGCCGAATCTATGGCTGTCGCCCGACATGTACTTTTCCCGCATGCCCGGCTGGGAGGAATACGTGAAGGCGGCCGACAGCTTTCTGTCCGACCGGATGCTGTACGCCAGCTCGTTTCCCTTCTGTCCGGTGCAAGGGTACAAAGAATGGTTTGAGCGCTTGCCGATCCGTGAGGAAAACCTGAAGAAGGTCATGGGAGGCAACGCCCGGCGGCTGCTCAAGCTATAGCGCCCGCATCCCGCGCGTTTCGCGACGCCTACCGACCAGGAAGAATCTTGCATGGACATCCGGACCCTCTACACGCTGATTGCGATCGCAGACCACGGCAGCTTCGCCGAGGCCGGTAACACCATCGGCCTGTCGTTGTCAGCCGTGAGCATGCAGGTCCGCGCGCTGGAGGATGAGCTGGGCATCACGATCTTCGACCGCAGCCGCCGCCCGCCGATCCTGACGGACACGGGCCTGGCGCTGGTCCACCGGGCACGCGACCTGATCACGCATTGGGAAAGTATGAGCGCTTCGCTCAAGAAGGGCACGTCGGCCGGCCTGCTCAAACTGGGCAGCGTGCATACCTGTGTGTCGGGCGTGCTGCCGCTGGCGTTGCGCCACCTGCAAAAGCAGGGGCACGGGCTGGAGGTTCACGTCACCACGGGGTTGACGCATGACCTGGAGCGGGCCATCTACCACCGCCAGCTTGATGTCGCCATCGTGACCGAGCCGGACGCCCCGCGCTCCGGTCTGGACTTTCTGCCCTTCGTCGAGGAAGAGCTGGTCGTCATCGCGCACCGGTCGGTGCAAGGCGCCAGCGACCAGGAAATCCTGGAGCAGACGCCTTATGTCCGTTTCAACCGCTCAGCCCGCGTGGGCCACCTGGTGCAGGAAGAAATGGTGCGCAGGCGCATCACGGTGCGATCGACCATGGAGATCGACAACCTCGAAGGCGTGATCGCGATGGTGGCCAACGGCCTTGGCGCGTCCGTGGTGCCGGCCAGGCGCGGCCGCAACGAATTCCCGCCGGGCATCCGCGTCATTCCGTTCGGCGCGCCGACGATCACCCGCCGCCTGGGCATCCTGGCGCCGCAGGAGAATCCCAGATCCCATCTTTCGCAGTTGCTGCTCGATGCGTTGAAGTCGGTCTGCGCCAGCCAAACCCGATGACGGCGCCGGCGCGTCCCGATCCCTGATCCGCAGTACGTAGTCCCGCAGTCCCGCAGTCCGCAGCCCAGTAGTCCAGTAGTCCGCCAACAATCACCGCGACGTCCCGAAAAAAATCGAGCCGACTGGCCCGAGGGGCAGTTGCTGCCTGGCGAAACCCGCCCTGCCCGCAGATCGGCGGGTCGCGCCTACCGCGAACGGAAGGAGACAAAACCGTGAAAGACGAAAATCAACCTGTGTATGGACGCCGCCGTCTCATCAAGGCCATGGGGTACGGGCTGGCGCTATCACCCTTTCTTGCCGCACCTGCCCGCGCCAATTGGCCGTCGGACAAGGCCATCCGCATGGTGATCCCATTTTCGGCGGGCGGCGCCACCGATCTGCTCGGGCGCGCGCTGGCCTCCGAAATGGGCAAGGGCCTGAACCAGAGCATCGTCGTAGAGAATCGCGCGGGCGCCGGCGGCAGCGTGGGCGCCCAGGCCGTGGCCGGATCTCCCGCGGACGGCTACACGCTGATGCTCGCCTCGGGGAGCATGTTCACCGTCAATCAGTTCATCTACAGCAAGCTGCCCTACTCGCTGAACGACTTCAGCCTCATCGCCAAGGTCGCCAGCGGACCGATGGTCATCACCGTCAATGCCGAACTGCCCGTCAACAACACGCGGGAACTCATCGCCTACGCGAAGGCCCGGCCCGGCAAACTCAGCTTTTCGTCCGCCGGCGTCGGCAGCCAGACGCATATGGCCGGTGAAGCCTTCACCGACGCCGCCGGGATCGACCTCATGCATGTCCCGTACAAGGGCGAAGGCCCCGGCTACACGGACCTGATGGCCGGGATCATCCAGGTGGCCGTCGGCAACATCAATGCCATCGCGCCGCTGCTCAAGGGCGGCCGCCTGCGCGCGCTTTCCGTCACGGGCAAGGAGCGCGCGGCCTTGCTGCCCGGCGTGCCGACCACGGCCGAGGACGGCGTGCCCGGATTCGAGTTCACCGGCTGGTTCGCGCTGATGGCGCCTGCCGGCACGCCGCAAGGCGCGATAGACCGGTTGCTCGCCGTTGCCAGACAGGCCGTTGAACAACCGGGCTTGAAGCGCTACCTTCAGGACCAGGGCATGTCCCCCACCATCGTGCCTGCCGCGGCGCTGCAAAAGGAGATCGCCGCGGAGTCCGCCAAATGGCAGGCCCTCGTGCAAAAGAAGGGAATCACCGCCACTTGACCACCCGCCGGGCGCCGGCACGCCCCCGCCCTGTTTCACCCATCGAGGTCCCTGCCCGCCCATGCCCACCGAATCGCTCGCGCTAGTCATCCCCGTCATCTTCCTTGCCTACACGATCTTCGGGATGACGGGATTCGGCGCGGCCATGGTCGCCGTACCGGTCCTGGTGCAGTTCATTCCCCTGCAACTGGCCGTGCCGCTGGTGGTGCTGTTTGACCTGACCTGCACCGCCCTGGTCGGCGGACGGAACTGGCGGCGCGTGAGCCTGGCCGAATTCAAGCGCCTGCTGCCCTGGATGCTGCTGGGGATCGCGCTGGGCGTCACGCTGCTGCGCGACGCCGGCGCCCGCTGGCCATTGATCCTTCTGGGCGCGTTCGTGCTGGTCGTGTGCATCCAGGGCCTGCGCGGCGCCCGGGGCGGCGCCAAGGCGCCGCTCCGGCCCTTCTGGGCGTTTCCGTTCGGCATCATTGGCGGCGTCTTCAGCGCGCTGTTCGGCACCGGCGGCCCCATCTACACGATCTACCTGTCGCGCCGGTTGGAAGCGCTGGAGCAGTTCCGGGCAACCATTTCGGTCGTGATCCTGCTAAGCGGGATCGTGCGGGCGGCAGCCTTCGCGACCGCGGGGCTGTACTCCAACCCCGACATCCTGCGCGCCGCCGCGGTGCTCCTGCCCGTTGCGCTCATCGGCTTGTACGCGGGGTCGCGCACCCGAACCCGGGTGTCTCCCGAACTCCTGAAGCGGGCCATCTTCGTGCTGCTTGCGATCGCGGGCGCGGGCGCGATGTACCGCGGGTTGATGTCTCCGGCATGAACGGCATTGAGCCGCCCGCGCCAGCGGCGCGCGGCGCGGGCTGGCGGCCGCATTCCGGCCGCCGGCCGCAACGATCACTTCGCCGTCGGCATCGCGAACTCGGCGCCCTTGCCGATGCTCTCCGGCCAGCGCTGCATGATCGACTTCTGGCGGGTGTAGAAGCGCACACCTTCTTCGCCGTAGGCGTGCATGTCGCCAAACAGGCTGCGCTTCCAGCCGCCAAAACCGTGCCAGGCCATCGGGACCGGGATGGGAACATTGATGCCCACCATGCCCACTTCGATGCGACGGCCAAATTCGCGCGCCACGTTGCCATCCCGCGTAAAGCACGCGACGCCGTTGCCGAACTCATGCGCATTGATGAGGTCCACGGCCGCCTTCAGGTCCTTGACCCGCACGCAGCCCAGAACCGGACCGAATATTTCTTCCTTGTAGATGCGCATGTCGGGCGTGACGTGGTCGAACAGCGTGCCGCCCATCCAGAAGCCATCACCGCACCCCTCGCCCGCCTGCGTACCCTGGAATCCCCGGCCGTCGACCAGCAGCGTCGCGCCCTCTGCCTCGCCCTGCGCGATGTAGCCGCTGATGCGCTCGTGCGCGGCGCGGGTCACGATCGGTCCCATTTCGGCGGCCGGGTTCTCGCCGTCGAGCACCTTCAATGCCTTCGTGCGCTCGATCAGCTTGGGCAGGAGGCGGTCGGCCACGTCGCCCACCAGCACGGCCACGCTGATCGCCATGCACCGCTCGCCCGCCGAACCGTAGCCGGCGCCGATCAAGGCGTCCACGGCCTGGTCGATATCGGCATCGGGCATCACCACCATATGGTTCTTGGCGCCGCCCAGCGCCTGCACACGCTTGCCAAGGCGGGCGCCCGTCTCATAGATGTAGTTGGCGATCGGTGTCGAGCCGACAAAGCTCACCGCCTTCACGCCGGGATGCTCGAGCAGGGCGTCCACGGCGACCTTGTCGCCCTGCACCACGTTGAACACGCCATCCGGCAGCCCCGCCTCTTGCAGCAGTTCGGCGATGCGCAGCGACGGACTGGGATCCGTCGGGCTGGGCTTGAGCACAAACGTGTTGCCCGCGGCGATCGCCACAGGGAACATCCACATGGGCACCATCACCGGAAAATTGAACGGCGTGATGCCGGCCACCACGCCCAGCGGCTGGCGCAACGTCCAGTTGTCGATGCCGGTAGAAACCTGTTCGGTGTGCGCGCCCTTGAGCAGTTGCGGAATGCCGCAGGCGAACTCCACAATGTCGATGCCGCGCGCGACTTCGCCCTGCGCATCGCTGAACACCTTGCCGTGCTCGGCGGTGATCAAATGAGCGAGCTCGTCGCGGTGGCGGTTCAACAGTTCAAGAAATCTGAACAACACGCGCGCACGGCGGATCGGCGGCGTGTCGGCCCACGCCGGAAAGGCGGCCTGCGCGCTGGCCACCGCGCGCTGCACCTCGTCTGTCGTGGCCAGCGTGACGTGCCGGGTGACGGCGCCCGTGGCCGGATTGAAGATGGGCTGGCGGTCGCCTGTCCCATCGACACGGGATCCGGCGATAAAGTGTCCGGCGATGGCATCGCTGGCGCTGCGCGTGGGTGCATTCATGGGTTTCTCCTGGGCTCAAGCGTATGGGATGGGTGCTGGCACTATGTCCCCTCGCCAGCCTGGCGTCGAGACCAGAAGGCTGGAATCAGTGTTTGCGGTCTTGAACAATGGAAAATGGCATGACAAAGACGAGACGCCTGGAAGACCTGTGGTCGCACATTCACTGCCTGGGCGTGCTGGCCGACACGGGCAGTTTCACGGCGGCCGCCCGCCGGCTGCAGATCAGCAAGGCATCGGTCAGCCAGCGCATCGTGGAACTGGAGCAGGCAGCGGGCGTTCCCCTCGTGCGCCGTACGACCCGCAGCGTCAGCCTGACCGAAGCCGGGGCAAGCCTGGTTGACCAGACGGCATCGGCGTATCTGCGCATCGAAGAAGGTTTCTCCGCCGTCCGGGATCTTTCCGAAGGCCCGCGCGGCGTACTGTCCGTGACGGCTCCCGTCGCGTTGGGCCGCCAGGTCATCGCCCCGCTGATACCGGGCTTTCTTGCGCGCTTTCCGGATGTCCGGATTCAGCTTGAGCTCAGCGACCACCTGGCGTCGTTGGCGACCGAAGGATTCGACCTGGCGATCCGGCACGTCGCGGGCGTGCCCGACACCCATGTCGCCTCGCTGATCTGCGAAACGCGCTCGGTGCTCGTGGCCACCCCCGCATACCTGTCGACACACGGCACGCCGAGAACGCCAACGGACCTTGAGGGCCACAATTGCCTGCACTACCTGCGGCGCAGCGGCGGCGCCACCTGGTCATTCGAATCGCAGGCGCGGGATAAACACGTGGCGGTGCCGGTGCGCGGGACCTTCACGGCCAACAACAGCGAAGTCTTGCGGGAAGCGGCCGCGGGCTCTGTCGGCATCGCGCTGCTTCCCGACTTCAGCGCTGGCGAGGCCCTGCAACGCGGCACGCTGGTCGAGGTCCTGCCAGGGTGGCGCGTCGTCGGCGACTATGCCGAACGGCTCTACGCGGTCCGGCCTTACACGCCCCGCGTGCCGCTGACCGTGACGTCGTTCGTCCAGTATCTGCGAGAGTCCATCCCGGCCGCCGAAGGCCTCGGCGGCCCTTTCCTGCGCGATGCCGGCGGCTAGTTGACCTGCAATCCCGCCTTAGCCACCAGGTCGGCATAGATTCTGGAACCCTGGTCGACGTACTTCTCCGTATCGGCCGGCGACAACACATGCGGAATGCCGCCGAAGTTGGCATTCCCCTCGATCCACTTGGGGTCCTTCGAAATCTGCTGCAGCGCGGCCGCCCACTTGTTCACCGCTTCAGGACTCATCCCCGGCGGCCCGAACAGCCCGCTCCAGCCGATGACCGCCTCAAGCTGCGGAAGGTTCGCTTCCCGCGCGGTCGGAATGTCCGGAAACTGCGCAAGGCGTTCCGGCGTCGTCGTCAGCAAGGCGCGCAACTTGCCGCCCGCAAGAATGCCCGTCATGGAGCTCAGGTTGTTGCAGGCAAAGTCCACATCGCGGCTCAGGACCGCCATGGCCACTTCGCTGCCGCCCTTGTACGGGACGCTGACTGCCGCATCTGGCTTCAAGCCCAGGCTGCTGAGCAGGAGCTGCGGGGCAAGGTTCTGCACCGTCGCCGGGCCGGAATGGCTGTAGTTCAGTTTGCCGGGTCTGGCCTTCAGCGCCTGCGACAGGTCGCCCATGGTCCGGTGGGGACTGTCCGGATGGACCACACAGACGACGGGGTTCAGCTCCAGCAATCCGATGAACGTGAAGTCCGTCGAGGAATAAGGCGTCGTCTTGGGCTGCAAGGCGGGCAATAGCACCTGGGAACCGATGCGGCCCATCAGCAGGGTGTACCCGTCGGGCGCCGCATTCTTGACCGCGGCAGACCCGATCGCGCCGTTCGCGCCCGCCTTGTTGACCACGACCACCGGCTGCCCCAGCACACCTTGCGCGGCGGCGGACAGATTGCGCGCCGCCATGTCGGCGTCGCCGCCCACGCTGAACGGCACGATGAGCTGGATGGGTTTGGCGGGGTAGGCCTGGGCAGCGGCCAGGCCGGGAAAAGTGAGAAGCAGGCAAAACGCGGCGCGAGCGGACCCGCCCGGGCCGATGCCGGTGAGGCTGATCATGGGATGTCTCCTGTTCGTTCTACGGGACGAAACCGGACTGCGGCGACGCTCGATGCCTTGAGGTCAATGACCGGTCGTGGACTGCGTGGATGCTGCGTGGAAAACCGGGGCGGCCTCGCCCACGAGGGATACATTGATGCAGGCCGGCAGGCCGCTGTCGGCTGCCTGTCTCAACGCGGCGGTCAGCCCCGCGGCGTCGTGCGCCGCAAAACCCGCGCCCCCCAGCGCGGACGCAACGTCGTGATAGCGAGCCGTCGGGGCAAGCTCGCATCCGATCAGCCGCTGCGGTCCATAGGTGCGCATCTGGATCAGATGCTCGGCGTTCCAGCGCAAGTCGTTGCCGATCACCGCCATCACCGCCGCGCCTTCGCGCACCGCCGTGTCCAGCTCCATCATGTGGAACCCGGCGGTGCCGTCTCCCATCATGACGACCACCGTCGCGCCGGGCCGCGCGATCTTCGCGGCGATCGCATAGCAGACCCCTGCCCCGATCGCGCCGGACATGCCGTTGATGATGCGTACCGGCGCCTGGCAGAACGCCTGCGCCCACTGGCCGAATTCACCGCCGTCGCAGATCAGGATCGGATCGGGCGCGGAGGCCAGGAATGCCTGCACGGTCTCGCACAGCGCGCGCGGACCCAATGCGTCCTGCGCGGGTGCGGACGGCGCCTTCACCGTCCGGCTTTGCAGCGCTTCATCGACCTGGGCGCGCCACGCAAGGCGTTCGGCCGGCGGTTGCGCCGCCGCCACCGCCGCCAGCGTCGCCACCGCGTCGGCCTGGAACGCCAGGACCAGACGCGTGCCGAGCAGCCGGCCCGCGCGTTCCAGCATCGCGGGGTCCGGGTCGATGACCGCGACGCGGGCGTTTTCCCCGAGCGCGCCCGTGCCGCCGAATCCCAGCGTGAAGTCCAGGCATTTGCCCGCCAGAACGATCAGATCGGCGCTTGGCATGATGCTGGCCAACGCACCCAGCGACGGATCCTTCAGGCCGCGGGGGCTTTCCATCGGAATGATGCGCACGCCCAGCGCTTCTTCGGCTGCCGCGCGCGCGGAACGCGCTTGCGGCCGCGCACTTGTCGGCCCGGCCAGCACCAGCGGGCGCTGAGCCGAATGCAACAGGTCGGCCAGTTGGTTCAGGCGCGTGGCATCCAGCGCGGCGACCGGCTGGGCCGCGGGCACGTCGGGCAGGTCTGCGATGCCCGATTCGGTTATCAGCAGATCAAAGGGAAGCGCCACGTGGACCGGGCCCCGCCGAGGCGCAAGCGCCTGCGTGATCGCATCTTCGAGCGCCGGGCAAAGCTCGGCCGCGGATTGCGGACGGACGGACAACTTGGTCAACGGACGGGTGATGGCGACCTGATCCAGCTCCTGGAACGCGCCAGTGCCATCTTCCGACACGGACGAATCGCCCGAGATCAGCAGCACCGGGCTTTCCGCCTGCGAGGCCGAGTACAGCGGCGCGAGTCCATTGGTCAGGCCCGGCGCCGCGGTGATCATCGCCACCCCGAGTTCGCCGGTGATCTGCGACCACGCATCGGCCATGAAAACGGCGGCCGCTTCATGCCGCACGTGGATGATGCGGATGCCTGCATCGATACAGGCATCGTAAAGCGGCATGATCTGGTTGCCGGACAGGCTGAAAATGGTATTGACGCCCCGCCGACGCAGCGAGCGAATGATCAACTCAGAACCAAGCACGTTTGTCTCCCCCAGAGGTTGCGCTTGGCTGTGCCGCGCGACCCTTTATTGATCCGACAGGTTTCGTTGACTCATGTGCGGCTCAGTGTATCGGGTAACCACAGCGTTTAGGTTGATGTTTTTTGAACCAAGGATCGGACCTTCCGGGGCAATGCTGCGCGGTCGCATCGCCCGCCTGCACGTGATGCACGGCGCTTAAGATCGCGCCGCAAAATGCCGTAATCGCCCAGAGAGGCGATAACCGCTGCCAAAACAAGGTGGACACGACATGGCAAGAGGAGACATCCGCTTTCCCCCCTATGCCGGCACGCTTGCCGGCCTGCTTTGCACACTGAGCTGCATGACGCCCGTGCGCGCGCAGGGGGTCACGAGCAGTGGCGACGTCTGGCCGTCGCCCGCGCAATCGCCCAACTGGCTTGTCGGCGGGGACCTGGTCGTCGGCGACGCGGCCGCCGGCTCGCTGAGCATCGATGACGGCGGCCAAGTGTCGAATGACTGGGCTTACATCGGCAATGGCCCGGGAGCAGTCGGCACGCTGACCGTGTCGGGCAAGGACGGCGCCGGAAACGCTTCCACCTGGACAAGCACCGGGCAGGCAAGCATCGGCGTGCAGTCGGGCAGCACCGGCATCATGCAGATCCTGAACGGCGGCGCCGCCGCCAGCGAATGGGCCGTCATCGGCTCGGAAGCCGGTAGCCTGGGCACCGTCACCGTGTCCGATGCGGGCTCGGCCTGGACGATTTCCACGCCCTACGCATTCCTGGTGGGCGCTTCCGGAGACGGGACGCTGATCGTGCAGAACGGCGCAGCCGTCCATAGCGGCCAGGCGCTCATCGGCCAGTCAAGCGGCAGCAACGGCGCGGTTCTGGTAACCGGTCGCGGTTCGGTGTGGGACCCGTTCAACAACATCTACGTCGGCTTCGAGGGCTCGGGCGCACTGAACGTCGGCGACGGCGCGTCGGTCAGCACCGAGGCGTCTGCCCGTCCGGGTGGCGCGGCGACGCTGTACATCGGCTACCGGGCAGGCAGCGACGGCACGGTAACCGTGTCCAGCACGACTGCCGATACCGCGACGATCCGGGTGACCGATCGCGTCGAAGTCGGCAACGGCGGAACCGGCACTCTGAACATCGACAAAGGCGGCCTCGTGCGCGCGGGCAGCGACACATGGATCGCCATTGAAAACAGCGCCACCGGCACGCTGAACCTGCGGGGTGATGCGACGGGCCGCGGCGTTCTGGAGACCGGTTCCGTCATCAAGGGCGATGGCGACGTCGATCTGACAGTCGATGGCGGCATCCTGCGTTCCACGCGCGACACCGCTGATTTCCTGGTGGGCTTTTCCACGCAGGCCGTGGGCAGCGAAGGCGCCTGGTTCGATACCGGCACGTATGACGTGCGGGTCAATTCGGCCTTCTCCGGCACGTCCAGCTTCAACAAGCTCGGCGCTGGCATCCTGACGCTCACGGCCGACAGCTCGGCGTTCTCCGGCATCTCGCGGGTCCAGGCCGGAACGCTGCAGGTCGACGGCGCGCTGGGCGGTCCCATGCAGGTCGACGCGGGCGCCAGACTGACCGGCATCGGCCGCGTTGGCGCCACCGTCAACCGCGGCACGATCGCGCCCGGCCCGCGCTCCGGCTTCGGCACGCTGACGATCGCTGGCGACTATGCCGCTGCCGGCGGCAGCCTTGCAATCCGGACCCGTCTCGGCGACGACAACTCGCCCACCGACAGGCTGGTAATCACGGGCGCCACGTCCGGCGCCACGCCGGTCCAGGTGACCAATGCCGGGGGGTCGGGCGCGGCGACGCAACGCGGCATCCAGATCGTGCAGGTCAACGATCTGTCGGCCGGCCAGTTCCAGCTGTCCAATCCCGACTACGTCATCGGCGGCCAGCCGGCCATCGTCGCCGGCGCCTACGGCTATGTCCTGCAGAAGGAGCCGTCGGACGGCAGCTGGTACTTGCGGTCTTCGCTCAAGGACGTGACCGTCCCCGGACCCGGCACCGATCCAACCCCCGAAGTGCCCACGCCGGGCGTGCCGGCCCCGGAAATGCCCGCGCCAGGCGGCGGTTCGGCAAGTCCCGACGACCCCATGCTGTATCAGCCCGGCGTCCCGGTCTATGAAGCGTATGCCAACACCCTGCTGCTCCTGAGTCAGCCTTCCACCCTGCGCCAGCGCGTCGGCAACCGCCAGTACGATCCCGCCGACTCGGGCCACGACGGCGCCTGGGTGCGGCTCGAGGGCGCGGGCGGCCAGTTCAAGCCTTCCACGTCGACCACGCTCGCGCGCCAGACCATCGACGGGTGGAAGGCGCAGTTCGGCATCGACCGCGACCTTTACGCCGGCCAGGGCGACTCGCGCCTGGTCGCGGGGCTGGCAATGCACTACGGCTCGGCCAGCACGCGCGCCTCCTCGCCGTTCGGCAACGGCAGCATCGGCACCACGTCCTACGGCCTGGCCACCACACTGACGTGGTATGGCAAGGACGGCGCTTACGTCGACGCCCAGGCGCAGGCCAATCTGTTCGACAGCGACCTGCGCTCGCGCCTGGCGGGAAAACTGGAAGACGGCCAGAAGGCACAGGGGTATGTCTTCAGTGTCGAAGGCGGCAAGGCCTTCGCGCTGGACGACGGCTTCGCGCTGGTTCCGCAGGCGCAGTTGAGCTACGTGACGGCCCGCTTCGGCAGCTTTGACGACACGTTTGGTGCACGGATCGACAACAACCGGACCAGCAGCCTGATGGGACGGATTGGCCTGGCGCTGGACTACAAGCAATCGTGGCAGGACGCGCGCGGGCGGCAGCAGCAGTCCACCTACTACGGCATCGTCAACGTCAAGCACGAATTCCTGGACGGCAGCCGCATACACGTCGCGGACGTGCCCGTGGATAGCCGCATGCGGCGCACCTGGACCGGCATCGGCCTCGGCGTGAACCACCGGCACGACGAGCGCTACCACTTCTACGGCGAAGTGGCTGCCGACACCGACTTTGCGGGCAGCTACGCGCTGTCGGCGACCGCGGGCATCCGGATCGCGTTCTAGGCGAACCACGACAAGGCGGGCCGCTTGCCACCGTCCGCCTTGTCGCGGTGTGGGCCCGAAGCCGGCTGCGTCTGTTGCGCACACGCCGCGCACCCGCGCTTGCCGCCACTCAATTAATAGTATTTCTTATTCGCATTCGGTAGACTGCTGGGCATCTTGCAATCTCCCGACTCTCTTTCCCTCCCCGCGGTCGAGCAGCTTTATCGCCATCACCATGGCTGGCTGCAAGGCTGGCTGCATCGCAAGCTGGGCGACAGCGGCGACGCGGCCGATCTGGCGCAGGACACGTTCGTGCGGCTGATGGCCGCGCGCCGGCCGCCCGTGCTGCGCGAGGAGCCGCGCGCGCTGATCACGCATATCGCCAAGGGCCTCCTGATCGACCATTGGCGCCGCCGCGCGGTGCAGCAGGCCTATCTGGACGCCATCGCGCACCTGCCCGAGCCGCAGGTGCCGTCTCCGGAAACGGGCCTCATGATCGTGCAGACGCTGGTGGCGATCGACGCCATGCTGCAGCGCCTGCCCGCCGCCACGCGCGACATGTTCCTGCTGGCGCAACTGGACGGGCTGACGCTGCAGGAAATCTCCCAGCAGACCGGCAAGCCCGTGATCACCGTGCGGCGCCATCTGCGCAAGGCCTTGATGGCGTGCATGACGGCCGCCGCATGAGCGCGCCGGGCGACCTGCTGCTGGAGGAAGCGGCCGACTGGGTGATCCGGCTGCGCTACGAGCCCGCCGACGCGGCCACGCAACGGACATTTGAACGTTGGCTGGCGCAGGGCGAGGCTCACGCGCAGGCTTGGGCCCGCGCCGAGCGGGTGCTGGGCGCGTTCGAAGGCCTGCCCGCCCCCATCGGACATCGCGTGCTGCGCGAGACCCGCGAGCGTCAGGGCCGCCGCGCCGTGCTGCGCGCGGCGCTGGGGCTGGGCGTGCTGGCGCCGGCCGGCTGGATGGCCTGGCGCGAGGCGGCGTCCTGGCGCGCCGACCTGCGCACCGCCGCGGGCGAACAACTGACACGTCAGCTCGACGACGGCACGCGGCTGGTGTTGAACAGCGGCAGCGCGGTCGATTTGCGCTACGGCGCGGGCGAACGCCGTCTGGTGCTGGTGGCCGGCGAGGTGCTGGTGACCACCGGCCAGGAATCGCAGGCCGCGTACCGGCCCTTCGTGGTGCAGACCCCGCAGGGCGAAGTGCAGGCGCTGGGCACGCGCTTCTCGGTGCGTCTGATCGACGACCGCACCGAGGTCATGGTGTTCGAGCATGCCGTGCTCGCGCGCCCCGCCAATGGCACGCCACTGCGCATCGACGCCGGGCAACGTGGCAGCTTCACGCTGGGTCAGCCCGGCGCGGTGGCCCCCGTGGACGACAGCGCAGCGCTCTGGGAGCAAGGCATGCTGGTCGTGCGCGATCAGCGCCTGGCCGACGTGGTGGCCGAGCTGGCTCGCCATCGCCCAGGTTTTCTGCGTTGCGCGCCAGAGGTCGCCGACTTTCGCGTCTCGGGCGCGCTGTCGCTGCGCGATACCGATGCGGCGCTGCAGGCCTTGGCCGAACGCCTGCCGATCGCCGTGCAACGCGTCACCCGCTACTGGGTATCGGTCGGTCCGGCTGGCGCTTGAACCACCGCCGGGAAAAATATTTTGCGTCGAGGTGATCACTTTTTCGTTGTCGTGCGGAGTAGGAAGTAAGACCGCATCAAGGGGATGCGGGCGCTTCTTGCTTGACGATGAAAGGATGAAAGAGTGATGGCACGTGTACGCGCAGCGCGGGGCAGAGGATCCCGCAAGGCAATGATCTGGACGGCGCTCTGGTGCACGGCCATGGCAAGCGCCACCGCGGGCGCACAGTCCGCGGCGCCGGCCGCGCAAGTGCGCACCGTGGCCATCGGCGCGGGCTCGCTCGACACCGTGCTGGCGCGCTACGCGGCCACCGCCGGCGTACAGATCGTCTACGACCCCGCGTGGCTCGCCGGCCGCCAGAGCCCTGGCATCTCGGGCGAGATGAACGTGCAGCAAGGCTTCGACCGCCTGCTCGCGGGCACCGGCTATCGCGCCGTGCCCAGCGCCGCCGGCACCTACGCGCTGCAGGCCACGCCCCAAGGCGGGATCACGCAACTGGCGCCCGTCACCGTCACCGGCGCGGCCGAACGCGCCACCAGCGAAGGCACGGGCTCGTACACCAGCAATGCCGTCACGATCGGCAAGGGCACGCAGACGCTCAAGGAGATTCCGCAGTCGGTGTCCGTCCTCACGCGCCAGCAGCTCGACGACCAGAACCTGAACAGCCTGTCGGACGCGATGCGAAACGTCACCGGCATGACCGTCGAAACCCTGTCCAGCGGCGGCGATATTTCCGGGTTCATCTCCCGCGGCTATTCGCTCGATTCGATCCAGGTGGACGGCATGCGCGCCCCGGCCGGCGCGGGCAACCTGTCGGCGGGCTTCGACCTTGCCATCTACGACCGCATTGAAGTGCTGCGCGGTCCATCCGGGCTTTACCAAGGGACCGGCGAGCCCGGCGGCAGCGTGAATCTGGTGCGCAAGCGCCCCATGCAGGAATTCGCCTTTGGCGCCCAGGCCAGCGTCGGGTCGTGGGATTACTACCGCGCCGTGGCCGACCTGAGCACGCCATTCGATAGCGAAGGCAAGGTCCGAGGGCGCTTCATCGCCGCCTACGAAGACCGCGGCTCCTTCGTCGACCGCGTCAGTTCCGAGCGGCCCACGCTCTACGGCATCATCGAGGCCGACCTGACACCCGCCACGACACTGGCGGCGGGCATCACGCACCAACGCTCCCGCGTCACCCCGGCATTCGGCCTGCCCGCGTACGCCGACGGCGCACTGCTCGACGTGCGCCGCGGCACCAATCTCAGCGCCGAATGGAACCGCATCAAAGAGGAAACCACGGAGGTCTTTGCCGACCTGGAACACCGGCTGGATGGCGGTGGCTCCATGAAGGCAAGCGTCTTTCATCGCGACACCGATACGCCGACGCGCGTGACCACCTGGCCCAACCGTGCCGTCGATCCGGTCACCGGCGACACCAACCTCATCGCCTGGTCGTACCGCAACCACTGGAAGACCACCGGCGCGGACGCGCACGTCAATCTGCCGTTCGAAGCCTTCGGCCGCGAGCACAGCGTGCTGGTCGGCGCCGACTACAGCTACACGCGCAAGCAGTTCCAATACGGCGGCGGCACGATCTTTCCGACCAACGTGAATGACCCCGTCATCAACATGCCGCAGCCCGAGATGGAACAGGTCAACGGCAACGACGGGCGCACCAGCGAATTCGGTCTGTACACGCGTGCAAACATCCAGGCGACCGATCACTTGAAGGTCATCGCGGGCGCGCGCCTGTCCTGGTGGAAGAACGACGCACGCAACGCCAACCAGTACTTCGGCGACTTCAGCCAGGCGACCACGCGCATCGACGCACGCCCCTCGCCCTATGCCGGCCTGGTGTACGAACTGACGCCGCAGCTCTCCGCCTACGCCAGCTACACCAGCATCTTCCAGCCGCAGACCGACATCGACGCGCAGGGCAACACGCTGTCGCCGCGCGTGGGACGCCAGATCGAAACGGGCCTGAAAGGCGCGTTCATGGATGGCGCGCTCAACGCGCACGCCGCCCTGTTCCAGATCGTGGACCGCAACCGCGCAATGAGCGACCTGAACAACCCGATGTACTCGGTGGCCGCGGGCAAGGTGCGCAGCCAGGGCTTCGAAACCGAGATCAGCGGATCGCCGTTGCCGAACTGGGACATCGTGGCCGGCTATGCCTACACGCAGACCAAGTATCTGGAGGCGAGCCAAGCCCAGGAAGGACTCTCGTACAGCACGATCACCCCGCGTCACGCCATCAACCTCTGGACCCGCTACCGCTTCACCCAGCCGGCGCTGGAAGGCTTCAGCGTGGGCACGGGCGTGCGCTGGAACAGCGGCAACTACCTGCAAAGCGGCAAGGTGCGTTGGGATCAGGGCAGCTATGCGCTCGTCTCGGCCCAGATCGGCTACCGATACAACCGCCACGTCGAAGGCACACTCACCGTCGACAACCTGTTTGACCGCAAGTATTACGAGAAGCTTGGCGGCGCCTCGCGGCAGAACTACTACGGCCAGCCGCGCAGCGTGATGCTGACGGTGCGGTATCAGTATTGAGGCCGTCCCCACCGGCGATACCACCACGTCAGCCCCGCCCATACCAGTGCCCACGCACCCAGCAGCGCGGCGTAGAACGGCCAGAAGATAAAGGCGGAAACGTCCTCCCACCCTGTCGCCGTACGCTTTAACCCGATGGGCGCGCTGACTTCCAGTTCGATCTGTTCACCCTGCAGCGCCGGCCCGGCCTCTTGCACCGTGAAGGTCAGCTGTGACGTGCCCTTCGCAAGCATCGGAAAGCCCGGCGCGGTCTCAAGCTGCGCGCCGTCAGCATGGCTCTCAGGCCAGAGCTTGCGATAGAAATGCGTGGCGCTGGCGCCGCTGCGCGGCGCCGCGCTCACCACGATGTCCAGCTCCTTGCCATCGCGCACACGGATTCGCACCGGCTCGCCGGGGTTGATGATGCGCGGTTTCGCATCCGGCGCGTCGATTCGCGTCGCGGAATCTCCCAGTTCAGGCCGGTCCCGGCCCATCGGACCGCCAAACCGCGCCTCCATCCACAGCGGCGCTTCGCGAATGCGGTAGATCTCGGCGCGCGCCGTCTGGCCGGGCGTCAGCGTGATGGGGGTCAGCGTCGCATCGGCCGACGGCATGTACCGCGCCATGCCCACCGCAAACCATGCCATGACGGCCAGCCAAAGCACCCAACCCACCGTCAACGACATCTTGAAGAACGTGCGCCACATATCGAGTCTTCCCGGATTTACGAGCGTCAGAGCGTACCTGATTTACCGGGGACAGTCTGACGCGCAGTCGGACGATGCATGCACGCAAGCCAAACGCGACTGCTAAAAAAGCCAGCCTTTTTTGATATGTTATAACATCGCATTTTAGCGTCGATATCGGCACCCGCCCGACGACAACCGCTCCCGACACCATGAAAGCAGACACGCTCCACACCGCCCAACCCAAACTGCCCGTCACCGTGCTGTCGGGCTTTCTGGGCGCCGGCAAGACGACCTTGCTCAATCACATCCTGAACAACCGCGAAGGCCGGCGTGTGGCCGTGATCGTCAACGACATGTCCGACGTCAACATCGACGCATCCCTCGTACGCGAAGGCGGCGCCGAGCTGTCGCGCACCGACGATAAGCTCGTTGAAATGAGCAACGGCTGTATCTGTTGCACGCTGCGAGAAGACCTTCTTGTTGAAGTGGACCGGCTTGCCAAGGAAGGACGCTTCGATCAGCTGGTGATCGAATCGACCGGCATCTCCGAACCCTTGCCCGTGGCCGAAACCTTCACCTTCGAAGGCGAGGACGGACGCAGCCTCGCGGAAGTCGCCCGGCTGGACACGATGGTCACCGTCGTCGACGCCTTCAACTTCCTGCGCGACTACCGTTCGCAGGACAGCCTGCAGACGCGTGGCGAATCGATGGGCGACGAAGACGAGCGCACCGTGGTCGACCTGCTGATCGACCAGATCGAATTCTGCGACGTCATCCTGCTGAACAAGGTGGACCTGATCTCAACCGAAGAACGTGAGCGCCTGATGGCCATCATGCGCAAGTTCAATCCCCGCGCCCGCATCGAGATCACCGAGTTCGGCAAGGTCCCGCTGGACCGCGTACTGAACACGGGACTGTTCGATTTCGACGAAGCCTCCAAAGCGCCAGGCTGGCTGCAGGAACTGCGCGGCCAGCACACGCCGGAGACCGAGGAATACGGGATCCGCAGTTTCGTCTACCGGGCACGCCGCCCGTTCCATCCCGAACGTTTCTTTGCCTTCGTCGAAAGCGAGTGGCCGGGCGTCGTGCGCTCCAAGGGCTACTTCTGGCTGGCCAGTCATCCCGAGATGGCCGGCTCGTGGTCGCAGGCGGGCGCGGTCGCGCGCCACGGCGCGGCGGGCTACTGGTGGGCTGCCATGCCGCCGGAGCGTTGGCCCGAGGATCCCGAGTACGTCGCGATCATCCGCAAGAACTGGGACGAAGGCGTGGGCGATGCGCGTCAGGAACTCGTGCTGATCGGCATGGACATGGACGAGGCGGCCCTGCGTGCGCGCTTTGACGCCTGTTTGCTGACACCCGAGGAAATGGCGCAGGGCCCGCTAGCCTGGAAGACCTTGCCCAACCCATTTCCGGACTGGCCCTGACACCCCCAACGCATCCCCGCGCGCAACCCGCGGAGACATGTAGAACGCGATTTCGAGCATCACTGTGGACACCGTACTTCCCGACGTTTCGACAACCGAGCATTCCCCCAGCCTGAGCGCCTTGGAATGGGTGGGCATGCAGGGCATCGATCTGCCCATCATGCTCGCCGAGCCCGGATATCGGCGCACGCTGCATGCCCGGGCCGATGCCCAGGTTGACCTTCCGGCCCGCCACGTCAAGGGCATCCACATGTCACGGCTTTACCGGGAACTGGAGCACCTTGCCGACCCGCACGCCCCACACGACCTCACGCCGCACGCGCTGCGCGGCGTGCTGGACGCCATGGTCGCCAGCCATCGGGACTGCGAGACCCGCGGCGCGCGCGTGCGGCTGTCGTTCGACCTGCTGGCTCACCGCCCTGCCCTGGTGACCGCGGGCCTCATGGGCTGGAAATCCTATCCCGTCGAAGTGCGCGCCTCGGTGCGCAACGGCCAGCATCAGCTGCAGATACAGGTCAAGGTCGCCTACTCATCCACCTGCCCATGCTCGGCCGCGCTGGCGCGGCAATTGGTCGAGCAAGCCTTTCTCACCGCCTTCGGCAGTCAGGACAGTATCGATCCCGAACGCGTGGCCGCCTGGCTACGCCAGAATGCGACCGTTGCCACGCCCCACAGCCAGCGCAGCGAGGCCCGCGTTCAGGCAACGTTGCCGCCGGACGCGCAGACGTGGGATCTGTTTGCGTTGATCGACACGATCGAAGATGCGTTGGGCACACCCGTGCAGACCGCCGTCAAACGGGCGGACGAACAGGCGTTTGCCGCCTTGAACGGACAGAACCTCATGTTCGTGGAAGACGCCGCGCGCCGGATCCAGGCCGCCTTGCGTGGCCGCTTCGCGCACGTGCGCACCCATGTCTGCCACATGGAAAGCCTGCACCCGCATGACGCCGTCGCGTGGGCCCGCGAGCAGGACCACGACGCGCAATGACCCGGACGCCATGAACCCGCCCTGTTGAAACGCTTACCTATTCAAAAGGAACCCATCATGAAAGTGCTTTCCTCCCTGAAGGATGCCAAGACGCGCCACCGCGACTGCCAGGTCGTGCGCCGCCGCGGACGGATCTACGTCATCTGCAAATCGAACCCGCGCTTCAAGGCGCGCCAAGGCGGCGCCAAGAACAGGAACGCGTAATGCATCGCCTGGATGTCGCGGTGGTCGGCGCCGGCGCGGCCGGCATCGGCATGGCCTTGGCCCTGCAGAAGATCCCCGGGCTGAAGTTTGGCGTGCTGGAAGCCGGCCGCGTGGGCGAATCGTTCCGGCGCTGGCCGGCGCAGACCCGCTTCATCACGCCGTCCTTTCACAGCAATCCGTTTGGACTGGCCGACCTGAACGCCGTCAACGAGCCCAGTTCGCCCGCCATCCACAGCGGCGCCGAGCATCCCAGCGGCATCCAGTACGCCGACTATCTGTCGTTCATCGCCAAGGGCCATGAGCTGCCGATCGCCGGCGATTGCAAGGTCGAGGGCGTGGGCGCCGTGCCCGGCGGCGGCTTCATCCTCGATACGCCCAAGGGCAAGCTGCAGGCGGGCTTTCTGATCTGGGCGACCGGGGAATTCCAGTTCCCCGATCTGGCGCCGTTTCCCGGTGCGCAGTGGTGCCCCCACTACGCCCAGGTCGCGGACTGGTCGGCCTTCGACGCGCAACGTTACACGGTCATCGGCGGCTACGAGAGCGGCATCGACGCGGCAGTCAATCTGGTCGCGCTGGGCCGCACGGTCCGCCTGCTGGCACGCAAATCGACGTGGGACCCGCAAGCCCCGCACGATCCCAGCCTGTCGCTTTCCCCCTATAGCCGGCAGCGGCTCTACGCGGCCGTCGACACCGGCAGACTGGAGATCGTCTTCAGCGTCGATGTGATCGGCGTGACGCAGCACGCAGGCGGCGGTTTTCGCATCCATGCCGGCGACGGCCGGTACTGGGACGAACCGCAGGCCCCGATCCTGGGCACGGGATTCATCAAGGGCGGCGGCGCGCGGCAGATCGCCGAACTCTGGGACTGGGACGCCGACGGCCGCGTGCTGTTGTCGGAGGCCGACGAATCGACGATCACGCCGGGCCTGTTCCTCGCCGGCCCGCAGGTCCGCCACGACAACCGCATCTACTGCTTCATCTACAAGTTCCGCCAGCGCTTCGCCATGATTGCGCAGGGCATCGCGCAATGCCTGGATCGGGACGCGAGCGCGCTGCAGATGCCCGGCGGCGCCTGGGGTCCGTTCGGCAACAGCGAATGCTGCGAGGGCTGCGAATGCTGAAGGCGCTCCCGGCCCTCATCCGGTCGTCATGGATATCGGTGCTGCTGGTGGGCAGCATCCTCGCCGGTTCGCTGATCGGCCAGGCGTGGCCGGGTGCGGGCGCCGCGCTGGGCGAGCAGGTCGACCGCACGCTGCTGATGCTGGTCGGACTGCTCTTTTTCGGCGTGCGCTTCGAGGCCGCCGCGCAGTTGCGCGGCAACGCGCGCGTGCTGGCACTGATTCTCGCGGCAAACTACCTGCTGGTGCCTGCCATCGGCTACGCGATCGCGTCCGCCGTGCTGCCGTCCCAACCGCTGTTCATGGTTGGCCTGATGATCTACTTCATGGCGCCCTGCACGGACTGGTTCCTGGGCTTCACGCGCCTGGCCCGCGGCAACGTCGCGCTGGGCACGGCGCTGATCCCCATCAACATGGTCGTGCAGCTGCTGCTGTATCCGGTCTACCTGCATCTCTTCACGCGCAATGCCGTCCAGGTCGAGGCCGGCATCATCGGCGACACGCTGCTGAACTGGTTCCTGGTTCCCTTCGCCGCCGCCGTGCTGGCGCACTACGGCCTGCGCGCGGTGCTGGGCAACGAACGCTTCGGACGTCTGCTGGATCGCGTGGATCGCCTGACTCCATGGCTGATCGCGCTGCTGGTCATGGAGATTTTCGCGGGCCACATCGCGGTCATTCTTGAACATCGGGCCGTGTTCGCCTGGTTGCTGCTGGCGGTCTTCATCTTCTTCGTTCTGACGTTCGTCCTTGGAGAAGGCATTGGCCGGTTGGCACGGCTGGCCTATCCCGAACACGCCCTGCTCACGATGAGCATCGCCTCGCGCAACGCGCCCTTGATGCTGGCCGTCACGATGGCCGCGCTACCCGGCCAGCCGCTCGTCTACGCGGCGTTGATCATCGGCATGCTGGTCGAGTTTCCACATCTGACCGTGCTGCAACGGGTGCTGCTTGGACAGCGGCGGCACGCGGCAAGCTTGCCCAGCGCCATCAGAACGGCACCATGACCTTCAACGTGCCGCTATTGCTGCGCACCCGCTCCGAAAACTGTCCGTCGTACTGCAGGCGGAAATCCACGCCCCCCGCCCGCGCCACATGCAGGCCCGCCCCCACCTTGCCCACGACGTTGTCGATGGGCAGCGACGTGTCGAACGATCCCGTGCCGGCCGGCGCGCCGCGCAGGCGTGCGGTCGAGGTCCAATCGTCCTTGGACAGGAACGACACACCGGCATACACGAAGGGCCGCAGGATGGCGCCGTTGGGCAGCTCGGCGCGTCCGCCGAATTCGATCATCGGCGACAGGCCCAGGATGAACTGGTCGCTGCTGTCGACCGACAAGGCCAGCGGATTCGAGCCCGACTCCTTGTATCCCGGCATGCGGGTATAGCTGGCATCGAAGTCCAGGTAGGGCTTCACATACATCTTGTCGAAAGCAAACGTGCGCGCGGCGCGCAGACGGGCGTTGAACCCATAGACATCGGGACGGCTGGTCAGCGTGTCCTGGTATCCCGCGATGTCGATGTTGCGGTCCATGCGATAGCCGCCGTAGCCGCCGCCCACCGCTGCCGAGAACACCCACTGGCCTGCTTCGCGTTTGACCACCGCGCCGACGTAGCCGCTGTCGCCGTTGCCGCGCACGCCGCCATCGGAAGCGCGCACCTTGCTGTTTTCGTAGGCCATCGAGCCGCCAACGAACCAGCCCGGGCTGACTTCACGCTGGCCCCCGAACTGATAGGTCACCGTGTCGTAATCAAAGCCCGCCGTGCCCTTGCTGCCGTCCTGGTTGGTGTAGCGGCCCGTGACCTGACCCCAGAAGCAATTCTGCTCGCCCGTCAACGCATCGACGCCGGTGAACGTGGGGCACGACATCATCGCGCCGGTGAACTGCCCCAGGTTGGCGGCCGACTGCACCGCCGGAGCCGCCGTCACGCCCGGCGACAGGCTGGCCACACTGGCCCGATAGGCGCCCGCCCCCTGCCGCGAGGTCTGGTCCAACTGCCCAAACAGCGGCGCCAGCGCGGCATTGCCGCCGGCATCCCAGATGCGCTGAAGCTGAGCCGCGACCTGCCGCTGGTTCGACTTCAGGCCCATCGACGGCGCATTGAAGTCCGCCGCCGCCACGCGGATGCGCGTGGTCTGGCCGACCTGGCGCGTGGCGTAATCGAAGACCGGACTGTCCACCGCATCCACGCTGCCTTGGGAATCTCCCTGCACCGTCAGCACCGTCAATTCGCGATCCGGCAGGAGCGCGGCGGCCTGCACGTCGACCTTGCCGTTCAGGTCGCCGTTGCCCCGCACCACCAGTTGCGACGCGCGCATCTGGTCGAAATCCACATCGGCCCGCATCACGCCGCCCGCGGACTGGCTGAAATTGCCGCTGACGGTCAAGGCCTCGAACTGGCCCGGCGAGCCGATCACGATCAGCCCCGAGTTGGCGACGTTGGCCTGGTAGGTCACCGCTTGGTTGACCACACCGCCCGACTGCACGATGTAGTTGCAGGCGTCGTAGGAATCCGTGTTGCCGCAATACACATTGCCGGAGACGGTGCCGTAGACGTTGAAGGTCAGGAAGGACCCCGCCGCCGTTGAGGAATCGCCGTTGAACGTCAACGCCGTGTTCGACAAGGCGCCGAGTGAGCCGCCTGCATTGACGTTGACGACGCTGTTGCGGCCGCCCAGTATCCACACGCCTTTGCCGCTGTTCGTGCCGCCCGTCACGCTGCCGTTGATGTTGACCGTGATGGCCTGTTCGCCTTGTCCGCCCTGGCTCTGCGCCATGATGCCGGTCGAATCCGAGCCCGTCGCATTCAGCGTCCCGCTCTGGTTGACGGTCACGCTGCCGGCAAAGCCCGTGCTGCTGCCCACCGACCCGGCAAAGCCCCCCTGCGGTCCGCCGGCCAGCCCGCCGCCGCCGCCGATCGACTGCGCGATGATGCCGTAGGAATTGGCGCCCGAGGTCGAGAGCCGTCCGCTGTAGGACACCGACACGTTGCCGGCAGTACCGGAACTGAACGCGGTCGGCAGGAACCCGGCCGAGTTCGTGGTGATGAGTTTCGTCGTGTCGCCCAGGATGCCGCCGCCATCCGCGATGGACTGCGCCACGACGCCGTGCGCGCCCGCGCCGTGCGTATTCAGGGTGTATTGCAGGTCTACGTTCACCGCGCCGCTGTTGGCATTGCCGCCGCCCAGCACCGTCGTGCCCACGCCCGTCGCCGTTCCTGACGAAACAATTCCCCCGCCGCCGCCAATCGATTGCGCGATGACACCAATGGCCCGATCACCGTAGGTGTTCAGGTTCAGGCCGGTGGACGCATTGATTGAGCCACCGGCTCCGCCGGGACCGCTGCTGCCCGCATGCAGGCTGAACTGCTGGCTGCCGGGCTTGGCGGCCGATGCCGTGCTGCCGGCCATCGCAATGCCACCGCCGCCGCCAATCGATTGCAACACCAGTCCGTGCGCACTGTCGCCGGTGGTCTGGATGGAGGCATAGCTGCCGCTGGTCACCGTGATGCCGCCACCCACGCCGCCAACGCCACCCGTGGCCCCGACGCGCAGCGAGCCGTGCGCCAACGGCGATCCGGTGGCGCCCATGCCGCCGCCGCCGCCGATGGACTGCATGACGATGCCCATGGCGCCATAACCCGCCGTGTTGAAGCTGTTGGTGCCGTTGCCGTTCAGGAAGGCAACGATGCTGTTGCCCGCGCCGCCGCTTCCGCCCGAACCGCCCACGGAAATCGACACGTTGGACGAAGAGATGCTGGATGACGCAGTCGATGCGCCGCCCGCTCCGCCGCCGCCGCCGATGGATTGCAGCACCGCGGCGTCGGCGTAGTCGCCGAACGTAGTCGTCGAAGCGCCGACGCTCGCGGCATTGGAAGTGGTTCCAATCGCGCCGCCATTGCCGCCCGCGCCCCCATTGCCGCCCACCGACACGTTGAACTGATACGTCGTGCCGGAATCGCCCAACGCGTCCGGCGAATTGTTCTCGCTGGTTCCGCCGACCGCGCCGCCCAGGCCTCCCGAGCCGCCGATGCTCTGCACCAGCAACCCGTCCGCATCCGCCCCATGGGTGGTGACGTTGCCGTCGCTGTTCAGGTTGATCGAGCCACCGTAGCCGCCGCCCGAACCGCCACGACCCACCGACACGTTGCCCGTAACGTCGGTCTTTCCGTCTTCGCTTTCGCTGTTGACGGCCACCCCGATCTGGCCGCCTTGCGACGCCCCACCGCCGCCGCCAATGGACTGCACCAGCACGGCGCGCGCGCCGTCGCCGTGCGTGACGATTGTGCTGGACGGATCGACGGTAAGCGCCGCCGTGCCGCCCTGTCCGCCCGAGCCGCCGTTGCCTCCCACGTTTGCCGTGATGGAGACGTTGGCGTCCACATTGGGACTGCGGCCTGTGGCCGAACCCACGCCGCCCGAGCCTCCGCCGCCGCCGATGCTTTGCACCACCAACGCATTCGCGGAATCGCCCCACGTGGTGATCGTGCTGCCCGCCAGACTGAGCGTGGCGTTGCCGCCGTAGCTGCCGGACCCGCCGCTGCCGCCCACCGTCGACTGCACGGTGCCGCCCACGGAGTCGCCCGTGCCGACGACCGTCGACAGCGCCGAGGCGCTGCCGCCCAAGCCGCCGCCCCCACCGATGGATTGCACCAGCACGCCCTGCGAATTGGCGCCGTAGGTCGTCAGGATCGAGTTGTTGATGGCCGATGAGGCCGTGCCGCCCGCGCCGCCGCTGGCCCCGGACCCGCCCATGGCGAACGTCACTGCGACGCCGAACGACGCGTCCTCGTCCGGCACGGCGATCGCCAAGGCCTTAGCCACCGATGCGCCGCCAGCCCCCCCGCCGCCGCCGATGGACTGCACGACCACGCCGTGCGCGTCGCCATTGGCGGTGCCCGACGATCCGGTCGTCAGGCTTGCATTGGAAACATTGCCCGCCGCGGTACCGCCCGCGCCCCCGTTGCCACCGGTGCCCCCCACCGCGACCGACATGGCAAACCCGACGCTGGCGTCGTATGAAGACGCGGCGCCACCGGTCCCGCCGCCGCCGCCGATGGACTGCGACACGATGCCGTACGCATGGTCGCCGCTCGTGTTCAAGGTGTAGCCATTCAGACCCACCGTGGACGCGCCGCCGTTGCCGCCGCCGCCGCCCTGGCCGCCGATGACAGCCAATCCGCTTGCCGCGCCGCCGTCCCCGCCACCGCCCCCGACGGACTGGCCCAGAATCCCGATCGACCCCGCCCCGCTGGTGCTCAGCGCACCAGACTGGCTGACATTGACCGTGCCGCCGGACACCGCCGTGCCGCCCGCGCCGCCCAATGCGACGATGCCGCTGCTGACGCCCGCGGTTCCGCCGCCGCCGCCGATGGCCTGCGCCGAAATCCCGTGCGAGGACTGTCCGGTGGTCGAGATCGTCGACTGGCTGTTGATCGTGACCGAGCCGCTGGCCCCGCCGATGCCTGCGTCCGTGCCCGCGTTGCCGAACAGTTCGAAGTTGGCGGTGGTAGTGCCACCCACGCCGCCCATCGACTGGCCAAGAATGCCGATGGAGTAATCATTCAACGTCTGGATCGTGCCGCCGGTAGTCGTGACCGTGACTGCGCCGCCCGCGCCGCCGCTGCCGGCATTTTCAGGGGTGAAGTCGATGATGCCGCTGCTGGTCTGGACACCGCCGCCCGCGCCGCCCAGGCTGCTGGCCGAGATGCCGGTGGACTGCAAGCCATTGGTGCTGATGCTGGCATTGCCGTTCATGACGATGCTCACCATGCCGCCATTGCCGCCCACCGCGCCGTTGCTGTCCTCGCGGCCCGCGCCGCCGTTGCCGCCCTGCGTGATGACGCTGACACCGGGGATGTAATTGCCGGAGGTCGTGATCGACGACCCGCTGTTCAGCGTGACGGCAGTCGTACTGCCGCCGTTGCCGCCGCCGTATCCGCCAACCTCGCCACTGGTGTTGGAGACCGTCTGCGGGCCCATGCCGCCATTGCCGCCGAGCCCGATGACAACGATGCCGCCGGACACTTGCGACAGGCTCGTGGGTTGCACCGTCGACGAGCTCGCCACGGATACCTGTCCGTTGTTCACGACGGTCAACGCGCCGAACTGGCCGCCGGTCCCGCCGTTGTCGCTGCCGTCCTCGGACGTGATGCCGTTGCCGCCCTGGCTCAGCACATACAGGCCACGCACGCTGCCCACGGCCGATCCATTGACATTCACGGATACGCTGCCGCTATTGGTGATGATCGTCGGGTTTGAGGAATTGGCCCCGCCCGCGTTGGCGCCATTGCCGTTATCGTGCCCGCCGTTGCCGCCGATGGATTCGGCGCCGATACCCCACGCATAGCGTCCCGCGCTGCCGCTGACCGAGACTGTGGCGGAGTTTGAGATATTGACGATATTGCTGTCACCGCCACCGCCGCCGAACTGGTCGCCCGACCCCGCACTGTCCTGGTCCCCGCCCAGCGCACCCACGCTGGCGCCATAGAGGCCCACGCCGCCATATGGCAGATTCGAGACGCTGACGTTGCCGCTGTTCGTGATCGCTACGGCAGAGCCTGCGCCGCCCTTGCCGCCGTTGCCCCCGCCCACCGTCGTGACATTGGCATTGGCGCCGATGCCGCCGACCGAGGCGCCATAGATTCCGAACTGCGCGCCCGAATCCGCCCAGATGCCCGGGCCGCTGCCCTGGGCGCTGGACGTCGGCGAATTCTGCACCGTGATCGACCCGCCGTTGTTGTTGATGGTGATGGTGCCGCCGTTACCGCCATTCGTCGCATTATTGCTGGTATCGCTGGACCCCATGCCCCCCGTCAGGCGAACGAAGATGCCGCCCTGCGGGGCGCTGGGTTGCAGCACGGCGCCGTCGTTGACCACCGTGTAGTTGCCGCCATAGCCCCCGACGTTGTCGCCGGAGCCGGCGCTGGCGGTATTGACCACGTAGACCTGCGCGCCCGCCCCGCCCTGGCTGGACGAAATGGTGCAAGTGGTGGAATTGGAGGGGTTGGTGTCGACGCCCGGACAACTCAGCGCAGCGGCCGCGGGCTGCGCCACCGCCAGCCCGACAGCAGTGACCGAAAGCATCTCCAGCCAGTCCGCCGGGCGCGTCAGCTTCTTCATCTTCAACCCCTCGCATGCGGGCTCCGTAACAACGGGCCGCATAAGTTTTCTGATTAATTCTGCTCTCGGCGTTTTTAGCACGCGGTGCAACGGACGGACCGGGTATTTTTGCAACGGTGCTTTCGGGGCCGCGCAATGACGTTTTCACACCACGCCGGTCATCGTCACCCGCAGCGTTGCGGCACCTTGCGCGGCGCTTCCGTGTAACCCAAAGCCGTCACCCTGCTCAGCAGATCGGCGTAGACGGCGTCGTCCAGGCACGGCGTCCTTGCCATGATCCAGACGTAATCGCGCTTGGAACGGCCAATGATGGTGGTCTCGTACGACTCGTCCAGATAGGCGATGACGTACTCGGCCTTGATGGGCCAGATGAACTGCATGCCCCACACCGCGTTGCCGGTGCCAGGCCGCACGGTGGCCACCGGGTGCATGGTGTCGATGGGCGCCTCGAAGCTGCCATCGCGGTAGCGGAAATCGGTCTGCACCCGGCCGTCCGGCAACAGCCGGTAGCCTTCCACCGCGTCGTAGGCATTGCGCTCGGGCCAACTGGGGATGTGCGCGATCACAAACCAGTCGCCCATGAAACGGTCCAGGTCCACGTGGGCCACCGGCGGCATGGGCGGCGGCGACGCGCAACCGGCCAGCAGGGCCGTCACGCCGATGCACAAGGTTCGCAACATGATGGTTCTCCTTAAGGCCGCGTGTAGCGGTAGTGCGCGACGCCCCACTGCTGGCCCTCGTCGTAGCCGAAGAGCTCGGCGCATGCCATCCAGAACATGCGCCAGCGCTGGTGCCACAAACCGGCCAACGGCGCGCCGTAAGCTTCTGCCAACGCCTCCCGCGCCGCTTCCCGGCGGGCATCCTGGTTGGCGAGCCAGTGATTGGCGGTGCGCGCGTAATGGGTGCCGTCAAGAAACCAGCGCTCCTCAAGCGCGAGGTCTTGCTGAAAGTGCAGCAACGTCTGGGCCGACGGCATGATGCCGCCGGTGAAGAAGTGCCGTCCCATCCAGTTGCCGGCGCCGTCCGTCTCAAACGGATAGGCGCGTTCGCGGTGCGCGAAGATGTGCACGAACAGCTTGCCGCCGGGCCGCAGCCACTGCGCGATGCGCGCCATCAGGTCCTGGTAGTTGCGCATGTGCTCGAACATTTCCACCGAGACGCAGCGGTCGAAGGCGGCGGCGGGCAATGCCAGGACATTGACGTCGCAAGTCACGACGCGCACGTGCGACCAGCCGCGCTCGCGGCAGCGCGCCTCGATGTGCTGACGCTGGGAAACCGAGTTCGACACGGCGGTGATGCGCGCGTTGGGATAGCGTTCGGCCATCCACAGCGTCAACGACCCCCAGCCGCAACCCAGCTCCAGGATGTCCTGGCCGTCGGCCAGCTCGGCGCGCTTGCCGTACAGGCGCAGCATGGCGGTTTCGGCCTGGTCCAGCGTTTCATCACCCGTCGGGTAATAGCAGCTCGAATACTTCATGCGCGCGCCCAGGCAAAGCTGAAAGAACGCGGCCGGCAGCTCGTAGTGCTGGGCGTTTGCGGCGTCGGTATGGATGGCGACGGCGCTGGTGCGCAGGCCGGCGATGAGCTGGCGATCGCGCTCGGTCCACGCCTCGATGCCGCCTGCGTATTCCTGCGCAAGACGTTCGGCGCAGAGGCGCCGCATGCCCAGGCGCAGCAACGCATCGGGCAGCAGGCCTCGCTCGGCCAGGCCGAGCAGGCCGGGCGCGGGGCGGTCGGCAGGCAACGCAGTGTCGTGCAGAATGGCGGTCGTCATGGCATGCCTCGTCAGGATTTCGGGAACCAGGGAAAGAAGGCCGGCGTGCGGCGTTGGTAGTCGCGATAGTCGTCGCCGCGCGTGCGCAGCGCCTGTTGCTCGGTGAACGGAATACCGCTGATCCAGCGCAGAAACACATACATCAGCACCGGCCCCAGCCAGGCCATCCACGCCAGCGGTGATCCCCACGCCAGGGCAACGTACGCGAACCAGTGGCACCACTCGAAGAAATAGTTTGGATGCCGCGAATAACGCCACACGCCGCGGCGGCAAGTCAGGCCACGATGATTGGGGTTCTCGCGGAAGCGGTCGAGCTGGCGGTCGGCAATCACCTCGCCCGACAGGGCGGCCAGCCAGATCAGCAGGCCCAGCGCCACGGGCCAGCCTTGCGCCGGACTCGCACCCGCCGCCAGGAAGGGCAGGCAGAACAGCATCACCAGCCCTGCCTGGAACATGAACAGGCCGAAGAACTTGCCCTGATGACCCTGCCAGTGTTCGCGCAGGGCGCGATAACGGCCGTCTTCGCCGGCGCGCACGCGGCGCCACAGATGCCACGCCAGCCGCAGCGACCAGACGCCCGCCATCACCGCAAGGGCGAGCCTGGCGGTAAGGCTGCCCTCGCCGGTGGCGGCGATCAGCCAGGCGGCAGCGCCCATGCCCAGCGCCCACACCACGTCGACGATGCCCGCGTTGGCGCGGCGCCGCTGCCAGTCCCACGCCAGCGCCATGGCGGCGATCATGACCGCCGCGATGCAGAACCATTGCTGCCCGGTCGTCATGATGCCTCCCGCACCCAGCGAGCGCCCTCGGCGCGCGCCTGCGGATGCGTCAGCAGCAGATGCGCGACACCGATGGAGCGCTCGCGAAAGCCGCCTTCGCAGTAGGCCAGGTAGAACTCCCACAGCCGGCAGAAGCGCGCATCGAATCCTTGCGCCCGCACTTGGGGCTGCCGCGCCAGGAAGCGCTCACGCCAGACCTGCAGCGTGCGCGCATACGACAGGCCGAAGTCCTCCAGGTGCACCAGCGCCAGATCGCAGGCGCGGGTCTTGGCGCGCAGCATGGCGTCGATGGACGGAATGAAGCTGCCCGGAAAGATGTGGCGCTTGATGAAATCGACCGACGCCAACGCCTGCGCATAGCGGTGGTCTTCAATGGTGATCGCCTGGATCAGCGCACGGCCATGCGGGCTTAGCAGACTGGCGACCTTGGCGAAATACGCCTCCAGGAAATTCGCGCCGACGGCTTCGATCATTTCCACTGACACCACCTTGTCGTACTGGCCCTGCAGGTCACGATAGTCGCGCAGCACGACGCTGACGCGATCCTGCAGGCCGGCGGCGCGCACCCGATCGACCGCCAGGTCATGCTGCTCGCGCGACAGCGTGGCGGTGGTCACATGGCAGCCGTGATGACGCGCCGCGTGAATCGCTAAGCCGCCCCAGCCGCTGCCGATCTCCACCACGCGGTCCGAGGAACGCAGTGCCAGCTTGCGGCAGATCGTCTCCAGCTTGCGATGGGACGCGGCCTCCAGCGTGTCATCGCCGTCGGCCCACAGCGCCGACGAATACATCAGGTCGTCGGATAAAAACAGCGCGAAGAACGGATTGCCCAGGTCGTAGTGGGCAGCGATGTTGCGGCGGCTGCCATCGCGGGTGTTGCGGTTGCCGGCATGCCAGCGCCGCAGCGCCCAACCGGCCAGCCGCGCCAGCCCCGACTCCATGGCGTCCAGCGTGTCGCGGTTGCGCACGAGCAGGCGCACCAGTCCGACCAGGTCATCGCAGCGCCAAAGACCGTCGCCGTAAGCCTCGCCCGCGCCGACGCTGCCTTGCGCGGCCACCAGGCGGTAGAAACCCAGGTCGCTGACGCTCAGGCGCACGCACGGCTCGCCGCGGCCCAGCGTGGCGCTGCCCAGGCAATCCTCGATCAGCAGCCGGCCGTGATCCAGCGCCGCCAGGCTGGCAAACAGGCGCTGGCGCAGCAGGCGGTCTAGCGCCGTGGCGCGGCGGCTGGCCGCGACCGAGGCATGTTCCGAGGGCGTCATGGGTTTCATCGCGGTTCTCCGTTGGGCGTGCGAGGATGGTCGTAGACGGGATTGCGCTTGATCCACAGCCGCAGCGCCTGCCAATGAATGGCGCCGATGACTTGCAGCGTCATCAACGGGTAGCGCCACAGCAGGCGCGCCAACGCCGCGCCATCCAGGGCGCGGCGCTGAAGATCCAGGCGTGCGTCAAACTGCGCCACGCCCTCCCGACTGACGCGCATATGCACCCGCAGGTCGTCTGCGGGCAGGTTGAAACGCCAGTCGTACGCGCAGTCCATGGGCATGAAGGGCGACACGTGAAAGCGCTTGTCGAAGCGCCACGCCAGCGCGCCGCCCTCGCGCTCGGCGGTGGCGGCCGGCAGCACCACGCAATGGCGCTGCTTCCAGGGCGTATTGGTGATCTCCGCCACGATCGCCGCCAGCGTCCGGCCGTCGGCGTCAAAGCAGTAGTAGAAGCTCACGGGATTGAAGACGTAGCCGGCGTAGCGGGGGTGCGCCAGCAGGCGGATGGGCCCATCCGGCACGTCTCCCAGCTGCGCCCGCAGGCGTTGCCGCACCGCCTGCGCCAGCGGCAGGCCTTCGCCGGCGTCGAGATAATCGGCCCGACGCCATTGCGCCAGGTTGGGCCGCTCCACGGACCACAGCCAGCGGTTCTGGAACACGCTGTCGATCTCGTCGAGGTCCAGGTAAAGCTGCGCCATGCGGTAGCCGAAGCCATGCGGATGCGGATGGTGGCGCCGATGCGTCACCCGGCCCTCGTAGACGGCGCTTTGCACGTTCATGCCGCCTCCCTCGCCCACACCCGCGGCTGTTCCAGGATGCCGCGCACCACGTCCAGCGCGCTGGCCACGCCGTCTTCATGAAAGCCCCAGCCCCAGTAGGCGCCGGCGTACCAGCTGCGCCGGCGACCGGATATCTCGGTGCGGCGCGCCTGCGCGGCCACGGATTCGTGGGTGTACACGGGGTGGTGATAACGCATGCGCGCCAACACCTTGCCCGGATCGATGGCATCGCTGCGATTCAGCGTCACGATGAAGGGCTGCGGCGACCTGATGCCCTGCAGCAGGTTCATGCAATAACTGACCGAACACGGCGCGTCGGGTTCGGCCGGCACGTAGGCGTTCCAGGCGGCCCAGGCCTTGCGCTGGCGCGGCAACAGGCGAGCGTCCGTATGCAACACCACGTCGTTGTCCTGGTAGGTGATGGCGCCCAGGACTTCGCGTTCCTGCGGCGACGGATCGGCCAACAGCGCCAGGGCCTGATCGCTGTGGCAGGCGAAGATCACTTCGTCATGCTGTTCCTGACCATCGCGCGTCATCACCTGCACACCGCCCGGCAGGCGTTTGACGGCGCGCACGGCGCAGTTCAGCCGCTCGCGCACGGTCCATTGCCTGCGCATGGCGTCGATATAGCGGCGCGATCCGCCCTGCACCACGCACCACTGCGGCCGGCCGCTGACGCGCAGCATCTGGTGGTTCGCCATGAACCGCACCAGGTATCGCGCAGGAAATTCCAGGATGCGCGAGGCCGGCGACGACCACAGCGCGGACGCCATCGGAATCAGATGATCGGTGCGAAACGCCTCACCGTAACGGTGTTGCGCCAGGTACTCGCCCAGCGTGGGACCCGGTTCCGGCGCGCGCAACAGCGCGGGCGCCTCCCGGTAAAAGCGCATCAGGTCGCGCACCATGCCCAGGAATCGCGGCGACAGCAGGTTGCGCCGCTGGCAGAACAGCGTGTCCAGCGAGGCGGCGTTATAGGCCAGATCGTCCGCCTGCTTGTGCACCGAAAAGCTCATGGTGGTGGGCTGCGACGCCACGTCCAGCTCTGCCAGCAATGCCGTGAAATGCGGGTAATTGAGCGGGTTGTGGACGATGAATCCGCTGTCCACCGCATAGCGCCGGCCGCCCTGCTCGACCCTGTGCGTATGCGTATGCCCGCCCAGGTAATCGTTGGCCTCGTACAGCGTCACGTCGTGATCTCGGCCCAGCTTCCAGGCGCAGACCAGCCCCGCGATGCCCGAACCGATGATGGCGATGCGCATGTTCACTCCTTGGCGGCGGCCAGCGCCCAGGCCGGCACCGCCTTGAGGTCCCAGATGAGGCCGGTCGCCGCCAGCAGGCGCAGGCCGTACCAGGTGATATCGATCTCGCGCGCACGAAAGCCCTGGCGCGCCGACCCCGGATAGAAGTGATGGTTGTTGTGCCAGCCCTCGCCGAACGTCAGCAGCGCCAGCCAGGCGTTGTTGCGGCTGTCGTCTGCGGTGTCGTAGCGCCGCTTGCCGTAGCGGTGCGCCAGCGAGTTGATCGTGACGGTGGCGTGGAACAGGACCACGGTGGAGATGAAAAAGCCCCACACCAGCATCTGCGGCCCGTCGGTACCCAGGCCGGGCGCCACGCGTGCCAACAGCGCCCCCAGCCCGTAGCACCCCAACGCCAGCGCCAGCGGCACCGCCGCGTCGAAGCGGTCGAGCCAGCGCAGTTCCGTGTAGCCGCGCAGGTCCGGCACGCGCGTGAGGTCGGTGGCGAAGGCGCGGCGCGTCAGGAACCAGCCCATGTGGCTCCACCAGAAACCATGGCGACGCGGCGAATGCAGGTCATGCGCATCGTCGGCATGGCGATGGTGGTGGCGATGATGGGCCGCCCACCACAGCGGACCGCGCTGCGCGCACGACGCCCCCAGCACGGCGAACACCAACTGCATGCCGCGCGACGTGCGGAACGTGCGATGCGAGAAGTAGCGGTGATAGAAGCCGGTCAGGGCGAACATGCGCAACGCGTAGAGCGCCCCCGCCAGCGCCAGCGCAACCGGCGACACGCCGGTCCACAGCACACCCAGGCAGCCGGCGTGCAGCAAGGCGAAAGGCAAGGCGCGGGTCCAGTCGATGCGATCAAGGTCGACGCGATCGAGGTCGATCCGCGGCGCGTCCTGCGCCTGCGTATCGACCCAGCGCCGAATCGAAGCGGTCCAACCGGTAAGAACGGAGCGCATCATGCTGTCCTGTGGGAAACGTAGGGGGATATACGGGCGCGGCGCTGCCTCGGATGCGTAAGTGAATACCCTTACTTTCCCGATGAGGACGCGCAGGGGCGAGCGACGAACGCGCTGACGTCGTCGAGCACCGGTGCGCGCCAGCGCAGCGGTCGCGACAGCGCCCCCACCAGCAGCTTGTGGCCCAGATCGGGGTACTGCACCAACTGCGCACACGCGCCCGCATCCTGCAGGGCGTGCGCCAGGCTGACGCTGTTGCGGCGCGGATCGACCGTCGTGTCAGCGGTGCCTGTCAGCAGCAGACCGGGTGGCGCGTGGCTGCTGACATGGTGTATGGGTTGGGAGTCGGCCGGCGTGTCCGGATAGCCGAACACCGGTCGGACACCGCGCGCCACGATGGGCAGGAAGTCATAGGGGCCGGCCATCCCGATCCAGCCGGCAAGCGTCGCCGGGCTGGATCCGGCGCCGCTTAGCCAGCGCCCGTCCAGCGCCAGCATGGCCGCGATGTACCCGCCGGCGCTGTGGCCAGCGACGAATACGCGCGCCGGGTCTCCGCCATAGGCGCCGATATGGCGCTGGGTCCACGCGACCGCCATGGCGGCATCATGCAGGAATGCGGGAAAGCCGGCTTCGGGATAGAGGCGGTAGTCGGCGACCACGGCCACCATGCCGCGCGCCGCCAGCGCGTCGCCTACGAACCGGTAGTCGGCGCGTTCACCGCTGCGCCAGCCACCGCCGTAGAAGAAAACCACCACGGGCGCGCCCGTCGCCCCGGGTGGCCGGTAGACGTCCAGGCGCTGACGCGGCAATGCGCCGTAAGCAATGCCCGCCGTGACGCCGCTGGCGCCCTCAGGCACCGCGCCGTTGAGCAGCGTCAACGGGGAACAGGCGGACAGCAGGCCCAGAGCCAGCACAGCCACGGCCACGATGGCAAGCAGGCCGCGCGGGCAGGCGGCGATCCAGGAAGACATGGGGCACTCCGCAACGGAACACCCCTCTATACGCGGCCCGCCCCGATTTGGATGCGGCTCAGATCTTGAGCACGTCGCCCTTCATGATGACCGGTCCGGTGGGCTTGCCCGAGGGCGAGCCGCCCGGCGGTTCGAGCGTGATGGCCAGGGTCTGCCCCCCTTCCAGGCCTTGGGCGCGGGGCGGCAACGCCGTCAAGCCTTCGGGCGCCACCACCCCGACGGATATCGGCGCCTGTCCCGGCGGAATCACCCAGAGCTCCAGCGCCTTGCCGTCGGCGCGCGAGGCCAGATCCTGCAACGCGTGCACGTGCAGGCCGCCGCGCTCGTCGGCGCGCACCACCAGCATGGCCTGTGCCTCGGGGCTTTGCAGCACCGCCATCAGTTGCGTGCGCGCGGCGCGGTCAACCTGCATCGGGTAGATCACCACCCCTGCCACCAGCATGGCCGCCAGCGCGCCGCTCACCACCCGCCAAAATGCCAGGCCCTGCCAGCCGCGCCCGCCACCAGGCTTCAGGCGCGACTCGATGGCGCGCCACACGCGGCGCGGCGGCACCCGGGCCGGCAGCGACCATAACAGGGGGTAGATGTCGTTCTCCCACTCGCGCACCTGGCGGCGCAGGTTGGCGTCGGCGGCCATCAAGCCCTCGAAGCGGCGGCGCGCGCCCCCGCGCATGGCGCCGGCCACGTAATCCGCGGCAAGCCGCTCGCGCAGTTGAGGATTGGTGTAGTTCATGACAGACACCTCTTGAGCCGGTCCATGCCGCGCCGCACCCAGCTCTTGATCGTGCCCAGCGGGGCCTGCAGGCGGCGGGCGATCTCGCTGTGACTGAGGTCGTCAAAAAAGGACAGCGCGATGGCGGCGCGTTGCTGCCCTTCGAGCTGTTTCAGGCAGTCCGCCAGGCGCTGGCCGTCCTGGTCGCGTTGCAAGCGTTCGAACGGGCCGGGCGCGTCATCGGCCCAGGCTTGCGTCAATGCGCCGTCCGCGTCGGGGCGTTCCAGGTCCGGCCGGCGGAGCAGGTCGATGCAGCGGTTGCGCACGATGCGCGTCATCCAGGTCATGACTTGGCTCTGCTCCGATGAATAGCGGGCGGCGTTGCGCCAGATATTGATGAAGCTGTCCTGGAGGACTTCCTCCGCCCAGTCGCTTCGCCGCAATATACGTACCGCGAGGGCAAACAGATGCGGGGAAGTCTGACGATAGAGTTCCGCCAGCGCGGACTCCTGGCCGCGAGCGCATTCCTGTATCAAAGCCTGCAGACGAAGCGGATCGGGCATGGCGGATATCCGGGGTCACTGCTATCAGGCCGCGCGACAGAAATATGCCGCTCGGAGGACGGATGTCTTGCAGCGGATGATACAGGCAAGTCCGAGCCGCAAAATATTTCCCGCAGCCTGCATCCGATCGCGGCTCCCGCGTGTAGTACCTGCAACGGCGCACATTCCGTGCGCCGTATCCGCAGCGTTTTGTTGCGCAGGAGACCGCTCATGATGATTCGCCACACCCCCGCCAACGGCCTTTTCGCGGCCGCCCTGCTGGCCGCTTGCGGCATGTTGCAAGCTTCTCCGGCTCTGGCCGCCTCGCAAGACGCCCTGCCCGCTTCTGTTCAGGTACCCGCCGGCCACAAAGTGGCCTGGGAAACCGTGGGCACGGGCGACATCACCTATGAATGCCGCGCCAAGGCCGACGCCAAGGACCAGATGGAATGGGTCTTCGCCGGTCCGAAGGCGGTGCTGAAAGACCGCCAGGGCAAGCAGGTAGGCACCTACTACGGCCCGCCCGCCACCTGGGAAGCCGCGGACGGCTCCAAGCTGACCGGCACGCAGGTCGCCGTGGCGCCGGCCGGCGCGGGCAACCTGCCCTATCAACTGGTCAAGGCCAATCCCGCCATGGGCGCCGGCGCCCTGACCGGCGTCACGTACATCCAGCGCACGGCGCTCAAGGGCGGCGTGGCGCCGCAGAAGCCTTGCACCAAGGCCGGCGAACGCAGCCAGGTGTCGTACCAGGCCGACTACCTCTTCTGGAAGGCGAACTGACACCGGGCGGGCCGCGGTGGCGGCGGGAGTCCGGTAACATGCCCGGATACGCCGCCGCCCCGGGCTTGCCAGCCTGGTCCGCGCCCACCCCTTCCTGCTCTGCGCGCATGCCGAACCGACCCGATCCGGATTTCGATTACACCGCAGCCCTCGAGCAGTGCGCCGGGGGAAGCCGCGCGGCGCTGGAAGCCCTGTACCGCCACGAAGGCCCCCGGCTGCTGGGCGTCGCGCAGCGCATCGTGCGCGACCGCGCCCGGGCCGAAGACATCGTGCACGACGCCTTCGTCAATATCTGGCACCGTGCCGGCAGCTTCGACGCCACGCGCGGCTCGGCCCGCGGCTGGCTCTACAGCGTCGTGCGCAACCTGGCGCTGAACGCCGTACGGGACGGCCGCCACGAAACCGCCGTCGACGACGACACCGCCGCCGCGCTCGATGCCCGCGACGCGATCGACGCCTGGCACGACACGCGCGACGCGTTCGACTGGCGCGACAGCGCCGGCCGCATCGGCCCGTGCCTCGAACAACTGGAACCCGTGCGCCGCAACTGCGTGCTGCATGCCTATGTGGAAGGCCTGTCCCACAGTGAGATCGCGCAGCGCCTGGGCGCACCGCTGGGCACCGTCAAAGCCTGGATCAAGCGCAGCCTGAAAGCGCTGAAGGAATGCCTGGCATGAGCGCCCCGTCCCCTACCCCCGACAACCTGGACGAACTGGCCGGCGAATACGTGCTGGGCACCTTGTCCGCTGCGCGCCGGCGCGAGGTCAACGCCCGCCTGCCGCATGATGCCGCGCTGCGCGCCGCCGTCGACCGCTGGGAAGAACGCCTGCTGCCGCTCAGCAGCCTGGCCGCGCCGGTGGAACCATCGCCCGGCCTGTGGCCTCGCATCGCGAAAACGCTGGATCGCCAGAGCGCGGCCCGCCAAGCCGCGCAGCCGGCTCGCCCGGGCTGGTGGGACAGCCTGTTCTTCTGGCGCGGCGCGGCCGCGAGCGGTCTGGCCGCCGCCCTGGTGCTGGCCGGCACGCTCGCGCTGCGGCCCGCGCCAGCACCGGGTCCCGTGCAGTACATGGTGGTGCTGGTCGCGCCACAGTCGCAAACGCCGGGCTGGGTCGTGCAGGCCAGTGCCGGTCAGCGCGAGGTGCAACTGGTACCGATCGCGGCCATGCAGGTCCCGGCCGATCGTGCGCTGGAATTCTGGACCAAGGCCGACGACTGGGCCGGACCGGTCTCGCTGGGCCTGATCAAACCCGGAGAGCCCGTGCGCATCGCGCTGGACAAGCTGCCTCCGCTGGAGCCGAACCAGTTGTTTGAGCTGACGCTGGAGCCGGCCACCGGGTCGCCCACCGGCAAGCCGACCGGACCGATCCAGTTCATCGGGCGGGCGGTGAAGGTGATGTAGGACTTGAAAATTCTTGTGACAGGGTTGAATGACTTTGTAGCGTGTTAAGCAAATGATGGGCATATCATGCGTCCCCTTCATAGCAACCCGTCACAGGAAACAAAGATGTATATGCCGCGCCCTTCGCGCCTGTCCGCCGCTCTGCTCGTCGCGCTGGCGCTCGCCGCGTGCGGCGACGATAGCGCCAAGCCGGAAGCGAAAGCACCCGAAGCCAGCACCGCTCAGGCAGAAATCATCAAGTACAACCAATACGTGGATACGGCCAACAGCATCTCCACGACGTTCGCGCAGGCGCTCGAGCGCTACGAGGCCTATGCTGTCCCCGCGATCAAGAGCAGCAAGCCGCTCAAGGATTTCGTCATCAGCAATGACACGACCATCCTGCGCACCAAAGAGAAACTCGACCGTGCGCTGGCGATGCCCACGCCCATCGCCGAGATCGACGCACCGGCCAAGGCGTTCTCGGACGCGCTGGGCAAACTCGCGCCGCTGAGCAACGAACTGCAGAACTATTCGGCCGCCAAGACCTTCCTGTCGGACAACGGCGCATTGGCACGCGAGAAAAGCCCCGCCTACGTGGCAGCGCTGACGGAAGTCGTCAAGGCGGAAGACGGCTTCTACCGCGGCATCTCCGTCAAGGACACAGCCAACACCAAGGAAGCGTTCGAGAAGGCCAAGAAGGACACGGTCGCCTACTACCGTGCCGGCATGGTCTATTACGGCAAGGCCACGATGGACAAGGCGTCGGGCGTGTTCGACGGCAAGGGCCTGGGCGCCGACCAGGAAGCATTCAAGCAGCAGTTGGACAAGATGAATGAAATGGCGCTGGGCTTTGACAAGAAGACACGTGAAGCCGACCCCAAGGGCTGCAGCGGCATGATGATGAACGTCAACAGCTTCCTGGCCTCGGGCCGCAAGATCCTGGAGCACACCGACAATGGCCGCTACAAGGAAGACGCGGCGCGCACTGGTGCATTCAAGATGATGCGTCCCACGATCGAGAACGACGCCAACAGCCTGCGCCAGGATTTCAACAACGTGATTTCAGACTTGAACGTCGGCCGTTGCTGATCTCGTTGCTCCCAAAACTCGGATTGCGCGCTGGCGTTGCCGTATGATTTCGTCGAACCGCACTCTGAGTTTTCCGCATGGCACGTACGCGTCACCCCTCGCTCGCGCATTGGGGCGCCTTCACGGCAATCACCGAAGCCGGCCGCCTGGTCGGCTGCGAGCCCTTTGGGCCGGATCCGGCGCCCTCGCCCATGCTGGATTCCATTCCCGAGATGGTGCATTCGCCGCTGCGCGTGCGCCGTCCGGCGGTGCGGCGCGGCTGGCTTGAAGGCCGCCGTGATCGCGAGGGCGACGACTACATCGAAATCTCCTGGGACCGCGCGCTCGACCTCGTGTCGGGCGAGCTGGCGCGCGTGCGCGCCAAGCATGGTGCGGCCGGGGTGTTTGGCGGCTCGTATGGCTGGTCCTCGGCCGGGCGGGTCCACCATGCGCGCAGCCTGATCCGGCGGTTCCTGTTTCTGGGCGGCGGCTGCGTTGACCAGATCGGCAACTACAGCTGGGGCGCGGCGCAGTTTCTGCTGCCGTATGTCATCGGCACCACCTCGCCCGTCAGCGGCGACGTGACCGATTGGGACAGCGTGCTCGAACACACCCGGGTGCTGATCGCCTTTGGCGGCATTCCGGTCAAGAACAGCCAGGTGACTTCAGGCGGCGCAGGCCTGCACAACCTGCCGGGCTGGTTGGGCGAGGCCCAGCGCCGCGGCATCAAACTGGTGGTGATCAGCCCGACCCGGGCCGACATTCCCGCCGAGATGGCCGCCGAGTGGCTGCCGATACGGCCCAACACCGACACGGCGTTGATGCTGGGCATGGCGCACACCCTGCTGACCGAGAACCTTCACGACACGGCATTTCTGACCAGCCATTGCACCGGGTTCGAGCGCTGGGCCGCGTACTTGCGCGGCGATACCGATGGCCAGCCCAAGGATGCCGCTTGGGCCGCGGCCATTACCGGCATTCCGGCAGAACGCATTGCGGCGCTGGCGCGCGAGGCCGCGCAGCAGCGCAGCCTGTTGACGGCCGCCTGGGCCTTGCAGCGCGCGCAGCATGGCGAGCAGCCGTATTGGGCGGTGATCGGGCTGGCGGCCATGCTGGGCCAGATCGGCATGCCTGGCGGCGGCTTTGCCTTTGGGCATGCCTCGTTGAACGGTATCGGTCAGCCGCGCCGTCAGGTCCCGGGGCCGGAGATTCCGGTGCCCAGGAATCCCTCGGGCCTGGCGATTCCCGTCGCGCGCATCGCCGACATGCTGCTGGCGCCGGGCACGGAGTACGAGTTCAACGGCGGGCGGCATGTCTACCCGGACGTGAAGCTGATCTACTGGGCCGGCGGCAATCCGTTTCATCACCATCAAGATCAGAATCGCCTGCGGCAGGCCTGGAGCAAGCCCGAAACGGTGATCGTGCACGAGTCCTTCTGGACACCGCTGGCCCGGCGCGCGGACATCGTGCTGCCCGCCACGACAGCGCTGGAGCGCGAAGACGTGGGCGGGTCGTCGCGTGATCCTTACGTGTTCGCCATGCATCGCGCCGTGGAGCCGCAGGGCGAGGCGCGCAACGATTTCGATATCTTCGCGGAACTCGCGCGGCGCGCCGGGTTTGGCGAGGCCTTCACCGTGGGGCGCGATGTGGCCGGCTGGTGCCGGCATGTTTATGACGGCATGCGCGCGGGATGTCAGGCGCGGGGCGTGGAACTGCCTGACTTTGACACCTTCTGGGCACACGGTCATGCCGAGGTGCCCCCGCCCGAAACGCCGTATGTGCTGTTCGAGCGCTTTCGGCAGGATCCGGCGGCCAACCCGCTGTACACGAAGTCTGGACGGATCGAGCTGTATTCCGAAGCGGTGGCCGGTTACGGCTATGACGATTGCCCCGGCTATCCAGCCTGGCTGGCGCCGACGGAATGGCTGGGCGCGCCTGCGGCAGAACAATGGCCGCTGCATCTGCTGACCAATCAGCCGCGCACGCGGCTGCACAGCCAGTTGGATCCCGCCAGCCTGTCGCGCGCCGGCAAAGTGTCCGGCCATGAGCCCATTGCGATCCATCCGCTGGATGCCGCCGAGCGCGGCATCGGCGAAGGCGATGTGCTGCGGGTGTTCAACGACCGTGGCGCATGTCTGGCGGGCGCGGTGCTGGACGACGGGCTGTCGCGCGGGGTGGTGATCATGGCGACGGGCGCCTGGTCGGATCCCGACGGCAACCTGGACAGGCATGGCAATCCGAATGCACTGACCGCGGACATCGGGACCTCACGGCTGACGCAGGGACCCAGCGCACAGACCGCCTTGGTGCAGGTGGAAAAACATCTGGGCGAGCCGGTGCAGCATCGGGCGTGGGAACTGCCCGTGTTGCTGTCCGGGGCGGCTTAGTGCCCCGCCCCTCCCCGCTTCAGTCAAGTATTTCCGCGACATATCCTTAGAACGGCACGTTTGATTTTCTGACGGCAAACTTCGTTTTCCTTATTTACGATGGATCCGGAGTGCGCCATGCGCCTTAACCAGTTTTTGGGTTTGCTGCTGTCTGCGTCGGTGCTGAGCGCCGCGCACGCGGCTGATATCACGTTGGCGCTGGGCACCGAGCCCTCGACGCTGGATCCGCAGACGGCGCAGGATGGCTCAGAGCGCGCCGTCTCGCGCAATATTTTCGAAACCCTGCTGACCCGCACGCCGGCGGGCGAGCTGGTGCCGCAATTGGCAACGGGCTTGCCGCGTCAGATCGACGCGACCACCTGGGAAGTGACGCTGCGTCCGGACCTCAAGTTCAGCGACGGCAAGCCCCTGGATGCCGCTGCCGTGGCCGCCAGCATCAATCGCATCGTCGACCCCAAGACCGCCTCGCGTCAGCGTCCGTTCTTTCTCGGCATCAAGCAGGCCGAGGCCGTGGACGCGGTGACCGTCAAGGTGCATACCAACGGCGCCGATCCGGCGCTGCCGGCGCGTCTGTCGTGGCTGACCATCGTGTCGCCGGCCGCGGCCGCCGATGGCAGCCTGAGCCAGAAGCCGGTGGGCAGCGGCCCCTATGTGCTGACGGAATGGTCCAAGGGCAATCGCATCGTTCTCACCAAGAACCCGAATTACTGGAACCCCAAGGCAGTCGGCAATGTCGACCGCGCCACCTATCGCTTCGTCGCCGAACCCGGCACGCGCCTGTCGGGCCTGCGCGCCGGCGATTTCGACTTCATCACCAATCTGCTGCCGGAAGACACCAAGCGCGTGGCCAAGGCCGTGACGCTCAAGGGCACCGACCTGCCCTTCGTGTCGCTCAACGCCTTGAAAGGCCTGACGGCCGACGTACGCGTGCGCCAGGCCTTGAACTACGCGGTGGACAAGGAAGCGCTGGCCAACGACCTCTATGGCGGCTACGCCTCGGTGTCGCACGGCCAACTGCTGGCGCCGGGCTGGTTCGGCTATGACGCCTCCATCAAGCCCTATCCCTACGATCCCAAGCGCGCGACCGAGCTGCTGAAGGCCGCTGGCGCCCATGGCAAAAGCATCGACCTCTACGCCCCCTCGGGCCGCTGGCTGAAAGACAAGGAACTGGCGGAAACCATTGCCGCCTACTGGGAGGCCGCCGGCCTGAAGGTCAACTTCCGTGTGCTGGCCTGGGCCGAATACCTGGACGCGCTGAACAAGAACCGCGTGCCGACCGAAGCGCAGATCAGCAGTAGCCATTCGAATCAGCTGCTGGACGCGGATCGCACGCTGAGCGCCTATTACGCGCAAGGCGGCGTCGCAGCCGCCAACGACAACGCCGAACTGAAAAAGCTGATCGAAGACGCGCGCCAGGAAGCCGATCCCGCCAAGCGTCAGGCCTTGTACTCCAAGGCGCTGCAGATCGGCCGAGATCAGGCCTATCTGGTCTTTTTGCTGGATGGCGGCGAGATTTTCGGTTTGTCCAAGCGGGTGGATTTCTCGCCGCGCGTCGATGGCCTGATTCCGCTCAAGGACTTCCGTGTCACCGACTAATCAGGGCGGGCGCGGCTTGCCGCGCTTTTTGCTGGGCCGCTTTCTGCAAGGCTTGCTGGTCGTGGTGGGCGTGACGACGATCGTGTTCGTCGTCACGCGCCTTATCGGCGACCCCGTGCAAGCCATGCTGCCGGTCGATGCCTCGGCCGAAGACCGCGCAGTGCTGGCGCGCGCGCTGGGCATGGATGGCCCGATCTGGCTGCAGTACGTGCACTATCTGCGCGACATCGCCAGCTTTCAGTTCGGCGACTCGCTCTGGCAACACCGGCCGGCCGTGGACATCGTGCTCGAACGCCTGTCCGGCACCCTCACCTTGTGCCTGGGCGCGCTGGCAGTTGCTGTGCTGCTGGGCGTGCCGCTGGCCATTGCGGCGGCCTTGAAACCCGGGCAATGGGCGGATCGCATTTCTGTATTGCTGAGCCTGAGCGGCCTGTCCCTGCCGCAATTCTGGCTGGGCTTGCTGCTGATCCTGCTGTTTGCCGTGACCTTGAACTGGTTGCCGTCATCGGGTTCGGACACCGCAGCCAGCGCCGTGCTGCCCATCGTGACGCTGGCTTTGCCGGCCTTGGGGCGCATCGCCATGATGTTGCGCTCGGCGCTGATCGATGAACTCAATTCGCAATACGTGCGCACGGCGCGCGCCAAGGGTTTGCGCTCGCGGCGCATCGTGCTGGTGCATGCCCTGCGCAATGCCGCCGTGCCGACGGTCGCGCTGCTGGGCTGGGAGTTCGCCGCCATGCTGGCCGGCCATACCGTCGTGGTCGAAACCGTGTTCGCCTGGCCGGGGCTGGGCCAGACGGCGGTGCAGGCCATCGAGCGCCAGGACCTGGTGCTATTGCAAGCCGTCGTCTTCTTCATCGCCTTCCTGATCGTAATCCTGAATTTTTGCCTGGACATCGTGTACCGGCTGCTGGACCGGAGAATCGCGGTATGAGCGCGCCTGTGTGGGAACTGCCGGTGTCCGCGCCGGCGGCAAGCGGCTGGCGTGCCCTGTCGGATCGTCAGCGCGGCTGGATCCTGGCCTTGGTGCTGCTGCTGGCGCTGGCGGCCGTCGCCATCATCCTGCCGTGGCTGGCGCCTTATGACCCCGCCACCATCAAGCTGTCGGCGCGGCTCCGTCCGCCGGCCTGGGAAGAACGCGGCAGTCTGGCGAATCTGCTGGGCACGGACAACCTGGGCCGTGATGTGCTGAGCCGGGTGCTGCATGGCGCGCGGCTGTCTATCTTCATCGGCGCCGCCGTGGTCGCGATATCGGCCGGCGTGGGCGTGCTGGTCGGTTTGATTGCAGGTTTCGCCGGCGGCCGTGTGGACGCGGTGCTGATGCGCTGGGTCGATATCCATGTGGCCTTCCCCGGCCTGCTGCTGTCCCTGGTGATCCTCGTGATTCTGGGACCGGGCCCCGGCACCGTCATTCTGGCCTTGGCCCTGAACGGCTGGATGGTCTACGCGCGGCAGATTCGCAGCGTGGTGCTGTCGGTGCGTCAGCTGCCTTACATCGAAAGCGCCGAGATGGCCGGCGCGCGCCCGGCCCGCATCCTGTTGCGCCATGTCTTGCCCAATCTGGCGGCGCCGCTGATCACCTTGATGGTGCTGGAGTTTGCCCGCGTCGTGCTGGCCGAGGCGGCGCTGTCGTTTCTGGGCGTCGGCGTGCAACCGCCCGGCGTGTCATGGGGTCTGGACGTGGCCAATGGCCGCAACTATCTGACCAGCGCCTGGTGGCTGGCGACCTTTCCCGGTCTATCCATCGCGCTGACCGTGTTGGGCGTCAACCTGGCAGCCAGCCGCCTGCGCCTGGCGCTGGACCCGCGGGAACGCGAAAAAGACTTCGCCCGCAAATTGCTGGCCAAGGAGGCGCGATGACGACGCAGCCTCTGTTGAGCGTGCGTGAACTGAGCGTTGAATTCCTGACCCGCCAGGGCAGCGTCAATGCGGTCGATCGCGTGTCCTTTGATCTGCATGCCGGCGAGACGCTGGCCCTGGTCGGCGAAAGCGGCTCCGGCAAGAGCGCCTGCGCCTTGGCGTTGATGGGCCTGACCACCCTGCCCGGCCGGGTGGCGGGCGGCAGTGTGGTGTTCGACGGTCAAGACCTGCTCAGCCTGCCCGAACGCACGCTGGAGGACATCCGCGGGCGGCGCATCGCCATGGTGTTCCAAGATCCCATGAGTGCGCTGAATCCGCTCTTGACCATCGGCACGCAGATCGATGAGGTGCTGGAGCGCCATACGGCGCTGAATGCCGCAGCCCGCCGTGCGCGCACCGTCAGCCTGCTGGAACAGGTGGGCATCCCCAAACCGGCCGAACGCCTGGCGCGCCTGCCCCATGAGTTTTCCGGCGGTCAGCGGCAACGCATTCTGATCGCCATGGCGCTGGCCTGCGATCCGCAGATCCTGATCGCCGACGAGCCGACCACTGCATTGGACGTCACGATCCAGGCGCAGATCCTGGCGCTATTAGCCGAACTGAAAACCCGCCTTAAGCTGGCGGTTCTGCTGGTGACGCACGATCTGGGCGTGGTGGCGCAGGTGGCCGATCGCGTGGCGGTGATGTATGCCGGCCGTCTGGTCGAGGTCGGCGATGCCGATGCCTTGTTTGCCCAGCCTGCCCACCCCTATACCACGGGCTTGCTGCGCGCCACTCCACGGCTGTCGGATAACCAGCACCGCATGACGGCGATCGAAGGCGTGCCGCCCGATCCCCGTGTGCGGCGCAGCTATTGTGATTTTGCGCCGCGTTGCCCGGGCGCCGATGCGGCGTGCGCCGCGCGGCCGCCGTTGCAATCGCTGTCCCCGGGACGTCTGGCTGCCTGTGTGCGGCCGTTTGCACCGGTCTGGAAGGAGCTGGCATGACGCCCCCGTTGTTGCAGGTCGCGGATCTGCGCGTGCATTACCCGGTGCGCTCGGCGGGCTGGTTCAGCCGGCCCATGACCGCGCGCGCGGTCGACGGCGTCTCGCTGGAACTGGCGCGCGGCGAAACCCTGGGCCTGGTGGGCGAATCCGGTTCGGGCAAGACAACGTTGGGCCGCGCGGTCCTGCGCCGCACGCCATTGACCTCGGGCTCCATCCGGTTTCGCGGCGAAGACATCAGCACCGCAGGCACCGCGCAATTGCGCGAGCTGCGGCGGCACATGCAGCTCGTGTTTCAGGACCCGTCCACCAGTTTGAATCCGCGGCACACCGTGTTTGATGCGATCGCCGAGCCCTTGATCGTGCATGGCTGGTCAGCGGGACGGCGTGCGCTGGAAGAACGCGTGGCCCAGTTGATCGCGCAGGTCGGCCTGCCGGCCGACACCGCCAAGCGCTATCCGCATGCGTTCTCCGGTGGTCAACGCCAGCGCGTCGGCATTGCCCGCGCGCTGGCGATTCAGCCCGAGCTGATCGTGGCCGATGAGCCCGTGTCGGCGCTGGACGTGTCAGTACGCGCGCAGATCATCAATCTGTTCCAGGACTTGCAACAGGAGCTGGGGCTATCGTTCCTGCTGATCGCGCACGATCTGGCGGTGGTGCGGCACATCTCGCATCGCATCGCCATCATGTATGCCGGCCAGGTGGTCGAGACCGGACGCCGCGACGATGTCTACGACCGGCCTCTGCATCCCTACACGCGCGGCCTGCTGGCTGCCGTGCCCGAGCCGGAACGCCATCGCGATGGCCGGCGGACGTTTCCGGTCGCGCTGGGCGAACCGCCCAGTCCGATGTCCCCGCCCTCAGGCTGCCGCTATCACCCGCGCTGCCCGCTGGCGGTGGAACGCTGCCGCCAGGAAGCGCCGCCGCTGATGACAATGGCGGGTGAACACAAAGTGGCTTGCTGGTTTCCCGGCGCCGCGCCGATTTCCTCGTAATTTTTCATGGAGAAACCATGTCTGTTAAAGCTCTGACCCCTGTTGCGCCGGCCGATGCCGACGCGGTGCGTGCCTGGTTCAAGGAACTGTCCGACCATGTCCAGGCCGTGGATTACGCGGCGGCGCGCCATCTGTTCGCAGAAGACTTTGTCGCGTTTGGCACGTACACCAACTTCGTGCACGGCCGCGATCACGCCGAGAAGAACCAGTGGCGCAATGTGTGGTTCAGCATCGATAAGTTCTTGTGGCGCCTGGACGACGTGCAGACCTTCGTGTCGCCGGATCGCCTCTTCGCCGTCGGTGCGGCGGTGTGGGACTCGATCGGCTATCACCCCGACGGCAAGACCTTCGACCGCCTGGGCCGCGCCACCGTGTCGTTCGCGCGCGAAAACGTCGGCGATCCGTGGGTGGCGACGCACACGCACATGTCGCTGTTCCGCGATACGCCCAGCGTGTCGCATGGGAACAAGCCGGTTCGGAGTTAAAAAGCCGAGGCGCTCAGGCCAGCAGCAGACGCAACTGCTGCACCAGATCCGAACGAGCTTGCCGCGCTTGCGGCAGGATGCGGGTCATGCCGATGAAGCTGTGCGGCACGCCGGGGTAGATTTTCAACCACGGCTGCGCGCCCGCCTCGCGCAGCGCTTGCGCCAGATCCTTGGTGTCGTCCAGCAAGGGATCAAGCTCGGCGGCTTGCAGAATGACAGACGGCAGCCCCTGCACGCCGCCCAACAGCGGCGCGACGCCGGGATCCTGCAATTGCGCGTCATCCGCCACATACTGGCGCCAGAACCAATCCAGCTTGTCGGTCGACAACCCAAAGCGGCCATCACCCAGCTCCTGCTGCGCCGGCGTATCCCGGCGCGCCGACAGCATGCCGTAGATCAGCGCAATCGCGCGAAGCAACGGCTCGCCCGCATCACGCAGCCGTTGCGCGGCCGCCAGCGTCAGGTTGCCGCCGGCAGACTCTCCGCCCAGACTCAAACGCCCCGCATCCAGGCCAAGCGTTGCCGCATTGCCATGCAACCAGCGCACCGTTTCCAACACCTGCTCCAGGGCCACCGGATAGCGCGCCTCGGGCGACAACGCGTAGTCCAATCCGCCCGTCACCATGCCGGCCTCATTGGCAATCTCGCGCTTCCAGCGATCCAGGGTTTCCAGATCCCCGTGCGCAAACCCGCCGCCGTGCAGGTGCAGATACAGCGGCAGCGCCTTGCCCTCCGATCCCGCCGGATAGTAAAGCCGCAAGGTCGCCGGCACCGGCAGATGATCCAGCCGGTGCTCAACCACGCGTCCGACTTCGGGCGCGTCCCCCGCCAACCAGATTTGATAACCGCGCGCCTGCCGGCGCACTTGATCCAGCGGGGTGGTCAGCACATTGGGGGTGCCGACACCGGCTTCACGGCCCAGGGCCTGGGCGGCTTGAACTTCGGGTGACAGGGTGCTCATGATGCGTCCGATGCAAGGAAGGAAGGCGGCCCGGCGGGCAGGCCAAAACCGCTCAGTATGGACAGGCCGGTGGCAGGAGGCCAAATACGATTCAGGCATATGCTTTTAACCTGAGGCGGAAGGCGATCTGCGCGGCACCCTCGCGCAGGTTTCATCAAAACCGTGGAGCGCGATCAGATCCATGTCGCGCATAGCGGGCCGGTATCGCTTACCTCCTGGCTGATGGCGCGGCTTGCGACAAGATCAGCGGCAGGCCTAGGGAAATCCCGGGGCTAGCCTGGCCCTTGCCCTTCCCCTAGAATTTGGCCTGCCTTCACGCATTGAAGGTCGGCCCGGTAAGTTCCAAAGGCGCAACTGCCAGCAAGGCCGCTCAGTGTTTCTCGTCGACAACGGCGTCGACATCCTGCCGGGTTCTCGGCATACCCACAAACTTACACACGTCTACGCGACTTTCGGCGTCGGCCTCTGCACGTCCCTGCACTTCGCGCCGGGCGCCAGACCGCGCGCGCCGCAAGCGCTCAAGGGGCCATCAACATGAGCATGAACCGCCGTCAGTTCCTCTCGTCTACCGCAGCCACCGCCGCCTCTGCCACCCTGATGGGGCTCACTGGCTCGCGCGCCTTTGCGGCTGGCGACGAAAAAATCAATGTCGCCGCCATCTACGATCTGTCCGGGGGCCTGGACATCTACGGCAAGCCGGTGATGGACGCGCTGCGGTTCGCGGCAGAGGAAATCAATGCCAAGGGCGGCCTGCTGAACAAGCAGATCAACTTCATCGCGTATGACGCGCAATCGAACATGCAGCTCTATGCGCAATTTGCGCAGCAGGCCGCGCTGCGCGACAAGGCCGCCGTGGTCCACGCCGGCATTACCTCGGCCTCGCGCGAGGTTGTGCGTCCGGTGCTCAACCGCTATCGCACCCTGTACTTCTACAACAATCAGTACGAAGGCGGCGTCTGCGACCGCAACTACTTCGCGGCCGGCGTAACGCCCGCGCAGACCGTGCAGAAGCTCGCGCCCTACGCCGTCAAGCAATGGGGCAAGAAGGTGTACATCGTGGCGGCCGACTACAACTACGGCCAGATCGTGTCCAACTGGGTGCGAAAGTACGCATCCGATGTCGGCGGCAAGACCGTCGCAACCGAGTTCTTCCCGCTGGACGTGACCGATTTCGGCGCTGCCATTTCCAAGATCCAAGCCGCCTCGCCGGACTTCGTCTGGTCGGGCCTGGTGGGCGGCGCACACATGTCCTTCTATCGCCAATGGAAGGCCACCGGCATGACGGGCAAGATCCCGCTCGCCTCGACCACCTTTGCCGGTGGCAATGAACACATCGTGCTGTCGCCCGAAGAATGCAATGGCTTCCTCGTCTGCCAGAACTACCTGCAAGAGCTGCCTGGCGCGGCCAACGCCGACTTCGTCAAGCGCTTCCATGCCCGTTACGGCGCCGACTATCCGTACATCACGGAACTGGCCATGGGCGCCTATCAGGGCTTCATGCTGTGGGCCGAAGGCGTGCGCATGGCCGGCTCGATCGACCGCATCAAGGTCATCGAAGCGCTGGAGTCCGGCATCGCCATCGATGCGCCGAGCGGCCGCGTGTCGCTGGACCCCGCCACTCACCACTGCACCCTGGATGTGCACATCGCGGAAGTACATGACCGCAAGCTCAATCTCGTCGAGAGCTTCCCGCAGCAACAGCCTGGCGACACCGCTGCGGTCTGCGACCTTATCAAGAACCCGACGGACAACCGTCAATACGCCATCAAGTTCTGAGCGATTCATGGATCTCGTTGCCATTTATGCCATCGATATCCTGGGTGCGATCGCCACCCTGGCGCTGTTGAGCGTCGGGTTGGCGGTGGTGTTCGGGATGATGAAGATCATCAATCTCGCCCACGGCGAATTCATGATGCTGGGCGGCTACGTCGCCATCCTTGCCACCAATCAATGGGGCGTTCCGATCTGGATCTCCATGCTGGTGCTCGCGCCGTTGATCGTCGGCATGTTCGGCGTGCTTGTCGAACACCTGCTGGTGCGCCATCTGTATGGCCGCATGATCGACACCATGCTGGCGACCTGGGGGTTGTCGCTAGCCGTCATCGGGCTGGCCACCATGGTCTTCGGGAACACGACGGTCGGCATCTCGTCGCCCCTGGGCGGCATCACCATCGGCGCGCGCCAGGCGAGCGGCTACACCCTCTTTCTGATTGCGCTGGCTGCCGGCGTGATGCTTGCGCTGTGGTGCCTGCTGCGATTCACCGATTTCGGCCTGCGGGCCCGCGCGTGCATGCAGAACGCCGCGATGGCCAATGCGTTGGGGATGAACCCCAATGGCGTTTACAAGATGACCTTCGGTCTGGGCGCCGCCTTGTCCGGTCTGGCCGGCGCCGTGCTCGCCCCGCTCACGGGTGTCATCCCGACCATCGGCGCGGCCTACATCGCCAAGGCCTTCATCACGGTCATCAGCGGCGGCAGCGCCGTCATCGCCGGCACGGTCAGCGCATCGGGCTTCTTCGGCGCAATCAGCCAGGGCGTGACTTTTCTTGCCACGCCGGTTTATGGCCAAGTGGCCTTGCTGCTGGCCGCCATCGTGCTGATCCGTCTACTGCCGCAAGGCATTACCGGGCGATTTTTCAAGCGAGCGATCTGATGCGTGTACCTGTAATTTCTCTGGCGCTGGGCGCAGTGGCCGTCGCGGCCGCGGTCATGTTGCCCACCGTCGTCGACATGTTCAGTCTCCTGTCCATGACGGTCTACCTCGTCATGGCCTTGCTTGCGCTGAGCCTGGCCTTTGTCTGGGGCCACGGTGGGATTCTGTGCTTTGGGCAGGCTGCGTTCTTTGGTCTGGGCGCCTATGCGTGGGCGATCGGCGCCTTCAATTTCGGACCCGGCCTGGTCGCGATGGCGTTGGCCGTCGCCGTGCCAGCGACCTTTGCCGCCCTGCTTGGCTACTTCATGTTCTACGGCAAGATCAGCGACGTTTATCTGGGTGTCATCACATTGGCCGTGACCTTGATCCTGTTTAACCTGATGAATTCGACCTCGGGCGACAGCTATCGCATCGGCGAAGCGCTGCTGGGCGGATTCAATGGCATTCCGTCGATCCCGCCGCTGACGCTCCCGGGCGCGACAGAGCCCCTGTCCCCCGAAGGCACCTTCACACTGGCCGCCCTTATCCTCATCGGGGCGTATTTTGGCCTGCGCGCCATCATGGCCTCGCGCTTTGGCCGCGTGGTTGCCGCCGTACGCGAAAACGAACAGCGCGCCCTGCTGCTGGGCTACAACGCCAGCCTGTATAAGCTCGCCGCGTTCACGCTGGGCGGCGCGCTGGCCGGCCTGGCCGGCATGCTCTACGCCAACTGGGGCGCCTTCGTCAGCCCCGGCGTGTTCGGTCTGTCGCAGTCGGCGCAAATTATCATCTGGGTGATCGTCGGCGGCCGCGGCACACTGATCGGCCCGATCATCGCCTGCGTGGCGCTGCAAGCCATGGTCACGGAACTGGGCGCGCAGCACACCGTGGACACCGGCCTGGTTCTGGGCCTCATCCTGATTCTCTTTGTTCTGTTGATCCCGCGCGGCCTGGCCCCGACAGTGCTCGACGCTTGCCGCCGCGTGGTGCGGCCCGCCAAGGAGCAAGCATGAGCGAACTGCTGTTGGAAACCCAGGCCCTGGGTGTGAGTTTTGGCGGCGTGCACGCCGTGCGAGACGTCGATTTCCGACTGGAGCGCGGCGAAGTGCGCTGCCTGATCGGCCCCAACGGCGCCGGCAAAAGCACCTTCTTCAAGATGCTTTCGGGCCAGTTGCAGCCGAGCCGCGGAGACATCCGCTTCAAGGGCCAACCCCTGCGCGGTCTGGCCACACATGAGGTGGCGCGCCTGGGCATCGGCATCAAGACTCAGGTGCCCAGCGTCTTCGAAGGGCTGGACGTGCGCGAGAACCTGCGGCTGGCCGCGGCGCGGCGCACCGACGGCGAGCCGGACGCCATTGTCGCGCAGGTGCTGGCCGAAATCGGCCTGGATGCGCATGCTCGCACGCCCGTCAATGCGCTGGCCCACGGCCAACGCCAATGGGTGGAACTGGGCATGATCTTGGCTTCTCGGCCCGAGCTGGTGCTGCTGGATGAACCGGCAGCCGGCATGACGCACCAAGAGACGCGCAAGACCGCCGACCTGATTGCCGCCATCAACCGCCACAGCACCGTGGTCGTGGTCGAGCATGACATGGCCTTCATCCGCCTGATCGCCGGCCGCATCACGGTCTTCAACCAGGGCGAAGTGCTGGCCGAAGGCAGCTTCGACGACATCATGGCGCATGCCGAAGTGCGTGCCGCCTATCTGGGCAAGCAAGGAGAAACACATGCTCCAGGCGCGTGATTTGAAAGCCGGCTACGGCCGCATCCCGGTGCTGCACGGCGTGAGCTTCGAAATGGCCGCCGGCGAATTCACCGGCATTCTGGGCCGCAACGGCATGGGAAAGACGACGTTATTGCGCACGCTGATGGGCGAGCTTCCCCTTACCGGCGGCGACCTGACGCTGGCAGACCGAAGGATCGGCACGCTTGCCCCGCATGCGCGCGCCCGCCAGGGCCTGGGGTTCGTGCCGCAGGGGCGGCAAATCTTCCCGGCGCTGAGCGTCGCCGAGAACCTGCGCATGGGTTGTGTGAAGAACCTGCGCGGCGCCGATGCCATGGTCACCTCGGTGCTGAAGGTGTTTCCGCGTCTGCAACGTCTGCTTGATCGTCCGGGCGGCAGCCTGTCGGGCGGCGAACAGCAATTGCTGGCGCTGGCCCGTTGCCTGTGCGGCGAACCCAGGTTGATGCTGCTGGACGAACCCACCGAAGGCATCCAACCTTCGATCTGCGACGAAATCGTCGAGGCCTTGCAGCTCCTGCGTGCCTCGCATGGCATCGCCATCCTGCTGGTCGAACAGGACATCGATTTCCTGTGCGCGCTTGCCGACCGCATCCTGGTGCTGGAAAAGGGCGAGCTGATCGCCGACATTCCCACCGCAACCACTACTCCCCAAGAGATCGCCCGGCGTTACGGCGGTCTGCAATCCTGAACCGGAATCCGAGATGTCCCTTCCCCGTCCCACTCTGGAAGCGCTGGACCAGGCCGCGCGCCGCATCGGCCTGAATCTGGACGATGCCATGCTGCGTGCCTACGACAGCATTCTGGAGGCCACCTTCGCCGAGTACGACCAGGTGGATGCCATGATCGATCAGCCGCCGGTGGTGCGCTATCCGCGCACACCGGGCGTGCAGCCCGAGGACAATCCGCTCAATGCCTGGTATGTGCGTACCGAGATCGATGGCCGCCCCGGCGGTCCGCTGGCCGGCAAGCGCGTGGTGCTCAAAGACAATGTCTGCCTGGCCGGCGTACCCATGATGAATGGCGCGGCCACCTTGCGCGGTTATGTGCCCGACCAGGACGCCACGGTTGCCACTCGCATTCTGGATGCTGGCGGCCGCATCGTCGGCAAAGCCCATTGCGAATACTTTTGCGTATCGGGCAGCAGCCACACCAATGCCACCGGTCCCGTGCGCAACCCGCGCCAGCCCGAGCATTCTGCGGGCGGTTCGTCGTCCGGCGCGGCGGCGCTGGTCGGCGCCGGCGAAGCCGACATGGCCATCGGCACGGACCAGGGCGGTTCGGTACGCATTCCAGCCGCCTATTCCGGCATCTATGGAATGAAGCCCACGCATGGCCTCATTCCCTATACCGGCATCATGCCGATCGAAATGACGCTGGATCACGCCGGCATCATGACGGCCACGGTGGCCGACAATGCCCTGCTTCTCGACGCCATCGCCGGCAGTGATGGACTGGACCCGCGCCAGCAGAATCTGCCGGCCGAACGCGCGTCGTACTGCGAGGCGTTGGGCCTGCCTCTCAAGGGCCTGCGCGTCGGCGTGGTGCCCGAAGGCTTTGGCTGGCACAACAGCGAACCCGAGGTTGACGATGCGGTGCGCCAGGCCGCCGCCGAGCTGGCAGCCCAGGGGGCCGACGTGATCGAGCTGTCGGTGCCGCTGCACCGCAAGGGCCATGCCATCTGGACCCCCATCGCGGTCGAAGGCACGACCCAGCAAATGAAGGGCTTCAACTACGGCAGCAACTGGAAAGGCTTGTATGTCACCGGTCTGATGCAGGTGCAACGGCATTGGCTAGATCATGCCGACGAGTTTCCGCATGACGTCAAGACCTGCCTTCTGGCCGGTGAATACTTCTACGCACGCTACGGCGGCCAGTACTATGGCAAGGCGCAAAACCTCGCGCGCCGCCTGCGCCAGGCCTATGATCAGGCTTTGGACCGTGTCGACCTGCTGTTGATGCCGACGGTGCCCATGCGCGCGCCGCGCCTCATCGATTCCGACGCGGCGCCGGACCTCTTTGTGACCCGCGCCCTTGAAATGAACGCCAACACCGCGCCTTTTGACGTCACCGGCCATCCGGCCATTTCCGTTCCCTGCGCCCTGCGAGACAGCTTGCCAGTCGGCATGATGCTGGTGGGCCGTCATTTCGACGAAGCGACGCTGTATCGCGCTGCCCATGCTTTCGAGCGCTCGCTCGACTGGACGTCGCTGTGACCGCAACCACAGGCCATCGCGTCGGCCTGCTGTTCTCGCACGAGAGCCTGACAGCGGCTACCGAGATCACCCAGGAAAACGCCACGCTGCTGGCTATCGACGAGGTCAATGCCGCCGGCGGCATCGATGGCGCGCCGCTCGTCCCAGTCAGCGCCCGCGTGGGCGCCCAGCCGGCCGACTATCGCGAGGCCGCCGAACGGCTCTGCGATCGCGAACGCGTGCCGCTGATCTTCGGCACCCATATGTCCAGCACCCGCAAGGCCGTGCTGCCGGTCGTGGAAAGCCGCCGCGCCCTGCTGTTCTACGCCACGCTCTACGAGGGTTTCGAGTATTCGCCCTATTGCTTCTACGGCGGCTCCGTACCCAATCAGAACTCGGTGCAGCTGGCCAGTTACGTGATCCGCCACTTTGGCAATCGGGTGCTGTTCATTGGCGGCCAATACGTCTACCCGCGCGAGTCGAATCGCATCATGCGAGAGCTGTACGAGCAGGCGGGCGGCGAAGTGGTCGACGAGGTCTACCTGCCGCTGAACGCACCGCAGGAACACCTTGCCGAAGTCCTCAAGCGCGCCGTGGCGTTGCGTCCGGACGCCATCTACTCGACCATGGTCGGACGGGACATCGTCAAGCTGTATCGGGCCTACCGCGAGCTGGGCCTGGATCCGGCGCGCATGCCCATCGTCAGCCTCGCCACCAACGAGACCGACGTGGCGTTGCTCACTGCCGAACAGGCCGAAGGCCACATCACCGCCGCGCCGTACTTTGCTTCGCTGGACACCGCGCCCAGCCGCCGGTTTGCCCAGGCCTACCATGCACGCTTCGGCGAAGACAGCCCGATCACGGCGGGCGCCGAAGCCGCCTATTCCCAGGTCCATCTCGTGGCCGACGCCGCGCGCCGCGCAGGCGGTCTTGCCCTACCCGAGCTGGTACGGGCCCTGGACGGCGCCCAATTCCAAGCGCCGCAGGGTCTGGTCACTATCGATGGAGACACGCAGCACACCTCGCTCTGGCCGCGCATCGCCCGCATCGATGCCCAACGGCGGTTCCAGATTATCTACGCCGCGCGTGCCGCGGTGCGGCCGGTGCCGTACCTCGTCGACCATGCGCTGGATCCCCACGCCCTGACGCTGCCGTGACTGCCTTTCTTTCCCGGCCAGGCCGCAGCACCACGGCGCTGCGCGAACTCAACGGCCTGCGCGTGCTGGTCCTGCACCCGCAGGACGCCGAATCGCGCCTGTTGATGTCGCATCTGAAGCGCATCGGCTGTGTGCCGACCCAGCAATGGCCGATGCCCGATACGCTCTGCGCCGATGCCGACGTTGTCGTTCTGCCCATCGAAGAAGACTATCGCGAGGCCATTCAGAAGCTGGCCGATGGCCTGAACGCGCTGAGCCCGCCGCTGGTCGGCATCGTCGAATACGAAAATCCGGCCACGCTGCAATTGGTTCTACATAGCGGCTGCACCGGAGTCATCGAACGGCCGATCCGCCCCTTTGGCCTGTTGACCCAATTACTGCTGGCACGCACCGCCTGGCGCCAGCAGGCCGCCACCATGGCCCATATGCGCAAGCTCGAGGGGCGTTATGCCGCCGTCAGCAAGGTTGCCACGGCCAAAACGCTATTGATCGCGCGTGAGGGCATTACCGAAAACGAAGCGCACCGCCGTATCCAAGGCCGCGCCATGGCCACGCGATCATCGCTGGAAGACGTGGCGCAAACCATCATCAACGAATTCTCCTGATCCCATGTCCGCCTTCTCCTTCCAGACCGTCCCCCACATTCTCGTCGAGCCGGGCCTGGCCCGCCGCCTGGGCGCCCTGCTGCGCGAACGCCATACGGGCGCACGTGCGGTGTTGGTCACCGACAACTTTCTCAATCGCAGCGGTGCGCTGCAACCGGCGCTGACCAGTCTGGCGGCCAGCGGCTGGCAGACGCTGGTTATTGACGACGTGGTTGCCGACCCGCCCGAAGCCGTGGTCCAGGCAGCAGCCGAACGCGCCCGGACGTTCGACGCCGATGTGGTTATCGGTTTTGGCGGCGGCTCTTCCATGGACGTGGCCAAACTGGTGGCCTTGTTGTGCAATAGCGATCAGCCGCTGCCCGCCATGTATGGCGTCAACCAGGTGCAGGGCCAGCGATTGCCGCTGATTCAGGTGCCGACTACGGCTGGCACGGGCTCGGAGGTCACGCCCATCTCGATCGTGACTACCGGCGCCACGACCAAGAGCGGCGTGGTCTCGCCGCAGCTCTATGCCGACGCGGCCTTTCTGGACGCCGAACTGACGGTAGGCTTGCCGCCCGCGGCCACCGCCGCCACGGGCGTGGACGCCATGGTGCATGCCATCGAAGCCTACACCAGCAAACGCCTGAAGAATCCGCTGTCCGATCACCTCGCCGTCCTGGCGTTGAAGCTGCTCACTGCCAACCTCATCACCGTTTGCCGCGACGGCGCTAATCTGCAGGCGCGCTCCAACATGCTGCTGGGCGCCATGCTGGCCGGCCAGGCATTCGCCAATGCCCCCGTCGGCGGCGTGCACGCGCTCGCCTACCCGGTCGGCGGCATATTCCATGTGCCGCACGGCCTGTCGAACGCGTTGGTCCTTCCCGCCGTGCTGCATTTCAATGCGCAGGCCGCAGCGCCTCTCTACGCCGAACTGGGTGCAGCGGTGGGCCTGCCGCCAGCCGTGGATACCGCGAGCGGCGCGGCTGCCTTCATATCCTTCCTGGAAGACCTCATCCGCCAGGCCGAGCTGCCGCAGGGCCTACGCGCCATCGGCATCGAAGAGTCCGACCTGCCTACGCTGGCAAGCGCCGCGATGGCGCAACAGCGCCTGCTGATGAATAACCCGTTGCCTATCGACGAGGCCCAGGCGCTGGACATCTACCGTGCCGCATACTGACCCGGCATGGCCGTGGCGATGCTACCGGCAAGGGAACGACCGCGCCAGTGCCTCGCCAACCAGCGGCCCGGCGTTTCCATTGAGCCGATTGTCCGGCAGCGCAGTCAGATAGCTGTGCACCCTATCCTTCAACTCATGCGGCAGAACGCCGGTTCGCGTGCACCAGAGCGTGGCTTGCGTCTGATCGGCAACCCCGCTCACGTAGGCCTGCGCATAGGCCGAAGCGAATTGGCGGCCAAGCGACGCATCGCGCACCTGCGACGGCATCCGTCCTTCCATGGCGGCAATCAGATCAGCGCCGGAAAAATGCCAGGTGCGGACTTCCTGCGCCTGGCCCGTCACCGCGGCAGAAAGCATGAAGATCAAAGCCACGCTTCTCATTGTCATCGTTCCTCTTGGCCCCAAGCTGGGCATTGGAACGAAGCTTAGCGCACGCTGAAAGACGCTTTAAGGCGCTTGTGACCCGCGCCAGGATTTCAACAACCTGATCTCCGACGTGAACATCGGGCGCTGCGGATACGAACGCACAAGCGAGGCGGCTTATTGTTCCTTCAGCCCCAACGATTTCATCAACGGCGCGAACAGTTTCTTTTCTTCCTGCACGCGCGCGGCATAGTCGGCCGCGCTCAGCGGTATTGCCTCGGCGCCCGCATCCAGAAAGCGCTTCTGGATCTCCGGCCGCGCAAGCACTTTGTTGAGCTCGGCGTTCATGCGAGCGACCACATCATCGCGGGTGCCGGCGGCGGCATACACGCCGAACAGGCTGTCCGCGAACACACCGTCGATGCCGGCCTCGGTAAAGGTTCGAATGTCGGGCGCCACGGCAGCGCGCTGCCGGCTCGCCACCGCCAGTACCTTCAGCTTGCCCGCCTGCACCATGGGAAAGACCGTGGCGGGTCCAAACGCAAAGTCGATCTGGCCCGCTGCCAGGTCTTGAATCGCCGGCGCCACGCCGCGATACGGCGCATGGGTGGCCTGCATGCCCGTCGCCTGCTTGAGCAGCTCGCCGGCCAGATGCGGCGTCGTGCCGTTGCCGGCGGATCCGTAGTTCAGCGGATCGGGCCGCTTGCGCGCGTATTCCACAAACTCTTCGAGCGTGTTGACGCCCAACGAAGACCGGACAAACAGGAACAACTGGCTATTGGCCAGCAAGCCAACCGGCCGCAAATCCTGCTGTGGATCGAACGGCATGCTGACGAACATCAGCGGGTTGACCGATTCGGTCGTCGAAGGATTGAGCAGGAAGGTATGGTTGTCTTTCCCGTTGCGCGCCACCTCGGCGCCCGCCACGTTGCCGCCCGCGCCGCCCCGGTTCTCGACGATGACGGTCTGCTTGAAGGCCTCGGCCAAGTGCGGCTGCACGGTGCGCGCCAGCACATCGACCAGCCCGCCGGGCGCCAGCCCCACGACCAGACGCACGGGCTTGGTGGGCCAGGCCTCAGATGGCGTTTGCGCATGGCTTCCCGTCGTCCAGCCCGTCAGCGCCAGCATCATCAAGGCTAGACAACGTCTACGCAGCAGCATTGCGATTCTCCATATGGGGCGTCACCCCGCAATTTCGCGCACGGTGCGTCACTTGCCGCACCACGGTGAACCGCCCTCATGCCTCATCGCAGCGGCGGCCCTGCATCCGCCGCTCATTCTTCACAAAAGTTTAAGCATAAAGAATCCCGGAATAACCCTAATCTGCCAGCGACAGGCGCGGCGCCTATTCGGTGGTGTGCTGCACACCAGATCCGTCCTGCCGAGCTGGCGCGGGCGCAGCGTCACGCGTTGGAGCCCGGGCCCGCATATATGCCATCGGGCTGCACTTCATCTCGGACCGGAACGCAAAAATGAATGACGACGTGGACCCATACCCAAGTTCCAACGCAGTCCCCGTCACATCGAGACCACTCTCCAATAGTTCGATGGCTCTGAACAACTTCAGCCGGCGCCGCCAGTCGCGCAGCGTCAACCCGGTCTCCGCAAGGAACTTTCTAGCCAGAGTTCGCCCGGACATTCCCAGTTCCCTGCCCCAATCATCTGGGCCCCTTTGATCGGCCGGACGGTTGTACAAGGCTTCGCACACGGTCAATAGCGGGCCGCTTGTCGGCCACGCCAGCACCAATGAGATCGGCGTTGCTCGGCAGAGTTGGTCGAGCACTAACCGGTATAGCCTGCCGAAGTACTCATACTCGTCCGTTTGTCCTTGAATTGCCGCCGCCTCGACAAGAAGCGCCTTCAATAACGCAGACACGCCAAAGACCGCCACCCCGCCCTCAGAAAGCGCTCGTCCGGGATGGTCGGCAAGCCAAAGGCTGCGGTACTCGGCTCCGAGGAAAGAACCGACGCTATGGACCGTTCCGGACGGAATCCAAGCGGCCTGGTTTGGGGATATGGCGAAAGAATGGCCGTCTGCCGTGACCAGGAGGACGCCAGAGACGGCGTATACGACCTGATGCCATTCATGCGTATGCGCGGCGAAATAATCCCGCGCACCAATGGACTGCACCCTCATGGTCATTGGCGCCGGCGGCAAGACGTCCGCCGGGACCGTAATGGATTTCCACTGTATGGGCGCGTTCATATGTCGCCGATTCTATATAACTTGGCAATCTGTCGATAGATCACCTACGTAACTTTGCGTTGTAATGCCAACTCACCTGTCCCGTCCCACGCCGTTCACTGCAATGACACAAAGTAGCGCCTCCCCAGGGCATGATCGCCCCGCTGTTCTGCCCGAGGGCGTTCAACAAGGCAATATCTGGAGACTGACCACCGCCCAAGCCCTGGCGGGCGCGAATTCGGTGGTCGTTTATGCAACGGGCTCCATCGTCGGCAATATGCTTGCCCCGACGCCCATGCTCGCGACGCTGCCGATTTCCATCTTTGTTGTCGGCATGGCGACATGCACGCTACCCATGGGCGCCGTCGCCAGGCGCCATGGCAGGCGTGCGGCATTTCTGCTGGGCACCGGGGCTGGGGTGCTCACCGGCCTGCTGGCGATGCTTGCGGTCGTGATCGGAAGTTTCTGGCTATTCAGCCTGGCCACGTTCTTTGGCGGTGTCTATGCGGCAGTGGTCCTGTCCTTCCGCTTCGCCGCCGCGGACGGCGTGGAACCCAAGCGACGGGCGCGCGCGCTATCCCTGGTCATGGCGGGTGGCGTCGCCGCCGGGGTCGTCGGGCCGCAACTCGTCACCTGGACGATGAACCTATGGCCGCCGCACATGTTTGCCGCCACGTTTCTGGCGCAAGCAGCGGTCGCAGCGATTTCCGCATTCATTCTTATCGGCGTCAGATTGCCCGCCCCCACTGCCGCGGAGGTCGCGGGTGGGCGCCCGCTTTCCGAGATTGCGCTGCAACCGCGGTTCATTGCCGCAGTGATCGCCGGCGCTGTCTCATACATGCTCATGAACTTCCTCATGACGGCCGCGCCGCTGGCAATGCACATCTGCGGCCACTCGCAGGAGTCCGCCAACCTGGGACTGCAGTGGCATGTCATTGCCATGTACGCGCCAAGTTTCTTCACCGGCAGACTGATCTCCCGCTTCGGCGCGGGACGGGTCGCGACCATGGGCCTCGTATTGATTGGCGTGGCGGCCGCGGTGGGCCTGGGTGGTATCGACGTCATGCACTTCTGGTGGTCACTGATCCTGCTCGGCGTGGGATGGAACTTCGGGTTTCTGGGCGCATCCGCGCTGGTGCTGGAATGCCATCGGCCCGAGGAGAAAACACGCGTCCAGTCGCTGAACGACTTTATCGTCTTCGGCCTGATGGCAATCGGTTCCTTCTCATCCGGTGGCCTGCTGTCGGCGTTTGGTTGGAACACCGTGCTGTGGGTGTCATTCATTCCGCTGGCCCTGTCCGTCGCCGCCCTTGGCGTTGCCATGCGTAGAAAGGCCGTCGCACTGAGCCGATGAAACCGCGCATCCACATGCTATTTACGCTTGACCGGCGCGCGCCGACATGACGTCAATCCGTCGCCACGAGGAGCTTGAGCCATGCTGAACAGCATGCTGTTCCTCGTCTTCGTCGCGGTAGCCGTGTACGCGCAGAACCTGACGGGCTTCGCGCTCGCTCTGGTCCTGCTCGGCCTCACTGGCGCCGCCGGAATCTTGCCGCTGCCAGATGTCGTCAATGCCGTCTCGATCATTGCAGTGGTCAACGCTGCCGTGTTTCTTTACAGGCGGCGGGCATTGCGGCTGGACCGGAAATTGTGGCCGCTATTGATCGCCAGCACGCTAGGCACGATGCTGGGGATAGCGGCCCTGGCGTGGATCATGGGGAACGCGTATGAGCTGCTGCGTCTTCTACTCGGCTTGAGCATCATTTATTGCGCCTGGATGTTAGGGCAGAGCAACCGAACGCGGGCCGCCGAGTCTTCGCCAGGCGCTTTTCTTGCGATCGGATTCCTTTCCGGCCTGATGAACGGTCTATTCGCCGCAGGCGGGCCGCCGCTTGTATTCCTGTTGTACCGGCAGCCTTGGGATCTGGCTAGAACGCGGGAATCCCTGATGTTCCTCAACGGTGCCGCCGGACTGATTCGATTCGCCGTCATGATGCCGACGATCGGCTTTACCGAGCTGTCATTCGAACTGACGATCATGGCCGTGCCGATCGTGCTTTTGGTCACGATACTGACCGCGCGCAGGCCGCCTCCGTTCTCGCCAGTTGTGTTGCGGCTGATCGTGCGCACACTGCTTGCCGCAACCGGAATCATCATGAGCGTCTCGTCGATCTCGGTTCTTCAATCGACGTAGCGGCCAGGCGCAGCTGCAAGTCCAAGCTCAAAGCAGGCTGGCGCCCGCCTACTCGGCAGTGTGCGACAGCTCATGCACCAGTCCCGCCTCGAGCTGCCGCGCCACGCGCCCCAGCCCGCGGTTCAGGGGCCATACGATGGCCAGATCAAGACCGCCCTCCACATCCACGGGCACGACACTCAGCCCATGACGCCGCGCATACAAGCCGCTCATGCTGTCCAGGATGGCCACACCCAGACCGCGTTCCGCAAAGGCGCAGGCCGCCGAGTACTGATTCACCTCGATCACCGGCAGAAACGGCAAACGCTCCTGCTCGAACTGCCGCGCCGTCAGCGCCCCGACCTGCAAGTGACGGCTGAGCGAGATATACGGAGTATCCGCCAGGTCGGCCAATGCAAGACGGTGGCGATCCGCCAGCGCGTGGCCCGCCGGCATCACGGCCTGCAGGCTCAGCCGCGCCAGCGTGCGCTGGCCCACGTTCGGCAGCGCCGCCGAGCCGATCACGATGCCGATATCGATGCGCTGATCGGCCGCCAGCCCCGCCACGCCCAGCGTCATGTCCGTGCGCACGCTGACGCGCACACCGGGCTCGCGGGCCTGCAACCAGGCCATCGCACCGGGCAGGATGCTGGCGCCCACGGCCGCCACCGCCCCCACGTCCAGCCGCGCGTGCGCCCCGCCGCGCATGCTGGCCGCCACCCGTTCGGCGTTGTCCATCGCCGCAAGCGCATGAACGATCTCCGGCAGCAGCATGCGAGCCTCGGCGGTCAGCGCCAGCCGGCGTTTTTCGCGACTGAATAGCGCAAAACCCAGCTTGTCTTCCAACGACTTCAGCATCGCGCTCGCCGCCGGCTGCGACATCCCGGTGGCAGCCGCCGCCAATGTGACGGAGCCCGTGCGCCCCACCGCTTCGAACAGCGCCATCTCGCGTTTATTCATGGGAACCTCGCTGTTCATACAAATCAATGTATGAAATGACTCAATATATATATTTGACTATATCAATCTGCGTGCCGGACACTGGCTCCACATCACAACAGCCGGCGCGGCTTCGATGCGGCGCACGGCAATATCGCGAGGAGACACCGATGCAAACGAAACCTGGCGCACACCCACGCAGGCTGCTGACCAGACTGCTTGCACCGCTGCTCGGCAGCGCGTTGCTGGCGTTGGGCGCGCCCGCAATGTCCGACACCTCGGCCGGCGGCACGATCCGGATCGTCGTCGGCGCGCCGCCGGGTGGCGCGCCCGACACCGTGGCCCGCATCGTGGCGCAGCACATGCAGGTGGGCGGACGCGCCGTGATGGTCGAAAACAAGAACGGCGCCGCCTCCATGATCGCGGCCGCCTACGTGGCCCGCGCGCGGCCCGATGGCAACACCCTGCTGCTTGCGAGCCAGACGACCGTCGCGGTCGCGCCCACGCTGCAGAACGTGACGACGTTCGACCCCATGAAGGATTTCACCGGCGTGGCCCTGGTGGGCAGCGCGCCGCAAGTGCTGCTGGCCGGGCCGAAGCTGCGCGCCAACTCCGTGCAGGAGCTCATCGCACAGGCCAAGGCCGCGCCGGGCGAGATCGATTTCTGCTCCGGAGGCATCGGCACCTCACCCTACATGGCGGCTGTGCTGTTCGCCCAGACGGCGGGCATCGAGTTGCACAGCATCCCGTTTGCAGGCGAACAGGCCTGCATCACCGAAATGCTCGCGGGCCGCCTGCCGTTCATGTTCGCCAATGCATCGACCGCCCTGCCCTACATGAAGGACCAGCGCCTGCGCGCCCTGGCCGTGACGAGTAAAGCGCGCGTGGACTTCGCCCCGCAATTGCCGACCACGGCCGAAGCGGGCCTCAAGGATTACGAAGTCGCGACCTGGCTTGGCCTGCTTGCACCCGCCGCCACGCCGCCCGACGTGGTCAACGCGCTGAACGCTGAAGTGCGCCGCGTGCTGCGCCTGCCGGACGTGCGCGAGAAGCTGGAGGCGCAAGGGTACGCGCTGTCGGACGACAGCCCGGCGGCCTTCACCCGCTACTACCAGGCGGATCGCGACAAATGGGTGCGGCTGATCCAGACCGCCGGCATCAAGCAAAACCCCTGAACGCCGCCGCTTGCCCGCCCTTCTTCCTCATCTACCCGAGCATCCCATGAGCCGTACGCAGCCCGCCTCTTCTTCCGACGACCCGCGCACCGTGCTGGGCATCCGGCACAGCCCTGTCACCGGCACGATTCCGCCCGGCGCCTGCGATTGCCATGTGCACATCTTCGGTCCGTTCGACCGCTATCCGCTTGCCGAAAACCGCGTGTTCATGCCGGGGCTCGCCTCGACCGACGATCTGCTTGCGCTGCACGCGGCGCTTGGGGTTGACCGCGCGGTGGTCGTGCAGGCCAGCCCGCAAGGCACCGACAATCGTTGCATGACCGATGCCCTTGCCACCCTGAATGCGGCAGGCCACGCATCGCGCGGCGTCGCGGTCCTGTCGCCCGATATCACGCGCGACGGCCTGCGTGCGCTGCATGCTGCGGGCGTGAGAGGCGCTCGCGTCAACTTGCAGTCGTTCGGCCAGCACGATCCGACCGTCGCGCGCGATGCGCTGGCGCGCACCGCCGAACAGGTTGCCGACCTGGGCTGGCACGTGCAGATCTACACCACGCTGCCGGTGGTCACCGCGCTCGCCCCCGCGCTGCGCGACTGCCCCGTGCCCGTCGTGATCGATCATTTCGCACTGGCGAGCGCCGTGGCCGGCACGGGCCAGCCCGGCTTCGACGCGCTGCTGGAAATGGTGGCGACGGGCAACGTGTACGTAAAGCTCTCTGCCCCGTACCGCCTCACGGTCTGGCAGGACGGCCGCCCGCCCATCGAGGCGCGCCAGATCGCACGCGCCCTGATCGATACGCGCCTTGATCGCATGCTGTGGGGCACCGACTGGCCGCATTCGGGCGCCTGGCCCGGCGTGGCACGCACGCGCGATCGCAGCGAACCGCTGCATCCCATCGACGATGGCGAGCAGCTGTCGGCCTTCTGCGCGTGGGTGAGCGAGACGGAGAAGCAGGCGATCCTGGTCGACAACGCCGCGCGGCTTTACGACTTCTGAGGACGGCGCCAGGCAACGCTGCCGCTGCGAATCCTGGGTTTAACTGGCAGGCGATCAGAACTGATAGCGCATGTTGACGCTGACGCTGCGCGGCGCGCCCCACGTGTATTGCACCCGGCCGAAATCACGCATGCCCGACATGTAAACCTTGTCGAACAGGTTGTTGACGTTGGCGCCAATCATCAGATTCCGATTGACCTGATACCGGGCCATCAGGTCCACCAGCCAAAACGACGGCTGCTCCAGCTTGCCCGCCACGGCCTTGCTCTGCCAACGCGCGGCGGCGCCGACCGTCAGGTTCTGCAGTGCGCCGGGAAGCCGGTAGCTGCTGGCCAGCTTGAACTGGTACTTGGGCACGGTGTCCGACGTATTGAGGCTGCTGCTGTTCATCACGTAACTGCCCTGCACCTGCCAGCCAGCCGCAAGCTCCCCCGACATCTCCAACTCATACCCGCGCCGCGTCACGCCATCCACGGATCGATAGATGGTTTCACCGGTCGGGCGCACCTCGCCGGTTTCCTCGGCCGTGTTGTCCGTCTTCATCCAGAAGCGCGCGATGCTGACGTTCAGACGGTTGTCGAAGAACTCGCCTTTTGCACCGACCTCATACGTGATGCCCTGTTCGGGGTCGATGGTGTTGCCCTGGGCATCGCGGGCATTCTGGGCATTGAAGATGCTTGCGTAGCTGCCGTACACCGATACGTTCTTGCTGACGTCGACAACCAGACCGCCATACGGCGTGATGACGCCGTGCTCTTTCAGATCGTTGTTGCTATAGGCGTAGGGCGTCTCGTCGAATTGGTCGTAGTCGGTGATGCGAACCCCGCCGATCAGCTTGACCGGATCCGCCACACTGAACAGGCCCGCGGCATACAGCGAGCGCCGCTTGGAACTGAAGTAGCTGTGGTTGTTCATGGGTATGGCGTCCAGATCGGGCCTGACGATCGCCGCGCCCCCTTCCGAATAATCCAGCCCAAGATTGGTCCGGCGCAGGCTGCCGGCGTAAGAGTCCGTCGTGGTGCGGTAGGCATCCGCGCCGAACCGCAACTCATGCGTCCGGCCAAACAGGTTGATCGGCCCCTGCAGCTCGAACGACACGCTGCGGTTGCGGTTGACGTAATCGCGCGTCCATCCGAAATCGACCGCCTCAGGGATGGCGGTGAACCAGATGCCGGTTTCTCCATACGGATTCTCGGTCTTGTCCAGGCTTGCCTTCAGCGTCGCGGCCCAGCCGTTGGCAAACTCGTGCCGCAAGCTGCCGAACAGCGTGTTGGACTCCTGTTCGTAGCCCGACCACGGCGCACCCACGTTGAACGATCGATGCTTCATCCCCAGGTATTCGCCCGATGCGGCGTACGCCTGAATCATGGCCGTGGTGCCCGCACCGTAGAACTCGCGGCGGCGATGCGTGAATCCCACGTTCAGCAACGTATTGGATGTGATGTCCACGTCGACCGTGCCGAACAGCGTCTGGCTGTTGTTTTCGACGTTGTCGATAAAGCTTTTGCCATCGGTGGCGGCAGCGATCAAACGCCCGCGCACAGAGCCGCTTTCGTTGATCGGACTGCTCAAGTCAACATCGGCGCGGTAGTTGTCCCAACTGGCCGCCGCCACGCCCACGCTGGCCTGAAAATCATGCGTGGGACGCTTGCGGATCATGTTGACCGTACCGCCGTAGCTGCCGTCGCCGCTCATCAGGCCGGATGAGCCCTTGAGCACCTCGATGCGATCGATCTCGATCATGTCGTTCATCGAAAACTGCGTCTGCGAATTGACAAACCACCCGCTCGCCTTTTGCCGCATGCCGTCGACCTGCATGTTCACCGATGAACCGCGAACCGTGAAATTGAAGGCATCGCCCTGACGGTCAACTGCCACCCCGGGCGTTTGTTGCAGCACATCGGACAAGTTGTACAGATTGAAATCGTCCATGCGCTGGCGCGTCATCACCGTGACGGACTGCGGCGTTTCGCGCAACGACAGGTCAAACCCGGTTGCGGTACGGCTGGGGCCGGCCGCCGTGTACGAGCCCGTGCCTTCCGTCGTGGAATTGAACGTTCCGGTCACTTCCACCGGGGCCAACGTCGTCATGCCGCCGGCGCGGCGCAGATTGATCGTGTTGCCCGAGCGCGAATACTCGATGCCCGTTCCCTCGATCAAGCGGCGCAGCGCCTCCTCGGGCGTCATCGTCCCGGAAATCGCGGGCGCCGAAATGCCGCGCACCAGGTCAGACGTGTAGATGAACTGCAGCGACGTCTGCTGCCCCAGTTGCAGCAGCGCGTCACTCAGCGAGTGCTGCTGGATGCTGATCGGGATGGCAGTGTCCTGCGCGCGCACTGTCGCCGGGGCGGCCGTCAACGCCAACGCGATGCCGATGGCCAACGTGGTCAACGTGGCTGAGACCGTGCGGGATGCGTGGCGCCCTTTCCCCCGCTTGGGGGTAGAGAGAGAAATCCGGTGATTCACAAGCTTTTCCTGGGTAGCAAAATCAAGCGCGCGCGACGCCTCGTCCCTTTGGCCAAAGGATCATGGCGGGGCAGCCGGCCCATGCCGGTGATTGCCCCTACATTGAGTACGACGGACAGCCCCAGAAAAACCCTGAACGGATTTCGGGATTAATTTGTAACGGGATCGATTCTCGTTTTCAGAAAGCGCGTGGATCGGCGCTGCAGGCGCGGTCAACGGAGCAGGGAAAGATCCGCGCCGCCATCCTCTCGTCTGCGCACGACGATCGGCAGGTTGTTCTGCAGCGCCTGCAAAAAGCCATCCGCATCCTGGATGTTGAACACGCCTGCCATCCGCAGGCGCTTGAGCTTGCTATCGGTCAGGTGGATCGGCTGCGACAGGTAGCGATTCATCTCGCGCACCATGTCCTCCAGCGGTTGATCCTGAAACACCACCTTGCCCTGGCGCCAGGCCGTCAGCGCCGGCACATCGCCCGGCCCGACGAGCAGGTCCTGCCCCGGCTGCGCCTGCGCCGTCATGCCGGCCGCCAGCATGGCCGTGTCGCGATTCCACCACCGCCCCGAACTGACTTCCACTGAGCCCGACTGCACGGCCACCAGCACGCGGTCTTCGTCGCGACGCACGTTGAAGACCGTACCCGTGACCCTGACCGACACGGCGCCAGCGTCCACCAGGAAAGGCCGATCCCGGTCGGGCGTGACGGTGAACATGGCCTCGCCGCGCACCATTTCTACGGTGCGGCGCGTGGCGTAATAGCGCACGACAAGCTCGGTGGACACATTCATCTGAATGCTTGAGCCGTCCGGCTGCACTTCGCTGCGCTGTTCGCCTTTCGCCGTGGTGTAGCGACTGGTGTGCACGGGAGATTCCAGCGCGTGGCGGTTCATCAACACGCCGCCCACCACCGCAACGGTGCAGACAGCGCCCGCCGCCGCCAGCCAGCGTCGACGCGTGTGCCGACCACCACCCGATCCCCGCGCCGGCGCCTCTAGCAATTCCCGCAAATCAGCGTCCGGCAACAACGTCGTCGCCTGCCAGATCTCGTCCAGCGCCCGATATTCGCGCTCGTTGTCGGCATGCGCCTGACGCCATTGCTTCAAACGCTCGTGTTCGGCGACGGTGAAATTCCCGGAATGCACGCGCGCGAACCAGTACGCGGCCGCGTCGCGGGCATCGGTTGGAAGGTGTGAGTTATCGGAAGTCATGGCGTGCTTAGTGCGGTGCATGATTTTGCATCCGATCCCGAAGGTGCCGCACGGCCCGGATCATGTATTTTTCAACCATGTTGACCGAGATCCCCAGCTTTTGCGCAATTTCTTCCTGCGTGAATCCCTCAAGCCTGTGCCACAGAAAGACCTGACGGCACTTGAGCGGCAATTCGGCAAGGCCCGCCTTTAACGACACCAGCAATTGCGTCGTGCGCGCCGCGGCATCCGGATCGGTCAACAACGGATGGTCACCTTCGTCCAGTTCATGCAATGGCACCAGGTCCAGCACCTTCGATTGCCGATGCGAGTCGATCAGCCGGTTCTGCACGCTGCGATGCAGATAAGCCCGCGGATTGACCAATGCCCCGGAGTCGGTTTCCAGCACGCGAAGGATTGCGTCATGCGTGGCATCCTCGGCGTCGTGCGAATTACCGACACGCCGCGTCCACGCGCCGACCAGCTCGCGATAGTGGGCAAGCCAGCTGTTCTTTGACTTTGGGGGGCAGGACATGCGGGGCTTCGAAGGCAGGCAAACGCACGAAAGGCGGAATATTAGCAATAATTCTCATTTGAGTCGCTTTAACATCCACCCTGCCCGCAAACGCGAATCCCCTGAACCTTCCCGACATGCAACTCTATTCCTTCTCGCTTTCCCTTCGAATCTGGCATCCCACCATCGATCCCGATTTCATCACCAGGACGCTCGGGCTGGAGCCCAAGAGTTCGTCCATGGTAGGCACGCCGCGGCAAACGCCGAATGGGCGTCCCCTGGGAGGGGTCTATGCGGAAAGCTACTGGTGGTCCGACCCGTTCGATCGAGGCGGATACTTGTCCGCAGACCAGATCGCCGAAGACATCCTTACCGGCTTGCTGGAAGTCCTTCGTCCACATAAGAAATTCTTGCTGTTGATCCAGGCGCAAGGCGGACGCTCGCATCTGGAAATAAACAGCTTCAGCAAACGGAACTACTCGCTCGTGCTGCCGCCCGATCTGCTGATCGAAATTGCCGAGTTGGGCCTCTGCTTTGTCCATGACGTGTACCCTTACGAGCAGAACTGGTAGCGGCCGGAGCGCATTTTTTTCACCTCGGCGGTCGTTCGCGGGCGCCTGGCAAAACTGGGCGTTCTATCGGAAACCAGACCGTAAGGCAGATATGAATATCTCCGCAATGTTCCGCGATGAGACGCTCGCGTCACGAGATTTTGATGAAATTCTGAAGCGTGAATTCAAAATCGCTTCAGCACTCGCGATGCATAGTCCCTCCATGGCTGCAGCCAATTGGCGGCTCAAGGGAGACAGCGTAGAGGAAGCGAACCTCTACAAGGTATTTGAATCAGACGGCAAAGCAACGCCCGCTGCGCTGGCCGCTCTGAACGAGGAGTTCCGCGGAGACAAGGGCACGTTCTCGTTCGTCGCAATCTGGAATGGTTGGATGGTTAAAGGGGAAGGAGGGTCAATGGTCTGCCATGTCGGACCGAAAGTTCTTCCTGACAGAATCGACCTGCGGATCGGTGACCCCGCGTGCTTCAGCAGACCAAAAGATCTGGTGGACACGCTCCAAGTCGTCATCGAAGAATTTCACCCGCTATTTATTGAGGTGTTCCCGGAAGGTTATTTCCCGCTGCGAGTTTTCACGGACAAGCCCGGCGTGGGCTGGATGCTCTACCTGCCCCAAATGATCACCGCGCAACAGGTTCCGGAAGCTCAGGCGCTGATTCCCTTTCCTGCCGCCGGAAAGGAGCAGACCGGCACGGTCATCGTCAGCGTGGCAGACGAAGTGTTTTCGATTGACAACCCCAGCCATGTCGAATTGGCAAACCGCATTGAAATGCGCCTGGTGGATCAAGACTTGTTGCCACGCTACGCCGACCTGTGATTCTTCACGCCGTCGGACGGATGGCCGCGCGGTTCGCTCATAGCGTCATGACGGACTGGTTTTCAATCTGGAAAAACAAGGCGCGCGGCCCCAGAAAGCCCGCGTCGTCCAGATACTCGAACGCGACGCTTTGGCCCGGCGCGGCCGCCTGCCCGAAGTGCTCGACCCGGTACATCACCCCCCCGATGCGGTAGTTGTGAACCAGCGTGGATACGTTCGAGTTCGACGTGCGCACGCGATAGGTCACGATTTCCTCGACCTGGCCGCGCACGCCGTGCTTGTACCGGGCGCGCTTCAGCCTCGGGCTGCGCATGCCCAGGACGAGCCCCATGAGCACAAAGAATGCGGACAGCAGGATCAAGGGACCCAGGAACAGGCTGCCGGCCAGCGGCAACAGCGCAAGCGCGTAGAAAAGCTTGCGCGCGCCCAATTCCTCCTTGCGCACGGCCTGGCGATCGGCATCGCTGACTTCCTCGACCGAATTCCAGGCCTGCGGGCTCATCGGGTACTCGGCTCGCAGCAATACCGGCGGGGTGCCGGGCTGCAGCGTCAGCAGATGCAGGCGCACCGGCAAATGCGTCAGCGCAGCGACCGCCATGGGCCGCGAGCCATCGCGCGTATCCCTTGAGATCTCGTTCCAGAACGGCAAGGCCACGTCCACGCGCTGCTCGCCGAAGGTGTAGCAGACGCCAGGCGTCTCCGACGGGCCAAAGCCGGTCAGGTGACCGGCAACGATCTGCTTGGGTAGCCGCCCCTTCAACGCCTGATTGAAGCGCCGCCAAGCGCGTGGCAGCCGCATCAATCTGCGTCCTAGAAACGCCGCAAAAGCCGCCATCGCCACCGCACACACAAGAACCACCGCGCCGTCGGCGCCGCGGCGCAGGCTGCCGTCGTAGATGAACAGAACGACGAACACGATCACGCTGCTCGCCAGTAAAAGAAACATCAGACCCGCGAACACAGCCGTCAGCGCTCTGCCGCTGCGGCCACGGCGCAGCAGCAGGATGTCTTCGTCGGACAGGGGGTTTTCCGTGACTTGCAAGGTCGTACTCATGCTCGCATCGCCGTCTTCATCGTCGTGCGGCGATGATACCTACAAGGAGCAGATTCGGTAGGATGTGCCACCCTGCTGTTGCGACCTAGCGCTCCACATTTTGTCGGCCCGAATCATTTCCGCGTGCCAAGGGCGGCGCTCATCTACGAAGAATCCACATGCATCGACGTCTTCGACACGCTATATTTGCCGCGCTAGTGACCAGCCTCGGCGCCTTTATCGCTCCCTCGCACGCCCAGCCCCCATCAACGCCAAAGGTACAGTCTGGCGGCGGGCACCCGTACGAGATCGCGGACAGCGAGGTATGGGACGTGCCCGATCCCATTTCCAAACGCGGCTACCAGGTCTTCGTCGCGTTGCCGCCCTCTTACTCCAAGCAGCCAGAGCGGCGCTACCCCGTGCTGTATGTGACGGACGCCGACTACGCCTTCCCGATCATCCGGCAGCTAGGGCGCCGCCTGAATGTTGAAGGCCCCCAGATCGACGAGTTCATTCTCGTCGGCCTGTCTTATGGAAAGGGCGAAGAAGGCGGCGTCAGCCGCCAGCGTGATTACACGCCGACACCGAACGGCCCAAGTACGGCATTGCCTGGTTCGATACATGGGCAGGGGCGCGCCTATCAGCAATATCTGCGCGATCAGGTAAAGCCGTTCATCACCGCCCGGTATCGTGCTGATCCTGCCAGTTCAATATTTCTGGGGCATTCCTACGGCGCGCTGCTTGGGATGCAGATACTTTTCACCGATCCCGGCTTGTTCAACAGCTATATCCTCGGCAGTCCTTCCATCTGGTACGACAAGCGACATGCCTTGAAGCTCGAGGCAAACTACGCCAAACAAAATCAGGACCTGAAAGCGACTGTCTACCTTTATGTCGGCGCCTATGAGGCCTTGCGCAAAGGTGATCGGCGCTACAACCAGTCGGTGGACATGGTTGCCGACAACCGGGCATTGGAAGCGGCGTTGCTGAGCAGAAAGTACCCAGGATTGAAACTGAAGTCGGCAGTCTTGAACGACGAGGATCATCTCACCGTCGCACCACGAGGCTTCACGCAGGGGTTGAAGTACCTGCTGCCGGTGCGCTGAACAGCTTAAAGGACTACATGACTGAAGCTATCGACGTATTCACCCACAATCAGGCCGCTTGGAACCTTCAAGCCGCGCAAGGCTGCGCATGGTCCAAGCCGGTGAGTTCGGAAGAAATCAGGGCCGCTCGTGCAGGCACCTGGAGCGCCCGACTCACGCCCGGACCGCTGCCCTCCGGCTGGATGGATGATGTCCGTGGCCTGCGCATACTCTGTCTGGCAGCCGGTGGAGGCCAGCAGGCCCCCATACTGGCGGCGGCGGGAGCAGACGTCACTGTCTTCGATTTTTCAGAGGGGCAGTTGGAGCAAGACCGAAAAGTAGCTGCGCGAGACGGCCTTGACCTGCGCTGTGTTCAGGGAGACATGCGAGACCTCTCCATCTTCGCAGATGCCAGCTTTGACTTGGTCTTCCACCCGATTTCCAATCTGTACGTCCCCGACGTGCGTCCTGTCTGGCGAGAGTGCGCCCGAGTGCTGGTATCGCAAGGACAACTGTTATCCAGTTTCTGGAATCCTGTGGTCTTCGTAGCTGATCGCGACCAAACGCTAAGCGCCCAAGGCCTGGTTCGTCCCAACCGAAGACTTCCCTATTCCGACATCGCGCATTTAACCGCGTCAGACTTGGCGGCCAAACGCGAGCGTGGTGAGGCATTGGTGTTCGGGCATACGCTCGCAGACCAGATTGGCGGGCAACTTGACGCCGGTTTCGTGCTGACGGGTTTTCACGAAGACTGGCAACCTCAACCACGTTTCGTGGTGGAGAACGTCATGCCAACCTTTATAGCGACCAGAGCTGCAAAGCGTTGACTCGAACGCTGCGCAGCCAATGCCCACTTCGGGCCGGAAGCAATCGGCTGCGTCGGACCTGCGCATCAACAGCGAATTTGGGGACAGGCCAGTCCGACAGGCGCCCCGCACGGTCATGCTGGCGGCGACCTGCCTTGCGCGCATCCGGCTGCACATTCGTGCCCCCCAATATGTAACAGCGCCCCGCCCCCCCTTGAACCTCAGAACATCATCCCTATAATTAGCACTCGACTCCGGTGAGTGCTAACGCCTCCCGGGCAACCGACCACCTCTTTCATTTAGTTAACAGGAGTTCCTCATGGCCTTGCGTCCCCTGGGCGATCGCGTGATCGTCAAACGCCTCGAAAACGAGCGCAAGACTGCCTCGGGTATCGTCATCCCCGACAGCGCCGCTGAAAAGCCCGACCAGGGTGAAGTCGTGGCCGTCGGCCCCGGCAAGAAGACCGAAGACGGCAAGATCCTGCCGGTCGACCTGAAGGCTGGTGACAAGGTTCTGTTCGGCAAGTACGCCGGCCAGTCCGTGAAGGTTGATGGCGAAGAACTGCTCGTCATCCGCGAGGACGAAATCCTCGCCGTGGTTCAGTAAATCTCCCGCCTCAAACGAATTTTCGAAGGAAGCTAACAAATGGCTGCCAAGCAAGTATTGTTCGGTGATGACGCTCGCGTGCGCATCGTCCGTGGCGTGAACGTTCTCGCCAACGCTGTTAAGACCACCCTGGGCCCCAAGGGTCGCAACGTCGTGCTGGAGCGCTCGTTCGGCGCCCCGACCGTGACCAAGGACGGCGTGTCCGTCGCCAAGGAAATCGAGCTGAAGGACAAGTTCGAGAACATCGGCGCCCAACTCGTCAAGGACGTCGCGTCCAAGACCTCCGACAACGCCGGTGACGGCACCACGACCGCCACCGTGCTGGCCCAGGCCATCGTTCAGGAAGGCCTGAAGTACGTTGCCGCCGGTTTCAACCCGATCGACCTGAAGCGCGGCATCGACAAGGCTGTCGCCGCCGCCGTCGCCGAACTGAAGAAGCAATCCAAGCCGGTCACGACCAGCAAGGAAATCGCTCAAGTCGGTTCCATCTCGGCCAACAGCGACACCTCCATCGGCCAGATCATCGCTGACGCGATGGACAAGGTCGGCAAGGAAGGCGTCATCACCGTCGAAGACGGCAAGTCGCTGGAAAACGAGCTGGACGTCGTCGAAGGCATGCAATTCGACCGCGGCTACCTGTCGCCCTACTTCATCAACAACCCGGACAAGCAAGTTGCCGTCCTGGACGACCCGTTCGTCCTGATCTTCGACAAGAAGATCAGCAACATCCGCGACCTGCTGCCCGTGCTGGAACAAGTTGCCAAGTCGAGCCGTCCCCTGCTGATCATCGCGGAAGACGTCGAAGGCGAAGCGCTGGCCACCCTGGTTGTGAACAACATCCGTGGCATCCTGAAGACCACCGCCGTCAAGGCGCCTGGCTTCGGCGACCGCCGCAAGGCCATGCTGGAAGACATCGCCATCCTGACGGGCGGCACGGTGATCTCCGAAGAAACCGGCATGTCGCTGGAAAAGGCCGGTCTGGCTGAACTGGGCCAAGCCAAGCGCATCGAAGTGGGCAAGGAAAACACCACGATCATCGACGGCGCTGGCGACAGCAAGTCCATCGAAGCCCGCGTCAAGCAAGTGCGCGTGCAGATCGAAGAAGCCACGTCCGACTACGACCGTGAAAAGCTGCAAGAACGCGTGGCCAAGCTGGCCGGCGGCGTTGCCGTGATTCGCGTGGGCGCTGCCACCGAAGTCGAAATGAAGGAAAAGAAGGCTCGCGTCGAAGACGCCCTGCACGCCACCCGCGCTGCAGTGGAAGAAGGCGTTGTGGCTGGTGGCGGCGTTGCGCTGCTGCGCGCCAAGCAAGCCATCACTGACCTGAAGGGCGACACGCCTGACCAGAACGCCGGCATCAAGCTGATCCTGCGTGCTGTGGAAGAGCCCCTGCGCACCATCGTCACGAACGCCGGCGAAGAAGCCAGCGTCGTGGTCAGCAACGTGCTGAACGGCAAGGGCAACTACGGCTACAACGCCGCGACCGGCGAGTACACCGACCTGGTCGAGCAAGGCGTGCTGGATCCCACCAAGGTGACCCGCACCGCCCTGCAAAACGCTGCCTCCGTCGCCAGCCTGCTGCTGACGGCCGAAGCCGCCGTTGTTGAACTGGCTGAAGACAAGCCCGCTGCTCCGGCCATGCCCGGCGGCATGGGCGGCATGGGCGGCATGGACTTCTAAGTCCCGCTGTTCTTGCAAGGCCTCCCCGGCTTCGGCCGGGGAATGCAGTATCCGAAAAACCCCCGGACCTTCGCCCCGGGGGTTTTTCTTTTTGAGGCCCGGAAACGGTGCCCGAAACTTTGCGTGTTGTTTCAGTAGCGGCAAATTTCCCGGCGTTTGAAAACTTTTGCCAACAATCTGGCCGTATCTGGGGCTTGTACGCGTCCCTACAATGAAGGCTCGCCATACCGAGACATTGCCCCATGCGACTGCCCAGAACCGTCCTGCAGATACTGCGACCCTCTCAGATCGGCGGTTTGCTGATGGACTCAGCCAAGCAATGGTCCAGCCACCGCGCCTCCAGCAAAGGCGCCGCGCTGGCGTTGTACATGGTGTTTTCGTTGGCCCCGATGCTGCTGCTGGTGATCGCGGTGGCGGGCGCGTTCTTTGGCGAAGAAGCGGTGCGTTCCGAGCTGTTTGCGCAGTTGCGCGACCTGATCGGCGAGCGCGGTGCCGAAGTCATCCAGACGGTGCTTGCCAGCGCGCACGAATCCGGCAGCGGCTGGATTGCGGCCATGGTGTCGATTGGCGTGTTGATCTTCAGCGCCACCACCGCCTTTGCGGAATTGCAGGCCAGTCTGGATGAATTGTGGGAAGTGCGGGCCAATCAGAAGAGCGGCATAAAGGGCCTGGTGCGCAGCCGTCTGCTGTCGTTCGGGCTGGTGCTGGTGCTGGCGCTCTTCCTGCTCGTGTCGTTGACCGTGAACGCGGGCTTGGCGGCTGCCCGGGGCATCTATGGCTCGCTCTGGGCCAACTCGACCTTCTCGATTGTGGCGGAGTGGGCGTCCAACCTGTTTTCGTTTTCGGTGGTGGCAGCGCTGTTTGCCGTGATCTTCAAGCTGCTGCCCAGCGCCAGGATCTCGTGGCCGGACGTCATCCCGGGCGCCGTCGTGACGGCCGCCCTGTTCCTGCTGGGCAAGTGGGGTATAGGGCTATATCTGAGCCGGGGCGCCGCAGTATCCGCCTACGGCGCGGCGGGTTCGCTCATCGCACTGTTGCTGTGGATCTGGTATTCCGCGCAGATCTTCTTCTTTGGCGCCGTTTTTACGCGTCAGTTTGCGTTGCGGTTTGGGAAGGTGGAACGGCCGCGGGCGACGGCGGCGCAAACGCCGCCGCAGACGCATCCACAAGCGCCTGCGCAGACATATCCACAAGCCCCTTCGCAACCGCCTTCTCAAACGCCCCCGCCAGCGCAAGTACCCAAAAGCGAGAGCTGACCCGCTTCGATACCGGCGGCTTCAGCCTCAAGGCGTGGGCGCGGTTTCCAAGCCCGCCATCAGGCGCAGGCACTGCAGAAACACCGGCCGCAGCTCCTCCGGGATCGGCGCCAGCACCTGCGCTTCCACCTCGGCGTCCCGCGGCAGGATGCGGGCGAGCAGCGCCGCACCTTCCGGCGTGATCTCCAGCGCATAGGCGCGTCCATCTTCCGCCGAGCGCGTGCGGCGCACGTACCCCTTCTTCGTCATACGCGCGATCATTTCCGCAAAGGAATTGCGATCCAGCGCGATCAGCTCGGCGATGCGATTCTGCGTCGCGCCGGGATTCTGATAGACCGTGACCAGCAACGCCTTCTGGCGCGGCGTCAGATCCTCGTCTGGAAATGCCTGCGTGAATAGCGCCTCGGCACGGAAATGCGCGCGGCGCAGCAGGTGGGACGCCACGTGCGTCAGATCGAATTCCTTCAGGGTCCGGGCGGAAGCCGGGCGGGCGGATCGGGAAGCGGCGGTCATCTGGCGTCCATGGAATGTGCCTGGCAAATTTGCCTGGCGATTGTAGGCGCAGCCGTTCTCGCAAATGCGCATTGACTTGGAGTCGCCCACTGCCTAATATCCGCCAATATAGTACGTATACGTATTTATCTGAACCGCCCTATCTGACTTCACGGGAACGACGCCGATGCCGATACGCCAACTGCGCAACTACCTGGACGGCCGCTTCGAAGACGGCGCGTCCACCTTCGACAAACACAGTCCGGTGGACGGGCAACTGATCGCGCAGGTGCATGAAGCCAGCCGCGATCAGGTCGACCGCGCGGTCGTCGCCGCGCGGCGCGCCCTGCCCGCCTGGGCGGCGCTGCCCGTGGCGGCGCGCACCGATTACCTGCTGGCGCTGGCGGACGGCATCGAACGCCGGTTCGACGACTTTCTGCAGGCCGAGATCGGCGACACCGGCAAACCCATCGGCTGGGCCGGCAAGATCGATATCCCGCGCGGGGCGGCCAATTTCCGCACCTTCGCGGAGCTGGCGCGCACGCTGGACATGGAAAGCTACATGACCGACACGCCCGACGGCCGCCAGGCGCTGAACTACGCCTACCGCAAGCCGCTCGGCGTGGTCGGCGTGATTTCGCCCTGGAACTTGCCGCTCTTGCTGCTGACCTGGAAAGTCGCGCCCGCGCTGGCCTTCGGCAACACCGTCATCATGAAGCCGTCTGAAGTCACGCCGTCCACCGCCACCCTACTGGCGGAAGTCGCGCACGACGCCGGCCTGCCGCCCGGCGTCCTGAACCTGACGCATGGATTCGGCCCGAATTCGGCCGGCGAATTCATGACCACGCATCCTGACATCGACGGCATCACCTTCACCGGCGAATCCTCCACCGGCGCCGCCATCATGCGCGCCGTCGCGCCCGGTGTGAAACCCGTGTCCTTCGAGCTCGGCGGCAAGAATGCCGCGCTGGTGTTCGCCGACGCCGACTTCGACGCGGCCGTCGACGGCATCACGCGCTCCGTCTTCGCCAACTGCGGCCAAGTCTGCCTGTGCACCGAGCGCGTCTACGTCGAGCGCCCCATCTACGACCGCTTCGTCGCCGCGCTGGCCGAACGCGCGCGCGCCATGCGCATCGGCTGGCCGCTGGACCCCGACACCGAAATGGGACCGCTCGTCTCGCGCGAGCACCGCGAGAAAGTGCTGTCCTACTTCGCCCTCGCCCGCGAGGAAGGCGCCACCGTCGTCACCGGCGGCAGCGTACCTGTCTTTGGCGACGCACGCGACCAAGGCGCGTATGTGCAGCCCACCATCTGGACCGGCCTGTCCGAAAATGCCCGCTGCATCAAGGAAGAAGTGTTCGGGCCCGTCTGCCACATCGCCCCCTTCGACACCGAGGACGAAGCTATCCGCCTGGCCAACGACACCCACTATGGCCTCGCCGCCGCCGTCTGGACCCAGAACCTCACGCGCGGCCACCGCGTCGCGCAGGCGATGCAGGTCGGCCTTGCATGGGTCAACTGCTGGTTCCTGCGCGACTTGCGCACGCCGTTCGGCGGCAGCGGCCTGTCCGGCATCGGCCGCGAAGGCGGACGCCACTCGCTGCACTTCTACACCGAACCCACCAACGTCTGCATCAAGCTCTGACAGCGCTACGACGCCGCGCCGACGTCCCGTAACGTCAGCACCAAACTCCGATACCGATACAAAGGACCACACGATGAACCAGCCCACCGCCAGCGCCACCGTCGTCCCCGGCAAAGCCACGCCCCGAGGCAAGTATCCCCACATCAAACGCGCCGGCGACTTCCTGTACGTCTCCGGCACCAGCTCCCGCCTGCCCGACAACCGCATTGCCGGCGCCGAGGTCGACGCCATGGGCACCACCACGCTCGACATCCGAGAGCAAACCCGCGCCGTCATCGAGAACATCCGCGACATCCTCGCCACCGCCGGCGCCACGCTTGCCGACGTCGTCGAGATCAGCACTTTCCTGGTCAACATGAACGACTTCGGTGGATACAATCAGGTCTACGGCGAGTTCTTCGACGCCGACGGTCCGGCGCGCACCACGGTTGCGGTGCACCAGCTGCCGCACCCGCATTTGCTGATCGAAATAAAGGCCGTCGCCTACAAGCCCGCCGCCCGCTAGCAGATCCCAGGCGATCCGGGCAACGCACCATGGGCGGCGGCATGTCGGACTCACCCAGGGAACAGGACCATCGTCCGCGGCCACGCGCCGGGGCGGCCGCACGGATGTCGAACTTCCGCATAACGCCCAACGCGCTGAGCCACAAGCTCAAGCTGCACCAGCTCCAGATCTTCGAACGCGTCCTGGCGCGCCGCTCACTATCGCGCGCCGCCAGCGAGCTGCACCTGACGCAACCCACCGTCACCAAGGCCATCCACGACCTCGAAGCCTTCTTCGGCTCAACACTGTTCGAACGCTCCAACCGCGGCGTCACGCCCACCGAACTCGCCCTCGTGCTGGGCCGCCGCGTGCACGCCATGATGGCCGAAGTGCGCTACATGGCCGACGACATCGACGCTGTTCTTGGCGGCGCCAGCGGCCACGTCGTCGTCGGCACCTTGATTGCCGCCTCCGCCAAGCTCCTGCCCGAAGCCATCGCCCGCCTCATGACCGACCACCCCGGCATCCAGGTCACCGTCCGCGAAGGCCCCTCCGCACAATTGCTGCCCGCGCTCGCCACCGGCGACGTGGATATCGTCGTAGGCCGCCTGCCCGGCGCAGACATGGCGTCAATCTCAGGCGTCGCTGTCGATCATCACAAGCTCTACCACGAAGACCTGTGCCTCGTCGTCGGCGCCCGCCATCCAATGGCTGGTGCAACCGACGTCGCGCTCGCGGACCTGATGGACCACATCTGGATCCTGCCCGCCCCCACGTCGCCGCTGCGCGCGTCGATAGAACGCACGTTCTTCGATGCCGGTTTGCGTCTGCCGGCCCGGCATGTGGAATCGCTGTCCTTGCTGACCAACATCGGCGTGCTGATGCATAGCGACGCGCTGGCACTCATCCCTTACGACGCCGCCGCGCAGTTTCTTTCGATGGGCATCCTGGCCCGACTGCCTACGAATGTGTTTGGCGCGTTTGGGGATGTCGGGTATTCGATCAGAGCTGATCGGCCGTTGACCCCAGCATGTCAGCGGTTGGTGGATTATTTGAAGCAGATTACGGCGCAGCGGCTAGCGCCCGCGGAAGATCCGTCAACCGGCGTCTATGACCAGAGCCGCGCGACGGCTGGTGGCGACCGAGCCTCGTAGGCCGGTGTCAGACACCGGGGAGGCGTAGGCTTAGTGCGGTAGGTCAATGCTGGGGTGTCAGACACCTACGTATGCGAGACACCTACGCATCCGCGACACCTACGTATCCAACACCGACGCACTCCTATTCGCAGCCACACGCGAAGCGTCATCACCACGACGCAAGACGCCGCGTAAGCCCCACCAGGCCGCCCGCGCGGCCGCCGTGGGGCGGGCACCGCAAGCCGCTCCAAACACGCGCCGACGCGGACAAAAACCTCAAGAACCCAACCCGCCCCACCGGCCGCCAAGCTGAATTCATCGCAGCCGGGTGCGGCGTCGGCCTGGGGTGCGCGGGGCGTGTAGATGCGCCCGAGGGAATCGGAAGGCAGTCGCCGAAGGCGACAACGACGATGACGAAGGGGCAGTCCGGAGCGAAGGCTCCGGACCGCAATCGTAGCCCCGCGCGCCCCAGGCCGACGACGCGCCCGGCGCCTTAAGAACCCGCACCCGGCATCTCAAAAACCCGCACACGCCAAAAGAAAACAAGGGAAACCCCGCGATAGATAACCCGCATATCCACCCCCACAATTTCTATTGTGCAGCCCCCCGCTCCCCCGCCTAGACTCTCCCTCATCAAGCGACACCCACGGAGTTCCTCATGCCTGCCTACGGCCCGCCGTTGAATTTCCAGCGCTGGATCCAAGACCACGCTCATCTGCTCAAGCCCCCCGTCGGCAACCAGCAAATCTGGCAGGACAGCGACTTCATCGTCACCGTCGTCGGCGGTCCCAATCACCGCACCGACTACCACGACGACCCGCTGGAAGAATTCTTCTATCAAGTCCGCGGCAACGCCTGGCTATCCCTGTGGATTGACGGCAAACCCGAACGCGTCGACCTGAAGGAAGGCGACATCTTCCTATTGCCCCCGCACGTCCGCCACTCCCCCCAACGCCCCGAAACCGACAGCGCCTGTCTCGTCATCGAACGCCAGCGCCCTGAAGGCCTGCTCGACGGATTCGAGTGGTACTGCCCACATTGCCGCCACCTCGTGCATCGCGTCGAAGTCCAGCTCAAAAGCATCGTCACCGACCTGCCGCCCCTCTTCCAGGCCTTCTACGAAAGCCAGAAAAAACGCACCTGCCCCGGCTGTGGCGAAATCCATCCCGGCAAGGGCCAAGCCCCGTCCGCGCAGCCCACACCCGCCCAGGCATCAACTTAAGATGATCCAGAAAATCGACATGCACGCGCACTTCTTCCCGCCGATCACCCGGCAGGAAGCCGCCGCGCTTGACCCCGTCAACGCGCCCTGGCTGCGTCCGGACGACAACGGCACGACCGGGCAGATCATGGCTGGCGACCGTCCCTTCCGGCCCGTCGACGCCACCCTCTGGGACCCCGCGCTGCGCATCGAACAGATGGACCGCCACGGCGTCGATGTCCAGATCCTGTGCGCCACGCCCATCATGTTCGGCTACACCTACCCCGCGCAGGCTGCCGCCGATTGGGCCGCACGCATGAACGATCTTGCGCTCGAACACTGCGCCCACGCGCCCACGCGCCTCAAATCCCTGGCCCAGGTTCCCCTGCAAGACCTCGACCTCGCCTGCCGCGAAGCATCGCGGTCACGCGCCGCCGGCCATCTGGGCGTCCAGATCGGCAACCACGTCGGCCCGCGCGACCTCGACGACGACACGCTTGTCCAGTTCCTCGTCCACTGCGCCAACGACGACATCCCCGTCCTCGTGCATCCGTGGGACATGATGACCGACGGCCGCATGAAGAAATGGATGCTGCCGTGGCTTGTCGCCATGCCCGCCGAAACCCAGCTCGGCATCCTGTCCCTGATCCTGTCCGGCGCCTTCGAACGCATTCCCCGCAGCCTCAAGCTGTGCTTCGCCCACGGCGGCGGCAGCTTTGCGTACCTGCTCGGGCGTGTCGACAACGCCTGGCGCCATCGCGACATCGTCCGCGAAGACTGCCCGCACCCGCCCTCGTCCTACACCGACCGCTTCTACACCGACAGCGCTGTCTTCGACCCCCGCTCCCTGCGTCTGCTCATCGACGTCATGGGCGAAGACCGCGTCCTGCTCGGCTCCGACTATCCCTATCCCTTGGGCGAGCAAGAAGTCGGCAAACTCGTCACGCACGCCGACCTCGTGCCCGGCGTGCAGCAGAAGATTTTGTTCCGCAACACGATGACCTTCTTTGGCTTGCAGGCGCAGCAGTGAAATAGGGCAGCAGTGAACCAACGCGCCAGCGAATCCACGCCACCGCGCGCCATCACTTCCACGACCGTGACACACGGCATAGCAAGGGGAATCACATGAAACGCATCCATACGCTGGCCGCCGCCGCGGTGCTGGGCCTGTCGCTACACGCTGCCGCGCAGGCCGACGTCAAGATCGGCCTGCTCACCACGCTGACCGGCCCCGGCTCCGTGCTCGGCCAGGACCAGCTCGACGGCTTCATGCTCGCCGTCGACCAAGGCGGCGGCAAGCTCGGCGGTGTAGCCGTACAGGTCCTCAAGGAGGACGACCAGTTCAAGCCCGAAGTCGGCGTCCAGGCTGCCCGCAAGCTCGTGCAAAGCGACAAGGTCCCCATCATCACCGGCGTCGTCTACTCCAACGTCATGCTCGCCGTCGTGCGGCCCGTGACCAGCGCCGGCGTCTTCCTGGTGGGCTCCAATGCAGGTCCCACCAACCTCGCCGGCAAGGACTGTTCGCCGTTCTTCTTCTCCACGTCCTGGAACAACACCCAGCGCCACGAAGGCAGCGGCGAAATGGCCAACCAGATGGGGTTCAAGAAGGTCTATCTGCTGGCCCCCAATTACCAGGCCGGCAAGGACGCCATGGCCGGCTTCAAGCGCTTCTACAAGGGCGATGTCGTCAACGAAGTGTTCACGCAGGTCAACCAGCCCGACTATTCCGTCGAGCTGGCCGCGCTGGCCGACGCCAAGCCCGACGCCGCGTACGTGTTCTTTCCCGGCGGCATGGGCGTGAACTTCATCAAGCAGTACCGCCAGGCCGGGCTCTTCGGCAAGATCCCGCTGCTGTCGGTGGACACCATCGACGGCGCCACGTTGCCCGCGTTGCAAAAAGACGCGCTGGGCGCCGTCACCAACGTGCCTTATTCACCCGACCTCGACAACGCCGCCAACAAGGCCTTTGCTGCAGCTTTCCGCCAGAAATACGGCCGCGAGCCCTCCAGCTACGCCGCACAATCCTATGACGCCGCCCAGTTGATCGGCTCGGCGCTCAAGAAGACCGGCGGCAAGACCGACGACAAGGACGCGTTGCGCAAGGCCCTGGAAGCCGCCGACTTCCAATCGGTGCGCGGCGAGTTCCGCTATCAGCCCAACCACTTCCCCGTGGCCGGATTCTTCCGGGCGGACGTGGCCGAGAACGCCGACGGCAAGGTCGCGTTCGTCAACAAGGGCCCCATCTTCCCCGACCTGTCCAAGGTCTCGGACCAGTACGCCGCCCAGTGCGTCATGAAGTGAAGCGGGCGGCCCTGACGGCCGCCGGCAAGGGGGTGTAGCCATGTCCACGACGCTGCTGCTGGTGCAGGCCTTGAACGGCCTGCAACTCGGCATCCTGCTGTTCCTGCTGGCCGCCGGTCTGACGCTGGTGTTCGGCATCATGAATTTCATCAACCTGGCGCACGGGTCGCTGTACATGATGGGCGCGTTCATCGCGGCCACCGTGTTCCGGCACACCGGCTCATTCCTGCTGGCCGCCGCGGCGGTCGTCGCGGGCATGGCGCTGCTTGGGCTGTTGCTGGATCGCATCGCGCTGGCACGGCTGTATCCGCGCGATCACCTGGACCAGGTGCTGGCCACGTTCGGCTTCATCCTGTTCTTCAATGAACTGACCCGCATTCTGTGGGGGCCCGCGCCGATCAGCATGGGGCTGCCGTCCTGGCTGTCCGGCACCATCGACATCCTGGGCGTCACGTATCCGCTGTACCGGTTTCTCATCATCGTGGTTGGGCTGGTGGTCGCGGCGGCGTGTTACCTGCTGATCCACCGCACTCGGCTCGGCATGCTGATCCGCGCCGGGTCCACCGACCGCATGATGGTCGGCGCGCTGGGCGTGAACATCGCGCGCCTGAACACGCTGCTGTTCGTGCTGGGCGCGGTGCTGGCGGGCCTGGCCGGGTTGATGGCCGGTCCCATCCTGTCGGCGCAGACGGGCATGGGCGAACCCATCCTGATCCTGACGCTGGTCGTCATCGTGATCGGCGGCATCGGCTCCGTGCGCGGCGCGTTCCTGGCCGCGCTGATGGTCGGGCTGATCGACACGCTGGGACGCGCGTTGCTGCCAACGCTGCTGCGCGCCGCCCTGCCCCCTGCAGCGGCCAATGCCGCCGGCCCCGCAATCGCCTCGATGCTGATCTACATCGTCATGGCGCTGGTGCTGGCGATGCGGCCGCAGGGCCTCTTTCCCGTCAGGCACGGATAAGGACGGCGACGCCATGTTCACGTTATCTCCCCGCACGCTGGCCGCCGCCGCGCTGCTGTTGTTGTTTGCCCTGGTGCCCGTGTATGCGCAGTGGCAGGGCGAACCGTTTCTGCTGGCGCTGTTCGGCCGCGTGCTGGTCTATGGCATCGCGGCGCTGGCGCTGAATCTGCTGCTGGGCTACGGCGGCATGGTGAGCTTCGGCCATGCGTTGTATCTGGGTCTGGGCGCGTATTCCGTCGGCGTGCTGTCGCACTACGGCATCGAAAGCGGCTGGGTGCATTTGGCCGGCGCCATCGGCGCGTGCGCGACCGTCGGGCTGATCAGCGGCTATGTGGTCATGCGCACCAACGGCATCGCGTTCATCATGATCACGCTGGCCTTCGCGCAGATGTTCTATTTTCTGGCGACGGGGCTGGAAGGCTTTGGCGGCGACGACGGCATGTCGCTCTTTGCCGGCAGCGACTTCGGCCTCTTCCGGCTGGACACGCCGCTCGCGCTGTATTGCACGGCCTTCGGCGTGCTGCTGCTGGTGCTGTGGCTGATGCACCGGCTGATCCACGCGCCCTTCGGCATGGCCCTGCGCGGCTGCCAGGCCAACGAGCGCCGCATGCGCGCGCTGGGCTTTCCCACGCTGCGTTACCGGCTTGCCGCCTATGTGATCTCCGCCGTCATCTGCGGCGTGGCGGGCGTGCTGCTGGCGAACCTCACCATGTACGTCTCGCCGTCGTACCTGGCGTGGACAACCTCCGGCGAACTGATCGTGATGGTCGCGCTGGGCGGCATCGGCACGCTGTTCGGTCCGGTGGCCGGCGCGCTGGCGTTTCTGCTGCTGGAAGAAGGCTTAAAGCTCATCACCGATCACTGGATGCTGGTCATGGGCCTGTTGATCGTCGGTGTGGTGCTTGCCTCGCGGCGCGGTGTCTATGGCAGCCTGTCGGCAACACCGTGGTGCATGCCTCGCCGGGCGGCGCGCCATCCCTCCGGAGAGCCGCAATGAGCGCCCTGCGCATCGAAAACCTGGAAAAGCGCTACGGCGGGCTGACGGTCACGGACAAGCTGTCGCTGGACGTGGCCAGCGGCGAGCTGCATGCCGTGATCGGCCCCAACGGCGCCGGCAAGACCACGCTGATCGGGCAACTGAGCGGCGAACTTCGGCCCGATGCCGGACGCGTGCTGCTCGACGGCAAGGATGTCACGCGCATGCCGGTGGAAAAGCGCGTGCGCCACGGCCTGGCGCGCTCGTATCAGATCACCTCGGTCTTCAAGACCTTCACGGCGCTGGAGAACGTGGCGATGGCGGTGCAGGCGCGGCGCGGCCACAGCTTCCGGTTCTGGCGGCCCGTGCTTTCAACGCCGGCGTTGACCGAACCCGCCCGCGAAGCGCTGGCCCTGGCCGGCCTGTCCGCGCGTGAAAATACGCCCGCCAGCGACCTGGCCCACGGCGAACTGCGCCAGCTCGAACTGGCGATGGTGCTGGCGTGCCAGCCGTCGCTGCTGCTGCTGGACGAACCCATGGCGGGCATGAGCCAGCACGAGTCCGAGGCCATGACGCGGCTGCTGCTGTCGTTGCGCGGCCGCTACACGATCCTTCTGGTGGAACACGACATGCAGGCCGTCTTCGCCCTGTCCGACCGCATCACCGTGCTGGTGTACGGCCGCGCGCTCGCGTGCGGCACCGCGGACCAGATCCGCGACGATCCGCAGGTGCGCGAATGCTATCTGGGCAGCGAACGCGGCCGCACCCGGGAGGCGCGCGCATGACCGCCCTGCTCTCGCTGCGCGGCGTCACCGCGCACTACGGCGCCAGCCAGGCGCTGTTCGGCATCGACCTGGACATCGCGCCCGGCGAGTTTGTGACCCTGCTGGGACGCAACGGCATGGGCAAGTCCACCACCGTCAAGGCGGTGATGGGTCTGAATCCCGCCTCGCGCGGCGCCATCAGCTTCGACGGCGCGGACATCAGCCGCCTGCCTTCGTACAAGGTGGCGCAGTGCGGCATCGGGCTGGTGCCGGAAGGCCGTCACGTCTTTCCGAACCTGTCCGTGCGCGAGAACCTGGTGGCGACCGCGCACAACCGGCAAGGCGCGGCGCAGCCCTGGACGCTGGAGCGGGTGTACGCGCTGTTCCCGCGTCTGTCCGAACGCGCCAGGCACCTGGGCAGCCACTTGTCGGGCGGAGAACAGCAGATGCTGGCCATCGGCCGCGCACTGCTGACCAATCCCCGGTTGCTGATTCTGGATGAGGCCACCGAAGGACTCGCGCCCGTCGTGCGCGAAGAGATCTGGGCCGCGCTGGATACGCTGAAGCAGACCGGTTTGGCCGTGCTGTGCATCGACAAGAACCTGGAGCCGCTGCTGGCGACCGCCGACCGCCACGCCATCGTGGAAAAGGGGCGCGTTGCGTGGACGGGTACGTCGCGGGAATTCCTGGACGACGAGGCGCGGCTGCTGCAGTACCTGGGGGTGTAGGAGCAGGGCAACTACGCTTGGCGCGTCGCCGGGAGCGCCACGCCCAGCCGGCTGCTCCACGACTGCATCTCGTCCCACAGCGCGGGCGGCACCGGCAGGCCAAGCCGCCGCCGTTCCCGCTCATGCTCCGCCTCCGGATCGCCCGGCATGCGGGGCGCGCCCGGCGCCTGCGACAGCTCGACCGCCATTCCCGCCACCACCGCGGCCAGCGCCGCGCCCCCGGCAAAGCGGGCCGGATCAATGACGATGAAGAACGCGCCCAGCTCGCGCGGCTGGTCCAGCGCCTCGTACATCGACGAGATATGCGGGCCGAATGGATTGCCGTTGAGCGGTCCGCACAGCAGCTCGACCATCATCGCAAGGCCATAGCCCTTGTAGCCGTATTCCTCGCCGCCCAGCGGCCGTAACGCGCGCGCGGCCTGCGCGTCGGTGCAGTCCGCGCCGTTCTCGTCCAACGCCACGCCCGCCGGCAACGCCACGCCATCGCGCCGCGCGTTCATGACGCGGTTCCAAGGAATGGCGGTCGTCGCCATGTCCAGGCACAACGGCGCCCCGTCCGCGCGCGGAAAGGCCAGCGATAGGGGATTGGTGCCGAAGAAGGCTTCGCGCCCGCCAAAGGGCGCGGCGACCGAATCCGAATGCGTGAAGGCGATGCCGATCAAACCCTGCCGGGCCGCCGCGCGGCTGTACAGCCCAATCGCCCCGCAATGCGAGGAGTCGCTGACGCCGACCGCCGCCACGCCGGCCTCGCGGGCCAGCTCGATGGCCAGCGCATTGGCCCGATGCGCCACCACGATGCCCTGCCCCCGGCCGCCGTGCACCTGCGCCGTGCCCGGCCCCGTGCGCGCGATGCGGACGTCGGGCCTGGCCAGGATCGAGCCGTGCGCCACGCGATTCAGGTAATGCGGCAGCCGCGCGATGCCGTGCGAGTCGATGCCCCACAGGCTGGTCTGCGCCAGGCTGTGCGCCAGGCAGCGCGCGTCGTCCTGGGAAAAGTCCTGCGCAAGCAGGCACGCCTCGGCCCAGCGCTCCCATTCATCAGCGGTCACGCGGCTGTTGGCGTCCATGCTTGTCTCCTAGGTGGCCGCCTGCACGGCGTGGAGCACGCCGTGTTCGCGCAGCGCTTCAAGATGTTTGGTCAGGCATTCGACGAACACGGGCGAATCGCCCAGGTCGCCGAACACGGGTTTGAAGCGCGCCAGCACCATCGCGCGCCGCTGCGCCGCCTGCGACGGCTTGGCGGCATGCGCGGCCACCTCGGCGCGCGACAGCAGGCGGTCGAGCCGCGCCGCGATCGGATCCTGGATGGCGTATGCGCTGCCCTGTTCGTCTTCGCCACGCAGGTAGTTCAGCCACGCGGCCACCGCCAGGCACAGGCGATCGATGCCGTGGCCGGCGCGAAGGCGGTCGCGGATGGTGTCGAGCAGGCGCTGCGGCAGCTTCTGCGACCCGTCCATGGCGATCTGCGACAGCGGATGCGGCAGCGCGGGGTTGGAAATCCGGTCCAGGAACCGCAGGCGGTATTCCACCAGCCCCGCATCGGGAATGCCGCGCAGCGTCGGCGCAATTTCTTCGCGCATCATGGCTTCGACGAACGCGCGCAGCGCCGGGGTATTGGCGGCGTCGGCCATCGTATGCAGGCCCAGCGCCGCGCCCAGATACGCCAGCGCCGAATGCGGCCCGCTGACCATGCGCAGCTTCAGCCGTTCATAGGGCGCCGCGTTGCTCACGAACGTCGCGCCGCCCTGCGCGTCCCAGGCGGGCCGGCCGGCGGCGAACTTGTCTTCGATCACCCAGTTCAGATAGGGCTCGCCCAGCACCGGCCAGGCGTCCTCGACGCCCAGGCGCTCGGCGATCCGCTGGCGGTCCTGGTCTTCGGTGGCGGGCACGATGCGGTCGACCATGGAGTTCGGGAACGTGCAGTTGCGGTCGATCCAGTCGGCCAGCGTCACGTCCACCCGCAGCGCAAACGCCAGCACCAGGCTGCGCAGCGTATCGCCGTTGCCGCGCAGGTTGTCGCACGACATCAGCGTGATGGGCGGCAGGCCGCGCTCGCGCCGCAAAGCCAGGCCATGCACCAGAATGCCGATGGTGCTGCGGGGCCGAATGGGGTTTTCCAGGTCGTGCAGGATGTCCGGATCGTCCCAGCGCAGGTGGCCGGTGGCCGGTTCGTGGCTGTAGCCCTTTTCCGTGACGGTCAGGCTGACGATGCGGGTCTGCGGATACGCGATGCGTTCCAGGACGGCGTTGGGGTCTTCGTCGGCCACCATCACGCGCAGCACGGAACCCACGATGCGCAGTTGTTCCCGGTCCTGGCCGTCCGGGCCGGCGTCGCGCACGGCCAGGGTGTACAGGCCGTCCTGCGGCGTCAGCGCATCGCGCGTGGCCGGGTGGCGCAAAGACACGCCCAGGATGCCCCAGCTCAGGTCACCGCTGGCCTGCATGGCCTGGTCCGTGACCACCGCCTGATGCGCCCGGTGAAAGGCGCCCAGTCCCAGGTGGACGATGCCCGGCGTCAGCCGGCTGCGGTCGTAGCTGGGCTTATCCACGTCGGCGGGCAGACGCGGCAATGACTCGGAATTCAGACGTTCAAGCATGGGTGCGCAATGTCTAAAAGGGGCGACGCCAGGGTATAGCACGCCCCGAGCCGTCTTCGCTACATCACCGCGCCAAGTTGCCACGGAACGAATTCGTTTTGTCCGTAGCCGTGCGTCTCGCTGCGGGTGCGCCGGCCCGACGCCGTCTGCAGCATGAGCTGAAAAATGCGCTCGCCCATCTGCGCCACGCTTTGCGCGCCGTCAACCACTTCACCGCAATTGATGTCGATGTCGTCGGCCTGGCGCTGCCACAGCGCCGTGTTGGTGGACAGCTTGAGCGACGGCGCGGGCGCGCAGCCATAGGCGGACCCGCGGCCGGTGGTAAAGCAGATCAGGTTGGCGCCCCCTGCGACCTGCCCGGTGGCCGAGACCGGGTCGTAGCCCGGGGTGTCCATGAAGACCAAACCGCGGGTGTGCACGGGTTCGGCGTATTCGTAGACGTCGGTCAGGTTGGTGGTGCCGCTTTTGGCGATGGCGCCCAGCGATTTTTCCAGGATGGTGGTCAGGCCGCCCGCCTTGTTGCCGGCCGAGGGGTTGTTGTCCATCTCGGCGTCGTTGCGGGCGCAGTAGTCTTCCCACCAGCGCACGCGCGCCAGCAGTTTTTCAGCCACGGCGGGCGTCTGCGCCCGGCGCGTCAAAAGGTGTTCGCCGCCGTAGATCTCGGGCGTCTCGGACAGGATCGCCGTGCCGCCGTGGCGCACCAGCAGGTCCACCGCCGCGCCCAGCGCCGGGTTGGCACTGATGCCGGAATAACCGTCCGACCCGCCGCATTGCAGCCCCACGGTCAGGTGGCTGGCGGGCACGGCCTGGCGCTCGACACGGTTGGCCTGCTCCAGCATGCGTTCGACCAGTTCGATCCCGCGCGCGACCGTCTTGCGCGTGCCGCCCGTGTCCTGGATGTTGAATGTGTGCAGCATGCCGCTTTCGCGCAGGTGTTCCTGTTCCATCAACCCGCCGATCTGATTGGTCTCGCAGCCCAGCCCCACGACCATCAGCCCGCCGAAGTTGGCATGGCGCGCGTAGCCGCCCAGCGTGCGCCGCAGCACCCGCAGCGGTTCGCCGTCGCTGCCGGTGGCACAGCCCGCGCCGTGCGTCAGCGCCACGACGCCGTCCACGTTCGGACAGGCGGCCAGCGCCTCGGGCCGGATGTCGCGGCGAAAGTGGTCGGCAATGGCGCGCGCCACCGTGGCCGAACAGTTCACGCTGGTCAGGATGCCGATGTAGTTGCGGGTGGCGATGCGGCCGTCGGCGCGCACGATGCCGTCGAACATCGCCGGTGCGTCCACGAAGTCGGTCGGCCGCGCGTCCTGCCCAACCGCGTAGTCGCGCTCGAAATCCGAGAACTCCAGGTTCTGGCTATGCACGTGCTGGCCGGGCGCGATGTCCTGCCGCGCCACGCCGATGATCTGGTTGTAGCGGCGCACCGGCTCGCCGGCCGCGATGGCGCGCACCGCCACCTTGTGGCCGGGGGGCACCAGCCCCACGACCGTCACGCCCTCGCCTTCCAGCCGGGTGCCGCTGACAAGCTGGCGCCGGGCGATCACCACGTTGTCCGCCGGGTGGATGCGTATGACTGCGGTATCGGTCTGCGACATGAGGACTCCGGAAGGCTAGAGGGCGCGGGGATCAGCCGTCGATCAGCGCGGGATCCCAGGCATGGACGCGCTGGCGCTGTTCGCCCAGCCCGGCGATGCCCAGTTTCATCTCGTCGCCCGCCTTCAGGTAGACGGGCGCGGGCTTCTGGCCCATGCCCACGCCGGGCGGCGTGCCGGTGCTGATGAGGTCGCCCGGGTACAGCGTCATGAAGCGGCTGACGTACGACACCAGTTGCGCCACGCCGAACACCATGGTGCGTGTGCTGCCGTTCTGGTAGCGCTTGCCGTTGACCTCAAGCCACATCTCCAGGTCCTGCGGGTTGGGGATTTCGTCTGCCGTCGCCAGCCACGGGCCGATCGGGCCGAACGTGTCGCAGCCCTTGCCCTTGTCCCAGGTGCCGCCGCGTTCGATCTGGTATTCGCGCTCGGACACGTCGTTGACCACGCAGTAGCCGGCCACGTGCTTCATGGCGTCGGCCTCGCTGACATAACGGGCCTTCTCGCCGATCACGACGCCCAGCTCGACCTCCCAGTCGGTCTTGACCGAATCCTGCGGCAGCACGACCGCATCGTTGCAGCCGACCACGGCCGACGTCGTCTTCATGAAGATGACGGGTTCGGCCGGCACGGGCAGTCCGGACTCGGCGGCGTGATCCGCGTAGTTCAGGCCGATGCAGATGAACTTGCCCATGCCGGACCACGGCGGGGCCACACGGCCCGGCTGCGCCACCAGCGGCAGCGACACCGGATCCAGCGCGCGCAGTTCCGCCAGCTTGGCGGGCACGAGCGTCTGCGCGGTGATGTCGGCAATGACGGAAGACAGGTCGCGGACCTGGCCCTGGGCGTCGATCAGCGCGGGCTTTTCTGCGCCCTTGGCGCCATATCGCATCAGTTTCATAGCGGTTTCCTTGTTGCTGGAAAGAAGAGTTCAGTTGGACCAGCCGCCGTCGATCACTTGCGCGGTGCCGGTGGTAAAGGCGGATTCGTCGCTGGCAAGATACACCGCCAGCGCGGCGATCTCTTCGGCGCGGCCGATGCGGCCCATGGGCTGGCGCGCGGTGAATGCGGCCTCGACCGCCGCGACCGGCTGCCCGCTGGCCAGCGCCTGCGCATCGATGCGCTGGCGCAGGGACGGCGACTCGACCGTGCCCGGGCAGATGGCGTTGCAGCGGATGCCCTGGCCCACATAGTCGGCGGCAACCGCCTTGGTCAGCCCGATGACGGCCGCCTTGGTGGCGCCGTAGGCGCAGCGGTTGGGCGCGCCCTTGATGCTGCCGGCCACGGACGCCATGTTGACGATCGACCCCGAGCCGCGCGCCAGCATCGCCGGCAGGCAGGCGCGGATCAGCAGATACATGGACCGCACGTTCAGGTTGAACGAAAAGTCCCAGGCGTCTTCGTCGCAATCAAGAATGGTGCCGGCGTGCACGAAGCCCGCGCCGTTGAACAGCACGTCGACCGCGCCCGCGTCCTGCGCCAGCGCACGCACGGCGCGGGCGTCGGTCACGTCCAGCACCTGCGTGCGGCAGCCGGACAGGGTTTCCAGCGCGGCGCCGTTCAGGTCCACGGCCAGCACGTCGGCGCCTTCGTGCGCGAAGGCCAGCGCCACGGCGCGGCCGATGCCCTGCCCGGCGGCGGTGACGATGGCGGTCTTGCCTTGCAGTCTTGCTGACATGTGCGTGCGTCCTTATTTGCCGGCCATGCCCATTGCGGTGGGCAGCCACAGGGTGATCTGGGGGATGTAGGTGATGGCGATCAGGGCCACGAACAGCGGCACCAGCCACGGCAGGATGGCCATCGTGGTGCGCTCGACCGACAGCTTGGCCACGCGCGCCAGCACGAACAGCACCATGCCCATTGGCGGATGCAGCAGCCCGATCATCAGGTTCAGCGTCATGATGAGCCCGAAGTGGATCGGGTCGATGCCCAGTTTCAGCACGATCGGCAGCAGAATCGGCACCAGGATGGTGATGGCCGCGATGGTGTCGATGAAGCAGCCCACGATCAGGATCAGGATGTTCGCCATCAGCAGGAACACCCACTTGTTCTGCGTGACGCTCAGGATGGCGTCCGTCAACGTCTGCGCGGCCTGCGTGGTGGTCAGCAGCCACGCGAACACCGACGCGGCCGTCACGATGAACAGGACCGACGCGGTGGTTTCGATGGTGTCGAACGAGGCCTTGGCCAGCGTCTTGAACGTCATGGACCGATAGCGGACCAGCCCCAGGAACAGCGCCCAGATCACGGCGGCCACAGCGGCTTCCGTGGGCGTGAACCAGCCGAGCGTCATGCCGCCAATCAAAATCACCGGCGCCATCAGCGCCATCACGGCCGAAAAATTGAACTTCCAGTCCAGCAGCAGCAAGGCCGCGAACGAGATGCCGGTGGCGATGTTGGGCGACACGCCCGCCAGCGTCATCAGCCAGATCGACATCGGAAACGCCAGCACGATCAACACTTCCAGCCCCGCGCCGCCCAGCCGCTTCCAGTTGAAGGCGACGTCGCCGCCCCAGTTGTTGCGGCGCGCGTAGTAGGCAACCGTCAGCATCATCAGGATGGTCAGCACCAGGCCGGGGATCAGGCCGGCCAGGAACAGCGATCCGATCGACACGTTGGCCATCATGCCGTAGATGACGAACGGCAGCGACGGCGGAATGATGGGACCCAGCGTGGCCGACGCGGCCGTCACCCCGACCGCGAACTCGGTCTGGTAGCCGTGGTCCTTCATGGCCTTGATCTCAATGGTGCCCAGGCCCGCGGCGTCGGCAATGGCGGTGCCGGACATGCCGGCAAACACCACCGAGCCGATGATGTTCACCTGCCCCAGCCCGCCGCGCATCCAGCCCACGAGCGCCACCGCGAAGTTGTAGATGCGGCCCGTGATGCCGGCGATGTTCATCAGGTTGCCGGCCAGAATGAAGAACGGCACGGCCAGCAGCGGAAACGACTCGACGCCCGCGATCATGCGCTGCGCGATGACCACGTCCGGCACGCTTCCGGAAATCAGGATGAACAGCAGGGACGCGCCCGCCATCGAGACCGCCACCGGCAGCCCCATGATCATCAACAGCAGAAAGGTTCCTATCAGGGTGCCCATGTATCGCTCCTGGCAAGGCACTGCGGATTCGGGGAAGTTCTGGTCAGCGCTTCAGTCCAGCGACTCATAGGCCGCCGGATTCTCCAGGATCGAATAGCCCTGCCGCCAGTTCTGCACAGACACCTGCAGCGACCGCAGGAACATCATCGCGAACCCCGCCAGCGCCACCCAGTACACATAGGCCTTGTTCCAGAACAGCGTCGTCATGGGCTCGTCGCCCACCAGCACGATGTAGCGGTACGTCAGCCACACGGCATAGCCGAAGAAGGCGGTGCGCAGAATGTCGATCAGCGTGGACAGCACGCGGCCGATGGGCTTGGGCAGGTAGCGGTAAAGGAAGTCCACCTGGATATGGCGGCACGCGCGCACGCACATGGCCGATCCCAGAAACACGACGCCGATCAGGCAGTACACCGCCAGTTCCTCGGTCCAGGCGTACGAGTCGTTCAGCACGTAGCGCGAAAAGAACTGCAGGAAGACCAGCAGCGCCATCGCCCAGAACATGGCCAGACAGATCCAGTCTTCCGGCTGGTAGCCGGCCAGGCTGACTTCGTGGTGATCGGCTTCCTCGAAGCTCTGGACGATCTCGTCCACCGAGGCGACGTGATGCGGGCCGGACGGCTGGTCCGGCGGATGGCTGACGGCCGCCATCGTCGCGGCCTTCGCGTTGGTGTGCATGGAGTTCCCCTCGTGCGGGATCGGTCAAGCTATCGGATCAGGCGATTGCCGGAAGCGATGCGGTCAGGCGCTGCATTCTGGAGCAGCGGGCCGCGGCGGCGGCCCGCCCGCCGTTTTTCACTTCACCGCCTGGATCTTTTCCCAGTCCGATTGCTCGTAGCCGTATTGCTTGAACGGCACCTTCTCCAGCACGGTGGTGCGGAAGTCGTCGATGTTGACCTCGGCCACCGTCAGGCCGCGCTGCTTGAACACGTCGACCATCTTTTTCTCGGATGCTGCCACCTCGGCCGACGCCTTCTCCGCGGCCTGCTGCGCGACCTCGGCAAAGATCTTCTTGTCCTCGTCCGACAGGCTCTTCCAGAGCTTGCCCGAGATCACCGTGTTCAGGTGATCGACGATGTGGCCCGTGAGGATGATGTTCTTCTGCACCTCGTAGAACTTCTTGGCCTCAATCGTGGTCAGCGGATTTTCCTGCGCCTCGACCGTGCCGTTCTGCAGGGCCAGGTAAACCTCGGCAAACGCGATGGGCGCGGTGTTGGCGCCACAGGCACGCGGCATGGCCAGGTACGCGGCCACGTCCGGCACGCGGATCTTCAGGCCCTTCATCTCGCTGCACTTGGTGAACGGCTTGTTGGACGTCGTCTGGCGCGTGCCGTAGTACGTGGTCGCGACGATGTGGTTGCCGCTCTTTTCGTCGTAGCCGCGCGTGAGCTCCTTGTAGATGTCGCTCTTGGTGTAGGCGATCAGGTGCTCGGGGCTGCGGAAGGTGTAGGGATAGTAGGTGACGCCGATGCGCGGAAAACTCTTGGCCGCGAAGCTGGACCCGGAAATGATCATGTCCACCGTGCCGAGCGTCAGGCCCTGGTTGATGTCGTTTTCCTTGCCCAGTTGCGAGGCCGGATAGACATCGATGTGATAACGGCCGTTGGTGCGCTTCTCGATTTCCTGGGCGGCCCACACCGACGAGGTATGGAACGGCTCGGACGTCTCGTACACGTGCGCCCACTTCAGTTTGGTCTGGGCCAGTGCAGAGCCGCTGACGGCTAGCGCGACGGCGGCAAACAGCACTTTGATAGCGTTGCTCGGCTTCATGTTGTCTCCTCTCTTTGAGGTGGCGGGCTCGGCGGCCTCGCGTCATGTTTTACATATGGAGTTCACCTACTGGAGCTGCACCTTCGTACTGCGACTGCGATTTGCCATCGGCGCCCGTGGCGGGCGCCGGCAGCCATTGCTATTCAGCGCGCAACGCTTCGGCCGCGCCGGGCCAGCTGGCCATCAGGCGGTCGTACGAGCAGGAAAGATGGTCACGCATGGCGGCCCGCGCGCCTTGTTCATCACCGGCCGCGATGGCGTCGATGACGCGGCGGTGTTCGGTGATGGCGACGGCCCAGCTGTCGGAATTTTCGAAGTAATCGCCCAGCTTCACGGAAAGCGGGTTGTGGCGTTCGTCGAAGAGTTCGCCCACGACGCGCACCAGCACGGCGTTGTTGGCCATTTCGGCCACACGCAGGTGAAACAGCCGGTCGCCGCGAATGGGCACGCTGCCGGCCCGCGCCTCGTCTTCCATCGCGTCGACGGCTTCGCGCAGGCCTTCCACCAGCGCGGGCACCGGATTGAGCGCGGCCTGTGCGGCCAGCTCGCTTTCGATGGTGCGGCGGGCGCGGATGGTTTCAAGCGGGCTTTCGGCGGTCAGGCTGGCGCGCGGCGCGCCGCCCGGGCTTTGCACATACACGCCCGAGCCCATGCGCACTTCCACCCAGCCTTCGACCTCAAGGGCGATCAGCGCCTCGCGCACCGATGGCCGCGACACGCCCAGCTTCAGCGCCAGATCGCGTTCGGGCGGCAGGCGCGCGCCAGCCGGAAACTCGCCGGCCTCGATCAGCAGGCGAAGCTGATCGGCGATCTGGCGATACAGGCGGCGAGGTTCGATGGTCTGAATCGGCATGAAAGAAGACAGCTCGATGACAGGACGAAACGGTAAAGTGGCCTTACCAATTGACCAGAATCCTGCGCCTGCTGCCGTTGGGTCACAATTAGGGTTTGCCCATAGGCACACGGTGTGCCACGCGGGCAACCCTTATCTGTTAAAAAGCCGCCACCACGGCTTTCTTCCGATTCCATGACCCACGATCCGCAACACTCGCCCTTCAAGAGCACCGGCGGCGCGCGCCGCATCCTCAATGCGCTGCGCTATTCCTGGCAGGGCCTGAAGGCGGCCGTCAAATACGAGGCGGCCTTCCGGCAGGAACTGGCCCTGGCCGTGCTGATGATTCCGGCGGCGTTCTTTCTGGGCCGCACCACGGTCGAAGTGTTCTTCCTGGTGGGCGTGGTGGTCATGGTGCTGGCGGCGGAACTGCTCAATTCCGCCATCGAAGCGCTTGCCGATGCGCTGTCCGTCGAACGCCATCCCCTGTTGGGGCGGGCCAAGGACCTGGGCAGCGCGGCGGTAATGCTGCTGCTTATATTTGCCGGAACGGTCTGGGTGGGGGTGGCCATCAGCCGTTTCGTCATGCATTGACACGGGTTCGCACCGCGACGGGGATGCGACTCTATTTATACTGGGAGCCATGATGCCTCAATCGACGTCAGCACCCTCCAAGCGCATCGTCATCGTCGGCGGTGGCGCAGGCGGCCTTGAACTGGCCGCCAAACTTGGCCGCACGCACGGCCGTCAACACATCACCCTGGTCGACAGCCGCCCCTTCCATATCTGGAAGCCTTCGCTGCACGAAGCGGCGGCGGGCACGCTGGACATCCACCAGGAAGGCCTTTCCTACCTGATGCTGGCCCACCTGGACGGTTTCTCGTTCACTCAGGGCCGCCTTGAAAGCGTCGACCGCGAACGCCGGTTGATCACGGTGGACGCCGTCAACGACGCCCAAGGCCAGGAAGTCCTGCCGCGCCGCGAACTGCCGTACGACACGCTGGTGCTGGCGCTGGGCAGCACGTCCAATTTCTTCAACACGCCCGGCGCGGCCGAACATGCGGTCACGCTGGACACCACGGAAAACGCCGAGCAATTCCGCCTGACCATGCTCAAGGCCATGGCGCTGGTCGATCAGGCCAAGGTGCGCAATCCGTCCGCGCGGCTGGACCTGGTAATCGTCGGCGGCGGCGCCACCGGCGTGGAACTGGCGGTGGAACTGACCGAAGCCAGCCACGTCGTCAGCGCCTATGGCCTGCCGAACTTCCGCGCCGATCGCGACCTGGCCATCACGCTGGTCGAAGGCGCACCGCGCATCCTGTCCGCGCTGCCCGAGAAAATTTCGGTGGCGGCGACCAAGCGCCTGACCGAACTGGGCATCCGCGTCGAGACCGCCTGCCGTGTTTCCGAAGTGACGGGCGACTCCGTGCGCACCGCCGACGGCCGCGAATTTCCGGCACAGTTGTGCATGTGGGCCGCGGGCATCAAGGGCCCGGCGCTGCTGGCCGACCTGGGATTGCCGTTGAACAAGCTGGGGCAGCTCGAAGTCAACGAACGGCTCGAAACGCCCGACCCGCACATCGTGGCGCTGGGCGACTGCTGCGCGGCGCCGTGGCGCGAAGGCCGCACCGTGCCGGCCCGCGCCCAAGCCGCGCATCAGCAGGCCGACTACCTGACCAAGAAGCTGACGGCCCGGCTGCGCAACAACCCCGAGCCCACCGAGCCCTACGTCTACCAGGATCACGGGTCGCTGGTGTCGCTGGGGCAGGACGCCGGGGTGGGCAGCCTGATGGGCAAACTCGCCGGACGGGGACTGTTCGTAAGCGGTACACTGGCGCGCTTGATGTACATGAGCCTGCACCTGATGCACCACCGCGCGGTGCTGGGCGCCTCGCGTACCGTCTCCCTCGCCCTGGCTCGCCTGCTGATGCGGCGCACTCGCCCGCGGGTCAAACTGCACTGAATCCCATGAATTTCCTGCAAAAACTCGAACACGCCTGGACCACCAGCAACTCGCTCCTGCAAGTCGGGCTGGATCCCGACCCGCAGCGCTTTCCGCGCGAATTGCAGGACAAGCCGGACGCCATCTTCCAGTTCTGCCGCGACATCGTCGACGCCACCGCGCCGTATGCGTGCAGCTTCAAGCCGCAGATCGCGTACTTTGCCGCGCATCGCGCCGAAGACCAGCTCGAAGCGCTGTGCCAGCACATCCGCGACAAGCACCCGGACCTGCCCATCGTGCTGGACGCCAAGCGCGGCGACATCGGCTCCACCGCCGAAAACTACGCCCGCGAAGCCTACGAGCGCTATCAGGCGCACGCCCTCACCGTCAGCCCCTACATGGGCCTGGACTCGGTCGAGCCCTACCTCGCGTGGCGCGACCGCGGCGTGATCGTCCTGTGCCGCACGTCCAACCCCGGCGGCTCGGACCTGCAATTCCTGAAGATGGACAACGGCGAGCCGCTGTACCTGCACGTCGCGGGGCTGGTGGCCGACAAATGGAATGCCAACGGCCAATGCGGTCTGGTGGTGGGCGCCACGTTCCCCAATGAACTGGCCGCCGTGCGCCAGCGCATCGGCGACGCGCTGCCTCTGCTGGTGCCGGGCATCGGCGCGCAGGGCGGCGACATCACCGCCACGGTGAACGCCGGCGCCAACGCCGCGCGCAACGGCATGATGATCAACTCGTCGCGCGCCATCATTTACGCCAGCGGCGGCGATGACTGGCGCGAAGCCGCAGGCGAAGCCGCCAAGGGCCTGCGCGACGCGATCAACGCGGTACGCTGACCCGCCAAACGCGGCAAAAGCCGCTGCACGGTGCGCGAACGCACGGTGCAGCGGCTTTTTTCATTTCAACGCCGAGGTCAGCGCCGATTGATCGGCACGCCCGCAAACTCCAGCACGGCTCGCAGCGCAAACTCCACCGCGGCCTGGCGCACCTGCCCCCGGTCACCCGAGAACACATGCGTTACCGCGCGGCTGCTGATGCCGTCGCCCACCCGCATGGCAAAGCCGAAGCACACCATGCCCACCGGCTTGCCTGGCGTGGCGCCGCCCGGACCGGCGATGCCGGTGGTCGACATAGCCACGTGCGCGTTGGGCACTGCCAGCAACACGCCATTGGCCATTTCCAGCGCGACGGGTTCGCTGACCGCGCCAAAATGATGCAGCGTTTCAGGCGACACCTCCAGCTCGGAAACCTTGGCGTCGTTGCTGTAAGTGACGAAGCCGCGCTCGAACCATTCGCTGGAACCGGCCACCGCGGTGACGGCCCCGGCCAGCAGGCCGCCGGTGCAGGATTCGGCGGTGCCCAGCATCCACCCCTGCTGCCGCAACACGTCGCCCAATCGTTCGGACAGGCCGAGTATCGTCGCTTCCGACAACTGCGCGGCCGACAGGTTGGTCCGCGCGCCTTCAAGCTGATCGTTCATCCCAAGACTCCTGTGCGGGCCACCAGCGCCATCACCAGCAAGGCGTAGCCGGCAGCCACGATATCGTCCCACATGACTCCGAAGCCGCCCTTGATATGGGCGTCGAAGAACTTGATGGGTGGCGGCTTGACGATGTCGAACGTGCGAAACAGCACGAACGCCAGCGCCTGCGACAACCAGCCGGCCGGCGTCAGCCACAGCACCAGCCAGAACGCCACCATCTCATCCCAGACCATTCCGACATGATCCGGCTGCTGGAGTTCTCGGCCGACGCGATGACAGGCCCAGCATCCGTACAGAAACGCCAGGGCCAGGAACACGCCGATGGCCAGGTCCGACGCCGCAGGCGCCGCCGCCACCCAGATGCCCCAAGCAAGCAGCGTGCCCCACGTGCCGGAGGCAGGACGGATCAGTCCGCTGCCAAAGCCGAACGCGATCAGCCGGCCGGGGTCGCGGCAGACCCAGGACACCGCCGGGTACGCGGCCCGGCTGCGATCGCGCATGGAAGTGGAGTGCTTATCAGTGGAAGACATGGGTGTTGGGTCTGCAAACGACAGGAGGCCGCGGATCAGTCCGCGGGAAAGTGATCGAAGCCCGCGGGCAGGTCGGCCAGCGGCTGGCCGTGCGCATCAAGGACGGCCACGCCCGGCTGCCGCAGGATCTCGCCCACGCGGGTCACGCGAGCGCCCGCAGACGCAGCGGCCGCCAGTACGGCCTCGCGCCGGGCTGGCGGCGCGGTGAAACACAGTTGATAGACATCGCCCCCACCCAGCAGAGCGCGGCGCAGCGGCCCAGCTTCCAGCCCTGCCAGCGCAGGCGCCATCGGCAGATCCTCAAACCGCAGGCAGGCGCCCGCGCGGCTGGCGGCCAGAATGTGGCCCAAATCCTGCAACAGGCCGTCGGACAGATCGATGGCTGAATGTGCGATGCCGCGTAGCGCGAGGCCCAGTGCCACTTGCGGCTCGGGCCACTCCAGCGCGCCCCGTGTGGCGGCCAGCAGCGCGGCATCAGAAGGGTATTGCCCGTCCAGCAACCGGTAGGCCACGTCGGCCGCGCCCAGTTCGCCAGACACCCAGATGTCGTCGCCGCCTCGCGCGCCATCGCGGCGCAGCGCCTGTCCGGCCGGCACCGAGCCGAACACCGTCACACTGATCGCAAGATCGTGCGCGCTGCGCGTGGTGTCGCCACCAATAAGCGGACAGCCATGCGCCGCCGCCAAAGCGTGAAAGCCCTCGGCAAACGCCGCCAGCCACGATTCACGCAAATGGGGCAACGCCAGACCCAGCACGCAGCCGATCGGGCGCGCGCCCATGGCGGCGAGATCAGACAGATTGACCGCCAGAGCCTTGTGGCCCAGCGCTTTGGGATCGACATCGGGAAAGAAATGCCGGCCTTCCAGCAGCAGATCCGTGCTGGTGGCCACCTGTTCACCGGGCGGAACAGGAAACAGCGCGCAGTCGTCGCCAACGCCCAGCAAACCGGCCGGCGCGGCACGCGTGAAGTAGCGCGCAATCAGATCAAATTCGGACGCCACCGCGCCTCCACTATGCGGCGTTCAAGAATCGCCGTCGACTTCTAACGGGTGCCCCACAGCGGGGCCGCGCGGATCCGGGCTCCGCCGGTCCGCAGCGGCGCCCCCTGGGGGGAAGCGCGCAGCGCTGCGGGGCGGGGTCTAGCTATCGGCGTTGTTGCGCCGCGGCCTGGACCTCGTGCGCGCGCACGTCGGCGGCCAGCTTGTCGAGCACGCCGTTGACGAACTTGAAGCCGTCGGTGCCGCCAAACGACTTGGCCAGTTCCACGGCCTCGTTGATGGCGACCTTGTACGGGACTTCGACGTGATGAATCAGTTCGAAGCTGCCGATCAGCAGGATGCCATGCTCAACGGGCGACAACTCGGCCAGCGGGCGGTCGACGTAGGGCGTGAAGCGTTCGCGCAGAGCGGGCGCTTCGCGCAGCACGCCGTGCAGCAAGGTCTTGAACCATTGCGCGTCAGCCTCGGAGAAGTCCTCGGTGTCGCGCAGATGGGCGTCGATCTCGCCGGCGTCCTGCGTGCCTTCGCCGCCGCGCAGCAGCCACGCGTACACGCCCTGCAGCGCGAATTCGCGCGCACGGCGGCGCGCGCTGCGCGCGTTGGCGCGGGCCTGCGCCGCGCTATCAGCGCTGGTCGTCGTCTTCTTCGTCGTCAAAATCTTCGTCCTCGTCGTCTTCGTCTTCGTCTTCTTCCTCGGGTTCCAGCGCTGCCACCAGATTGGCCATTTCAACGGCCACCTGGGCGCAGTCGCGGCCCTTGCCAGCAGCGCGGGCCTGCGCCTGCTCGTCGGTGTCGACGGTCAGCACGCCGTTGGCGACGGGGACGCCGGTTTCGAGGGAGATGCGGGTGATTGCAGTGGCCGTTTCATTGCTGACCACTTCAAAGTGATAGGTTTCGCCACGGATGACCGCGCCCAGCGCGATCAGGGCGTCGAACTCGAACGTTTCGGCCATGTGGGACAGGGCCACGCCCAGTTCCAGCGCGCCGGGCACGGTGGCGACCATCACGTCGCGCTCGTCCACGCCCAGTTCGGCCAGTTCCTTCAGGCACGCTTCGAGTTCGGCCTGGCCGATTTCTTCGTTGAAGCGGGCGCGTACGATGCCGATGTGCAGCCCTTCGCCGTTCAGGTCGGGGGTAAGGATGTAAGGGTTCATGTGTCGGCCTTCAGTGTGTTGCGGGAGTGTTCTGCGGGTCGCAATCGTAACCCGTAATGGTGAGCGAGAAGCCCGCCATGCTGGGCATCTTGCGCGGCCGGGCCAGGAGCCTCATTTGCCCCACGTTCAGGTCGCGCAGAATCTGGGCGCCGATCCCGTAGGTGCGCAGACCGAAGCGGTCGGCGTTCGCAGGATTGGCCTGCGCCTTCGGGTCGTTCCAACCTGCAATCTGGCCAAACAGATGTTCCGTGGAAGACTGGCAGTTCATCAGCACCAGCACGCCGGCCGGGGCGGCCGCGATGGCCTCGAGCGCCTGGGCCACGCCCCAGCTATGCGGACTTGCGCCGGTATCCAGCACATCCAGCACGGACGCGGGCTCGTGCACGCGCACCAGCGTCTCGGCGTCGGGAGTCACATTACCATGCACCAGCGCCAAATGGGCGGAGCCGGTGGCGGCGTCTTCGTAGGCCACGGCCTCGAACGTGCCCCAGGCCGTCTGCATGGCGCGCTTGCCCACGCGCTTGACGATGGACTCGTGCTCGCTGCGGTATTGGATCAGGTCGGCGATGGTGCCGATCTTCAGGTCGTGCTGGCGGGCGAACTCCACCAGATCCGGCAGGCGGGCCATCGTGCCGTCGGGCTTGAGGATTTCGCAGATGACGGCGGCGGGCGTCAGGCCCGCCATGGCGGTCAGGTCGCAGCCGGCTTCGGTATGGCCGGCGCGGACCAGCACGCCGCCGGGCACGGCGCGCACCGGGAAGATGTGGCCGGGCTGAACCAGATCGGCCGGCTTGGCGTCGCGCGCCACAGCCACCTGGATGGTGCGGGCGCGGTCGGCGGCCGAAATGCCGGTCTCGACGCCTTCGGCGGCTTCGATGGACTGCGTGAAATTGGTGCCGTAACGGGTGCCGTTGCGGGCAGCCATCATCGGCAATTCAAGCTGGCGGCAGCGCTCTTCGGTCAACGTCAGGCACACCAGGCCGCGGCCGTGGGTCACCATGAAGTTGATGGCTTCCGGCGTGACGAATTCGGCCGCCATGACGAGGTCACCCTCGTTTTCGCGGTCTTCTTCGTCAACCAGAATGACGATGCGGCCGGCGCGCAGCTCGGCGATGATCTCGGCAACCGAAGCGATGCCGAAGGATTCCGGCTCGGAGCCGGACAAGGAGGACAACTGGACGGACATGGCGTGACACGTAAACCAGGCGGGAAAGCCCGGATTTTACCGCCCTCCCGGGCCGAACCCCTATTGGCGTCTTGCCGCCCCGTCCGGACGGGGGCATCCGGTTAAACTTTCGCCCGGAGATCCCCCAGAAAAACGAAGGAAAAACCTCATGCAAGCCCTTGCGGCAATGCCTTTGAACGTCGCGGCAGCCGTCCGCGTCGTGCTGACCGACATCGACGACACGCTGACCACCGAAGGCCGCCTGCCCGCCGATGCGTACGCCGCACTTGAACGCCTGGAACAGGCCGGCATCCAGGTCGTGCCGATCACCGGCCGCCCGGCCGGCTGGTGCGATCACATCGCCCGTATGTGGCCCGTGCGCGCCGTGGTCGGCGAGAACGGCGCCTTCTATTACGCCTACGACCGGCAGGCCCGCCGCATGACCACGCATTACTGGACCGACGCCGCCTCGCGCCAGGAAAGCCGCAAGCGGCTGGACGCGATCCGCGACCGCGTCCTGGCCGAGGTGCCGGGCAGCGCCGTCGCCAGCGACCAGGACTACCGCGTGGCCGACCTGGCCATCGACTTCTGCGAAGACGTGCCCGCCCTGCCCGACGCCGCGATCAGCCGCATCGTCCAGATCTTCCAGGACGCGGGCGCTCAGGCCAAGGTCAGCTCCATCCACGTCAACGGCTGGTTCGGCGACTACGACAAGCTCACCATGACGCGCACGATGTTCCAGCGCGAATTCGGCATGGACGTGGCCGGCGCCCTGGACAGCACGCTGTTCATCGGCGATTCGCCCAACGACGAGCCGATGTTCGCCTACTTCCCGATCTCGGTCGGCGTGGCCAACATCCAGGCCCAGCTGCACCGCCTGACGCACCGCCCCGCGTTCGTCGCGGCCTTTCATGGCGGCGGCGGCTTCGTCGAAATGGCCGACCGGCTGCTCGCCGCCCGTCAGCCCTCCCAAGTTCAGCCCACCCAAGTCCAGCAGGCTTAAGGTCAGCACACCGTGGCAACTTCCAAGACCGCGGCGCCCGCCGCCAACGACGGCCGCCGCAGCATCCAGTCCATCGAGGTGGGCGTGCCACTCCTGGCCGCGCTTGTCGACGCGGGCAAGCCCCTGACGCTGCGCGACCTCGCGGCCGGCGCGGGCATGACGTCCGCCAAGGCACACCCCTACCTGGTCAGCTTCATCCGCGTCGGGCTGGTGCAGCAGGACGCCGTCACCGGCCAGTACGAGCTGGGTCCCTTCGCCCTGCAGATGGGGCTGGTCAGCCTGCAGCGCCTGGATCCGGTGCGGGTCGCCATGCCGGAAATCGCCAAGCTGCAGTCCGACATCGGCCACACGCTGGGCATCGCGGTGCTGGGCTCGCACGGCCCCACCATGATCCACATGACCGAAGCCAGCTACCCGGTCCACGTGAACATGCGCAAGGGCACGGTGATGTCCATGCTGCACACCGCCACCGGGCTGGTGTTCGCGGCCTGGCTGCCGCCCAAGGTCAGCGAGCACTACATCGCGCGCGAAGAAGGCGACACTGCCGTCATCGCCAGCGTGCCGCCGCCGCGCAAGGCCTCCCGCGCCAACATCGAAGCGCAACTGGCTGACATCCGCGTCCACGGCATGGCCCGCGCGCTGGGCAACCCGCTGCCCGGCGTGGACGCGCTGTCGGTGCCGGTGTTCGACAACACGGGCAGCATCGTCCTGGCGCTCACCAGTCTCGGTCCCACCGGCCTGTTCGACGTGTCGTGGGACGGCGCGATTGCGCGTCCGCTCATCGCATGCGCCCAGGAAATCTCCCGGAAGCTGGGCTTTCGCGGCTGAACGCGTTTTCGCGCAAAAACGAACACAAAGCGAACAAAACGAACAAAAGACGAAAAGAAAGGCAGGGACTTTCCCGAGTGTGCCGTCCCCCGTTGTGTGTTTGAATTCAGCAAAGATTCAATTCATACCTACACGAGGAGACACACGATGCAAGCCTTGCGTCTTATGCAGGCGGCCGCACTGGCCGCATTCGCTTTTGGAGCTTCCGCCGCCCAGGCCGCCGACACCTGCTCGAACCGCGGCGATCTTGACCAGATGTATTGCGACTCGAACAAGGACCTGGTGGCCGACACGCCCACCGACGCGTCCAAGCTCAAGACGCCTTCCACGCTGGTGTTCACCTACACGCCGGTCGAAGACCCGGCCGTGTACGAAGACATCTTCAAGCCTTTCACCAAGCACCTGTCCGAGTGCACGGGCAAGCGCGTCGTGTTCTATCAGGTGCAGAGCAACGCGGCTGAAATCGAAGCCATGCGCTCGGGCCGCCTGCACGTCGGCGGCTTCTCGACCGGCCCCACCGCATTCGCCGTGAACATCGCCGGCGCCGTGCCGTTTGCCGTCAAGGGCTACGCCGACGGCTTCCAGGGCTACAACCTGATCGTCATCGTCAAGAAGGACAGCCCGTACCAGAAGCTGACCGACCTGAAGGGCAAGAAGCTCGCGCACACCGCCCCCTCGTCGAACTCCGGCCACATGGCGCCCGTCGCCCTGTTCCCCAAGGAAGGCCTGACGCCCGACAAGGATTACAAGGTCATCTTCTCCGGCAAGCACGACCAGTCAGTCATGGGCGTGAACTCCGGCGACTACGACGCGGCCGCCGTGGCATCGGACGTCTTCAAGCGCATGGTCGAACGCGGCCAGGTCAAGGAAGCCGATTTCCGCATCATCTACACCAGCGAAAAATTCCCGACCTCGTCGTTCGCCTATGCGCATGACCTGGAACCGAAGTTCCGCGACCAGATGCTCAAGTGCTTCTACGACTACCGCTTCCCGCCGGAAATGTCCAAGGCCTTCGACAACGCCGACCGCTTCTACCCGGTGACGTACGAGAAGGACTGGGCCATCGTCCGCCAGGTCGCTGAATCCGGCGGCGAAAGCTTCAACCGCGCGGCCTATGACCGCGAATCCGCAAAGAGCAAGAAGTAATCCAGCATGACGACGTCGCTACGCATTTCCGGCCTGGTCAAGGAATACCGGGCCGGCCGGCCGGTACTGAACGGCATTGACCTGCAGATCGCCGGTCAGGGGCTCACCGCCATCATCGGTCCTTCGGGCACCGGTAAAAGCACGCTCCTGCGCTGCATCAACCGGTTGATCGAACCCACCAAGGGCGAGATCATCCTGCAGTCCGAGGACGGCACCGTGGACCTGGCGCAAGTGCGCGGCGCGTCGCTGCGCCGCGCGCGCCGCCGCATCGGCATGGTGTTCCAGGAATACAACCTGGTCGAACGCCTGACCGTGATGGAAAACCTGCTGACCGGCCGGCTGGGGTACACCTCGGCCATGAAGGCCTGGATGCGCCGCTTCGAGCCCGAGGACATCGAGCACGCCTACAAGCTGCTCGACACCGTGGGCCTTGCCGGATTCGCCGACCAGCGCGCCGATGCGCTGTCGGGCGGCCAGCGCCAGCGCGTGGGCATCGCCCGCGCGCTGATGCAGCGCCCGCAGGTGCTGCTGGCCGACGAGCCGACGTCGTCGCTGGATCCCAAGACCTCCGTCGAAATCATGGAACTGCTGTCCGCGCAGGGCAGCGCCACGGGCATTCCCGTCATCGTCAACATCCACGACGTCGAACTGGCGCGCCGCTATGCCACGCGCATCGTCGGCATGTCGGGCGGCCACGTGGTCTATGACGGCGACGGACAGGGCCTGGACGCCCCCATGCTCAAGACCATCTACGGAGGCGAGTCTTGGCTGGAATGACGCAACCCCGGGGCGGCATCCGCCCCTTCGCCATGTCGGGGCGCGCCAAGGCCGGCCTGCTGCTGCTGGTGCTCTACACCATCTACGCCGCCGCGCAGCTGGACTTCAGTTGGTCGCGCTTTGAAAGCGGCATGGGCCACGCGTCGACGTTCCTGGCGCGCATGTTCCCGCCCAACTTCGAGAAGCCCGCCACCTTGTGGAAGGGCATCGCCGAAAGCCTGGAGATCGCCGTTCTGGCCTCCATGCTGGGCATCATCCTGGCGCTGCCCGTGGGCCTCTTGGGCGCGCGCAACCTGATGCCCGCATGGATTTCGTGGCCCGCCCGGTCGCTGGTCGCGCTGTGCCGCGCGCTGCACCCGGTCATCGTCGCCATCCTGTTCGTCAAGGCCGTGGGCTTCGGCGCACTGGCCGGCATTCTGGCGCTGACCGTCGCGTCGATTGGCTTCATCGGCAAGCTCTTTACCGAAGCCATCGAGGAAATCTCGCTCAAGCAGGTCGAAGCGGTGCGCGCCACCGGCGCCTCGTTCGCCAACGTCATCGTCTTCGGCGTGCTGCCGCAGGTGTTCGCGCGTTTCATCGGCTTTGCCACCTACCAGTTCGACTCCAACCTGCGCAACTCCACCATGGTGGGGATCGTGGGCGCGGGCGGCGTGGGCGGCACCCTGTTCTCGGCCTTCCAGCGCTTCGATTACGACTTCGTCAGCGCCATCCTGCTGACCCTGATCGCGATCATCATGCTGGGTGAAATCCTGGCCAGCTTCGTGCGGGCCGTGTTCCTGGACAACCTGGGTTTCGACCGCATCCTGCAAAGCCGCTTCGCTGGCGCCCGCGGTCTGGGCAACAGCAAGCCGGCGGCCGCGCGCAAGGCGGAGGTGGAAGAATGAACGCCCACGTCTCCCCCTTGAACCCGGCCGGCCAGCCGCGTGTCTGGCAACGCTACAGCATGGGCCAGCGCCTGCTGCGCTTCGCGCTGTACCTGCTGCTGGTGGCGGCCGTCGTGCAGGCGATCCGCGGCGTCGAGGTCATTCCCGAGTTCCTGTACGACGCGCCGGAACAGATGGCCGACCTCTTTCGCCGGATGTGGCCGATCGACTGGGCCTACTACCCGGGCGGCGTGCATGATGCGCTGATCGAAACGCTGCACATTGCCACGCTGGGCACCATTCTTTCGGTGTTCATGGCCGTGCCGGTGGGTCTGCTGGCGGCCAACAACCTGACGCCCAGCAAGACCATCAACATGCTGGCCCGGTTGATTCTGGTGTCCAGCCGCTCGGTCAACTCGCTGGTGTGGGCGCTGCTGTTCATTGCCATCTTCGGGCCGGGCGCCCTGGCCGGCACGCTGGCCATCGCCTTCCGCTCGATCGGCTTTGTCGGCAAGCTGGTCGGCGAAGCCATCGAGGAAGCGCAGCGCGGCCCCATCGAAGCCGTCACGGCCACGGGCGCCAGCAAGGCCTCGGTCATCTGGTACGCCTACTGGCCGCAGATCCGCCCCGCCTTCTGGTCCATCGTGCTGCTGCGCTGGGACATCAACGTGCGCGAATCCGCAGTGCTGGGACTGGTCGGCGCCGGCGGCATCGGCATGGCGCTGGACACCGCGCTGAACCTGTTCCAGTGGGACCGCGTGGCGCTGGTGCTGGCCGCCATCTTCGTGGTCGTCGTGCTGGCCGAAGTCGTCATCACCCAGGCGCGCAAACGCATCCTGTAGCGCCGCCGCACCGCTTTACGCCTGTCGGTTTCCCCTGACACGCGCTCCCTTCGCCGCCCCCCATGGGGCGGCGTTTTCCTTTTCTTTCGCTTGAGATGCCAATAGCGCCGCCTTGTTTTTGCGCCGCGATCGCGTCTATGCTCAATGTGAACAAAATATGAACGGTCATCAAAACGCACCCCCGCCTTGATTAAGATCTCGGCTTTTGCCGTTGGACACCCGCTGCCATGTCGGAACAGGAATTGAAACTGCACGTGCCCACGGCTTCGCGCCAGGCCGTGCTGCGTGAAGTCAAGCAACGCGAGGCCACGCGCATTCGCTTGCATGCCATGTATTTCGACACGCCGGAGCGCGAGCTTGCGCGAGCGCGCATCGCCATCCGGCTGCGGCAGGAAGGCCCCGACTGGGTCCAGACGCTGAAGATGCCCGGCGCCGATGCGATCTCGCGCATCGAGATGAACCATCCGCGGCCGGGCCCCGTGCTCGACCTGTCTGTCTATGCCGGCACCGACGTCGAGGGCCCGCTGTCTGCCATCAAGGGCGAACTGGGCCTGCGCTACGAAACCGACGTGCAGCGCCTCTTGCGCAAGATCCGTACGCGCTTCGGCACGGTGGAGCTGGCCTATGACACCGGCATCCTGCGCGCCGGCGCGCTGGAATTGCCGATCTCCGAACTGGAATTCGAACTGGTGTCGGGCCGTCCCGCCGCCATCTTCGCCGCGGCACGCGGCTGGCAGCAACGCCATGCCCTGATCCTGGATCCCCGCAGCAAGTCCGAACGCGGCGACGCCCTGGCTCAGTTGGCGCATCGCCTGGCCGAGGTCGACGCTGCTGCCGGCGATGACCACGAAGCACGCCGTGCGCAGGCCATCGCGCAATTCTGGGCGCCGCGCGGCGCGTCGTCCGTGAAGCTGCGCGACGACATGACGCCGCCGCAGGCCATGGGTGCGATCGCGGCCGAATGCCTGGACCAGGTCTGCCGCAACGCGGCGGTGCTGGCCGAGGTCGACACCGAAGGCGTGTACCGCGCCGGCAACTCCGAACACGTGCACCAGTTGCGCGTGGGCGTGCGCCGGCTGCGGTCGGCCTGGAAGCTGTTCGATGGCTGGATCGCACCGGTGCCGGCCTCGCTGCTGCAGGGCGTGCGCACACACTTCGCGGCGTTCGGCGCCAATCGCGACCAGGACGTGCTGAACGAAACCGTCGCGCCCGCGCTGCTGAGCGCCGGCATGCCCGTGATCCCCATGGAAGCCGCGCCGCCCGAAGCCGACGCGCAGACCATCGCGGGCGGCCAGCCGTTTCAGGCATGGCTGCTGGAACTGCTGGAATGGTCGCTCGACGTGCCGCCCGTGCAGCCTGACGCGGAAGGCCAGACCATCGCCAACGGCACGCCCAGCGACGCCGCACCCGAGCCCGCCATTCGGCTGGAAGGCGGCGTGACCGGTCCCATCGTCAAGCCCACGATCATCCCGATGCTGACGCCGGAGCCCGAACCGCAGCACCTGCACAAGCTCCTTGCCCGCCGCCTGCACCGCTGGCACGGCAAGGTCGCCGATCAGGGCGCACATTTCGCGGCATTGGACATCCCGGCACGCCACGACCTGCGAAAGCGCGGCAAGCGCCTGCGCTATGGCCTGTCGTTCGCCGAATCGCTGCTGCCCGCCAGCAAGCTGCGCGGCTATCGCAAGCTGCTGTCCCGCGTGCAGGACGTGCTGGGCGAAATCAACGACCTCGCGATGGCCAAGGACTACTACCAGTCGTGTACGGCCACACATCCGCAAGCCTGGTTCGCGCTGGGCTGGATCAGCGCGCGCCTGGAAGAATTGGTCGTCGAAGCGCAGCAGGCCTTTGACGACCTCGCGCGCAGCAAGCCGTTCTGGAAGTGACGCGCTTCGCGCGCGTTTAACCCATGCGAAAGTCCCGCGTTGAGTTCGATTTCACCTGGACACGCATCTAGCATGGCGTTTCAAAAAAGGGACGCCTGACAGCTTCGCGTCAGGCCCCTGTCAATTCATCGACATCCGGACTGCCAATACTCAATGGCTGTCGTCCGGACATCGCGCCGGGCGCATTCGTGGCCCGCAGCATCCGCCCGATACTCGTCCTGTGCGACGGCGCAACGGCCTATTGCGGGCCGTCCGCCCATCCACGCACACAGACTCATGGAAACCACTTCCCCCTTGCTGGTCATTGCAAGACGCGGCCTCGCGGCCTGCTGCGCGCTTTCGCTGGTGTTCTCACTTGCCGCATGCGGCGGCGACGACGACACGGACGAACCTGCAGCGCCTCCCGACACCACGACGCCCACAACCCCCGCCCCGCCTACCTGCGAGGCGCATTGTGCGCCATGATGCCGGCAGTCCGGCCCTTTCCTGCAAACCCACGACAGACCAGCCAATGACGATCGACGCCTCCAAGAGAAAGTTCTTCACGACCACGCTCGGCGCCACCGCGGCCATGAGCGCCTTGTCGATGTTTCCGCCCAGCATCCGCCGCGCCCTCGCGATCGAGGCCGACAGTCCGACCGGCACCATCCAGGACGTCAAGCACGTCGTGATGCTGATGCTGGAGAACCGCTCATTCGACGGCTACTTCGGCACGTTCCCCGGCGTGCGCGGCTTCGGCGACCGCTTCCCGATTCCGCTTGCCAACGGCAAGTCGGTGTTCCACCAGACGCGCAGCGACGGCACGCTGGAACTGCCCTATCACCTGGACGCTCGGCTGGGCAACGCGCAACGCGCGGGCAGCACGCCGCACTCGTGGCCGAACTGTCAGGCGGCCTGGGACCACGGCCGCATGAACCGCTGGCCCAGTGCCAAGCAGCCATTGTCGATGGGCTACTACGAGACCGCCGAAGTGCCGTTCCACCGCGCGCTGGCCGATGCCTTCACGCTGTGCGACAGCTACCACTGTGCGATGCACGCGGGCACCATTCCCAACCGCCTCTTCTTCTGGACCGGCACCAACGGCCCCAGCGGCGACAACGTGTCCGTCGTGATGAACGAGATGAACGACGGCGCCGACGTGGGGCCTTCGACCGAGGGCTGGACGTGGACCACCTACGCCGACCGTCTGCAACAGGCCGGCGTGAGCTGGAAGGTCTACCAGAACATCCCCGACAACTTCGGTTGCAACGAGATGATGAGTTTTCGGCACTGGCGCGCCGAGATCGAAAAAATGCCGGCTGACCGCCAGGTCACTAACCAGGGCGGCCCCGCGTACAACCCGGCCATCGACGACCAGTTCAGCCCCTTTGCCAAGGGCTTTGGCAACACCATGCCGGACGGCGGCCTGTTGCAAAGCCTGCGCGACGACGTGATGAACGGCACGCTGCCCGAGGTGTCGTGGATCATCCCGCCGGCCGCGTACAGCGAGCACCCCGGTCCTTCCAGCCCCGCCAAGGGCGCGTGGTACATCCAGGCCGCGCTGGACGCGCTGACGCAGTCGCCCGAGATCTGGAGCAAGACCGTGTTCCTGGTCACCTACGACGAGAACGACGGCTTCTTCGACCACATCCCCACGCCCAGCGCGCCGTCCCGCAACGACGACGGCACGCTGGCCGGCAAGTCCACGCTGACGGACGCCGAGATGGCCTTCGAATACAACACCTACACGCCCGCGACGCCCAAGCAGTTGACCGCTGACGGCAAACCCTACGGTCCCGGCATGCGTGTGCCGATGTGGGTGATCTCGCCGTGGAGCCGCGGCGGCTGGGTCAATTCGCAGGTGTTCGACCACACCTCGGCGTTGCGCTTTCTTGAGCAGCGTTTCGGCGTCATGGAGCCCAACATCAGCGCCTTCCGCCGCGCCGTGTGCGGCGACCTCACGTCCACGCTGAACTTCGTGTCGCCCAACAGCGCGCCGCTGACCACGCTGTCGGGCCGCAGCACCAAGACGGACGCCGACGGCCTGACCACTTGGCAGGAAGCGCAACCGGCCATCGCCATCCCCACGGAGCAGACGCTGGCCGCGCAGGTGCAAGGCACGCGGCCCTCGCGGGCGCTGCCGTATGAACTGCATGCCAGCGCCCGCGAAGACGTGCGTGAAAACCGTGTCCGGCTGCTGTTCGCCAACGCCAGCTCGGCCAAAGCCGCCGCGGTCTTTCATGTGTACGACAAGCTGCATCTGGACCGCATTCCGCGCCGATACGTCGTGGAAGCGGGCAAGTCGCTGGACGACGCGTGGGACGTGGCGGGCGACGCGGGCAAGTACGACCTGTGGGTGCTGGGGCCCAACGGCTTTCACCGCGCGTTCGCGGGGGACCTGATGCAAATGGGCGGCGCCCAGCCGGAGATTCAGGTGTGCTACGTGCCTTGTGACGATCCGCAGGTGCAGGTCAAGCTGCACAACACGGGCGCCAAGGCCTGCACGTTCAGCGTCAAGGCAATGACGTATCGGGGCGACGGGCCGTGGACCGCGACCGTCGAACCCGGACAGACGGGCGAACTTGCCTGGCCGATCAGCGACAGCGGCCACTGGTATGACTTCGCCGTTGCTTGCGAAGGCTATACGGCGTTTCAGCGGCGCTTTGCCGGCCGGATGGAGACGGGCAAGGACCTGATCAGCGATCCGGCGATGGGACAGATCGGGTAAGGCCGGCGCTAGTTTTACCGCTATTTCCGGCGCGGAAAGGAAAACGGGACGGCGCTTGCGCGTCGTCCCGTTTTGTCGGCCTTGGGCGGCTGCTCGATGAACGCGTTCAGTCGGCCAGCAACGCCGCCGCGAACTCGTCCGCCACGAAGGGCTGCAGGTCTTCCAGGCTTTCGCCAACCCCGATCCAGTAGACAGGCACCGGACGCACGCCCTGGCTGCCGGCTGCAACCGCGGCCAGCGTGCCGCCCTTGGCCGTGCCGTCCAGCTTGGTCACGACCAGGCCGGTCAGGTTGATCGCGGCGTCAAACGCGCGGATCTGCGCCAGCGCGTTCTGGCCGGTATTGCCGTCCACCACCAGCAGCACCTCGTGCGGCGCGGTGGCTTCCGCCTTGCCGATGACGCGGCGGATCTTCTTCAGTTCTTCCATCAGGTGCAACTGCGTGGGCAGGCGGCCGGCGGTATCGACCATCACCACGCCCATGCCGCGCGCGCGGCCGGCGTTGACCGAATCAAACGCCACGGCGGCGGGGTCGCCCCCGTCCTGCGAAATCACGCTGACGTTGTTGCGGCTGCCCCATTCCACCAACTGTTCGCGCGCGGCCGCGCGGAACGTGTCGCCGGCGGCCAGCAGCACGCTGGCGCCCTGGCGCTGGAACGTGTGCGCCAGCTTGCCGATGGACGTGGTCTTGCCCGCGCCGTTCACGCCGGCAATCATGACCACCAGCGGTTGCGTGCGCTTCAGATCGAAGTCGCGTTCCAGCGGACGCAGGTGATCGGCCAGGAGTTCGCGCAGGGCCGTCTTGACCTTGGCCGGGTCTTCGATGCGTTCCTTCTTGACGCGCGCGCGCAGCGCGGTCAGGAGCTTCTCGGTGGCCTCAAGGCCGGCATCGGCCATAATGAGGGCCGATTCGAGCTCCTCGAACAGGTTCTCGTCGACCTTCACGCCGACGAAAATGCCGCCAATGCTCTGCCCGGTGCGCGACAGGCCTTGCTTCAGGCGTGACAGCCAGGAGGCTTTCTTGGGGGCCTCGGCGGGTGCGGGTTCTGGCACGGCAGGGACGACCGGCGCAGGTGCCGCGACAGGCGAAGGCGTCGATACTGGTGCAGGCGCAGGTGCCGCGACCACGGGTGCGGGCGCGACGACGGGACCAGGCGCCGGGACGGGGGGCTGCGGTGCGCGGAATGGCTCCACTGCTGGCGCTGCGGCAGCGGCTGCTGCAGGCGCCGCAACCGGTGCGGAAGCCGGCGCGGTACGCGTGAGGGACGGCGCGGCCGGTGTCGAGGACGGCGCCGGCTGCGGGGGCGTCGCTACTGGCGCAGGTGCCACCGAGACGGAGGGCGCTGGCGTAGGCACCGCCGGGACCGGCGGGGTCAGTGGCGCCGTCACAGGCGGGGCGACCGGCGCAGATACCGGCGCAGAAACGGGCGCAACGGGTTCCTGGCGAAGCTCGGGTGCAGGCGACGCAGGCGCCGTGCTGGACGGAGCCGAAGACGGCTCCGCGGGCGCGACTGGCGCGTCGGCAACCTCCGGCGGCGACGCAGGCTGAGCCGGCGTGGCGGGCGGAGGGGATTTTTTCTTGAAGAAGCGGCTAAACATGGGTAACAAGTATATTCGTATCGTCGGGGGCCAATACAGGCGCACCCCCATCGCCGTGCCCGACGTGGAGACGCTGCGTCCCACGCCCGACCGGGTCCGCGAAACGCTTTTCAACTGGCTTACGCACCTGTGGGGCGGCGAGTTCGCCGACAAGCAGGTGCTGGATCTTTTTGCCGGCAGTGGCGCCCTGGGCTTCGAGGCGGCCTCGCGCGGCGTGGCGCATGTGCAGATGGTCGAGCGGGACAAGACCGCCGCGTCCGCGCTGCGGACACTGCGCGACAAGCTCAAAGCCGACATGATACGCATCCATGTGGGCGATGCGATGCAGGTCGCCGAACGGATGGATGCGTCCCGGTTTGACCTCATCCTGCTGGATCCGCCCTTTGGACAGGGCTGGCTGCCGCGCCTGTGGCCGATCCTGCCGGGCATTCTGACCGATCATGGGCTAGTCTATGTCGAGGCGGAATCCGCCATCGAAGCTCCCGAAGGATTCCAGATTCTGAGGCAGGACAAGGCCGGCGCCGTCCACTTCCATCTTCTGGAATTTGCTGCGTTGCGGAAATAGATCAATAATCCGGGCTTCGGAGGATGGTGTACACCACTAATAACGGTACGGAGCTCGCATGATCATCGCTGTTTATCCCGGCACTTTCGACCCGCTGACCAGGGGCCACGAGGACCTGGTTCGCCGTGCAGCCACGCTTTTTGACAAAGTCGTGGTGGGGATCGCCATTAGCCGCAACAAGAAGCCCTTCTTCAGCATCGACGAACGCGTGGACATCGCGCGCGAAGTGCTGGGGCACTACCCCAACGTGGAAGTACAAAGCTTCGGCGGCCTGCTCAAGGACTTTGTGCGCGAGCAGAATGGCCGCGTCATCGTGCGTGGGCTGCGCGCCGTGTCCGACTTCGAATACGAATTCCAGATGGCCGGCATGAACCGCCATCTGCTGCCCGATGTCGAGACGCTGTTCATGACGCCGTCCGACCAGTACCAGTTCATCTCGGGCACCATCGTGCGCGAAATCGCCCAGCTCGGCGGCGACGTCAGCAAGTTCGTGTTCCCTTCCGTGGAACGCTGGCTCCAGGAAAAGGCCAAGGAACGCCGCGAACAGTCCTGGCCGGGCTGAAGGCCCAGTTGCAACATCCCCGAAGGGGCGCGCAGGCGCCCTTTTCGCGCTTTTCGGGCCACGGCCGCCCGGGGCTACAATGGCCGTGCCAATCGCCTTTTCGCAGCCCATCATGGCCCTGACCATCACCGAAGAATGCATCAATTGCGACGTTTGCGAGCCCCAGTGCCCGAACGACGCGATCTCCATGGGCGAGGACTATTACGTCATCGACCCCGACCGGTGCACGGAATGCGTCGGCCATCACGACGAACCGCAATGCAAGGTCGTCTGTCCGGTGGAATGCATCGAGCTGCACCCGCAATGGAATGAAGGCCAGGAACAGCTCATGGCCAAGTATCGCCGCCTGACCGGTGCCGCATGAGCGACGCGGCGCCGCCCAGCATCAACCTTTCCCCCTCCCCGCACCACGCCCGACGCGACATCTCCGCGTCCGCGGTCGCTGCCGGACTGGTCGCCGTCCTGGTCAGTTTTGGCGGCACCGCCGTGCTGATGGTGCAGGCCGGCCACGCCGCGGGCCTGGATGCCGCGCGCATTGGCTCCTGGATCGGCTCGCTGAGCCTGGTGCTGGGCCTGGGCGGCGCGTTCTACAGCCTGCGCACGGGCCTGCCCGTGGTCATGGCGTGGTCCACGCCCGGCGCGGCGCTGCTGGTTACCGCGCTGGCGGGCGTCCCCTTCAATGAAGCCGTCGGCGCCTTTGTGCTCGCAGCCGGCCTGACGCTGGCCTGCGGGCTGTTCGGCTGGATCGATCCCATCCTGCGCCGCATTCCCGGCGAGGTCGCCGCCGCCATGCTGGCCGGCGTGCTGCTCAATTTCGGCATGGGCATCTTCAGCAACATCAACAAGCAGCCCGCGCTGGTGCTGGCCATGTGCGCCGCATACCTGCTGTGCCGCCGCTGGGCGCCGCGCTACGCCGTGCTGGTGGTGATGGCCGTGGCGGTGGCCATGGCGGCCGGTATGGGGCTCATGCAGGTCGACCAGCTGGATTGGCGCCTGACCGAATTCGTGTGGACAACGCCCGCCTTCAGCGCGCAGGCGGCGGTCAGCCTGGGCATTCCTCTTTTTGTCGTCGCGATGGCCTCGCAGAATCTGCCCGGCCTGGCGATCCTGCAAGCGGCAGGCTACCGTCCCCCGGCGTCTCGCCTGGTCGCGGCCACTGGCCTGCTAGGCCTCGTAGCCGCCCCCTTCGGCGCGCACAGCGTCACCATGGGCGCGATCAGCGCGGCCATCTGCACCGGCCCCGAGGCACATCCCGATCCGGGCAAGCGCTACATCGCCGCCGCCACCTATGGCGTCAGCTATGTCGCGCTCAGCATCGTCGCGGGCGCGGTTGCCGTCTTCTTCCAGGCGCTGCCCGCCGCGCTGCTCGCGGCGCTGGCCGGCCTCGCGCTGCTGGGCACGATCATGGGCGGCATGGCGGCGGCCATGGCCAACCCGCAACGGCGCGAAGCCGCGCTCATCACGCTGCTGGCGACGGCGTCGGGATTCAGTTTCTGGGGAATTGGGTCGGCCTTCTGGGGCCTGGCGGCGGGCCTCCTGGCCCACACCGCTTTCGAATACAAGCGCGCCCGAGCGGGCGCTTGAAAACCGGCGCCGGCCGCGTTCAGGCCGGCCAGGCGGACACGGGCGTGTCCGGGTGCACCTTCATGATGCGGCAAGGCACCTGCACGAAGTTCGAAATCCAGGCCGCGGCCAGTTCGCCTTCGTCAACGACGTCGATGGTTTGCTCGCCCACCAACATGCTGTAGCGCACGCTGTCGTCGTCTTCGATCACGTCCAGCGGGATGTCCATGCGCAGCATGCCCGGCGCCTTCAGCACCAGATAGCCCAAGCGCAGCTCCACCGACACCTCGGCCAGCCGGGGGCATAGCTCGCGGTTCAACCACTGCCCCGAATCATTGGCCACCAGCCACTGGCGGTGGTAATCGGCGGCGTGCGCCTGCGTCGTCACGCCGCATTCGGCGATCGGCTGGAATTGGCCGTCGGTCATTTGCCCAGGAGTCCTTTCAAGGCCTTGTCCACTGCGGCGCCGCTCTTGCCCTTGCCCGTGACCGCTTCCTTGAGCTTGTTCTCAAGGCTGCGCTTCAGAATGCCGCCGATGGCGTCTTTCCAGAGCAGCGTGTACGAGGGGTTGTCGAACGGACCCTTGAAGTGGACGGGAATGGTCACGTCCTTCAGGTCGATCAGTTCCTTGCCATCGGGATTGGCCGCCGGGTTGATGACGCGCGCACGCGCCACCAGATCCAGCTCGCTCTTGACGAAGTCGATGCTGGCCGGATCGCCCTGCGTGACGCGCAGCAGCGGCGACACGAAGTTCAGGCGCTTGACCGTAGCAATGCCCTTGGCGATGGCGAAGTCCGCGTCCAGCTCCGAGAACTGCGTCTGCTTACCCGTGTCTGCGGCCACCGTTTCGTTCTGCGCATCCGGCGAGAAGCGGGCCTTCAGGTCGCGCAACGTCTGCGTCAGGTCGATGCCCTTGACCGCGCCGTCACGCAGCTTCAATTGCAGCGTGCCGCCCAGGCCGCTCTTCATCGCATAGACGTTGGCGCCGCCGGTCTTCAGGTCCAGCGTCAGGTTGCCCGTGCCGCTCAGCACGTTGCGCTTGGCCAGGTCCACCAGCAGGGGTTCGATCGCGATGCCGGCCAGCGTCATCTTGGTGGCGATCTGATTGCCCTGCGCCGCGTCCACCGACAGCGCCCCCGCCAGCTTGCCGCCGTAGAGGCCCGCTGCGAGGTCGGAGATGTCGAGCTTGCCCTTGTCCAGCTTGACCGCCGCCGAGACTTCATCGGCCTTCAGGCCGCGCACGACCAGCTTGCCGACCTTCAGCGTGCCATTGACGCTGGGGCCGACCAGCGCCGACAGGTTGATCGAATCGTCGACGGGCGCGGCGGGCGCCGGGGCCGGCGCGGGCTTGCTGTCGTCCTTCTTGCCGTCCGCGGGCGGCTTGGGCGGCGCGGCCACCACGGGCGGCACCAGCTTGTCCAGATCCAGCGTGTCCACGGCCAGCGCAAACTTCATCTGCGGCGCATCCGACAACTTCGTGATGTCGGCGCTGAGGTCGAACTTGCCGCCTTCGAGCACGGCGTTGATCTTGCTGGTGGCCTGATCCTTGAGCAGGTCCACCGTCAGACTGCCGATCACCGGAATCTGCAGGCTGCCCTTGGGCAGGCCGGGATCGGTGATGTTCACGTCGCCACGCAGCGCCGACATGGCGCCGCTGCGCATCAACAGATTCAGGCTGAGCGGCGAAGCGAAATTCAGCTTCACCACGCGTTCGCCCTTCTTGGACGTGCTGTCCAGCTTGGCTTCCTTGATGTCCAGTTCACCGGCGTTGCCGCTGATGCCGTTCAGGCCGAAGCTGGCGTCCAGCCCGCTGATCCGCACGCGGCCGGTCAGGGCTTCGCCGGTGGCCGACGCGGGCGAAATATTGAGCGCCGGCGCATCGACAGCCAGTTCGAAGGGGCCATCGGCCACGCCGCCCTTGGCGCGCACGGCCAATTTTTCAATCTGGAGTTGGCTCTTGTGGGGGTCGATCGCCAGCTTGGGGATCGCCACGCTGGCTTCCACGTTGGTCGCCTTGACCGAGGGTTCGGTCACGTCACCCTGAAACAGCAATTCCAGGCCGCCGACGTCCAACGCGGACTTCTGCCCGTTGAACGCCAGGTTGCCGCGCATCACCAGGCTCTTGGCCTCGGCGCCGGGCAGCTTGCCGTCCATGCGCAGGTCCAGCCGCTGGGCGGCATAGCGCTTGGCCGAAGGATCCAGCGTCAGCAATGCCTGGCCCGTCAGGTTGGCATCCACGCGCGGATAGCCACCTTCGACGCGCGCGGTCATGCGCACATCGAACGGCTGATTGAACGTGACGCGGCCGGTGTTGGCGTTGATACGGGTCACCGCCACAGCCATGCCCGTTATCTCGTCCTGCAGCTGCACTTCGCCGTCCTTCAGGTCCAGGCCGGCGATGTCGATCTGCATGTTGTTGCGCGACGGCGGCATGTTGCCGCTGGTGATCGCCTGCGCGGCGGTCTGGGCCGCGCCCACCAGGGCCTCGGCCGGGTTGCTGGGCGCATCGGTGATTGGCTGCGTGCCGCCCACCAGATTGCTGAAATTGAACTGGCCCTGCTTGTCCCGCACCACGCGCGCTTTCAGTCCGCTGATGGCGACGTGGTCCACGACAAAGCTGTTGGACAGCAGCGGCCACACGGCCACGGCAAGCCGCGTGCTCTCGATGGAGGCAAACGTGTCCGTGCTATTGGGTTCGGACAGGGACACGCCCTGCACGTACAGCCCGATTCGCGGGAAGAGCGATAGCTCGATCTCGCCGTCGATCGTCAGCGTGCGCTGATAGCGTTCCTGGACAAGCTCTTCCAGCTTGTACTTGTACGCGTTGGGGTCGAATGTCAGCAAGAAGATGGCCAGGCCGACGACGGCCACGACAACCAACACTACCAGGCCTATCAAAATGCGCTTGAACCACGTTTTCATTGCTGCCCCGTCGGTACCTCGACTGGAAATCCTTGATACCGCCCACCGCGCGACGCGCGGGGAAGGTGCGTTGCCGGCGGAAGACCGCTGGCCTATTGAACTGTCTGCATTGCAGGGCTTGCCTTGCTGGCTTGCCTTTTCAGGCATGCCTTTGGGGCGTGTCCTCGCTCCTGCCGAGCCTGCGGCATTGGCGCCAAAGGAAGGTGCTACCGAGGAAGGCCTGCTAAGGACGCCGGTAATCCAGCGTGCAGATAACCGCTATCGTAACAAATCAGGCCGACAAGCGGGATCGGCCAAGCTGACGGCTTCCTGTCCGGTGAATTCTAGGACTAGAATGATTGATCGATCAATTATTGATACATCCAACAATGTCCGCCCCCGCCCCCACTCCTCCACACTCGCCCGGCCAGATCCTGCCCTTCCGGCAAACCCTGCTGGCCATGCTGGGCATGTGCTTCGTGATGATGCTGGTCGCCATCGACCAGACCGTGGTGGGCACCGCGCTGCCGACCATTGTGGCGGAACTGCGGGGCTTCGAACTGTATGCATGGGTAGCCACGTCTTACCTGCTGACGTCCGTCATCACCGTGCCCATCTTCGGCCGGCTGGGCGATTACTACGGCCGCAAGCCCTTCGTCGTGGCCGCCATCGTGTTGTTCACCCTGGCTTCGGTCCTGTGCGGCGCGGCCGACACGATGCTCGAACTGGTGCTGGCGCGGGCGCTGCAAGGCATCGGCGGCGGCATGCTCGTCGGCACCGCCTTCGCCTGTATCCCCGACCTCTTCCCCGACCCGCACGTCCGGCTACGCTGGCAAGTCATGCTCAGCGCCGCCTTCGGCATCGCCAACGCCGTTGGCCCCACCCTGGGCGGCGCTCTGACCGAACACTATGGCTGGCGCTCTGTCTTCTACGTGAACCTGCCCATCGGCATCCTGGGTCTCTGGTTCGTTGCCCGCTACCTGCCGCACCTGCGCAATCAGAGTCCTGGCAAGGTCCGGCTGGACTGGCAAGGCGCGATTTTGATCGCCGTGGCGCTGGGGACCATGCAGCTGCTCGTGGAACTCCTGCCCAAGGACGGCTTCACGCCCTCCCTCGTGCTGCTGGCCGCCGGCAGCATCGCCGCCTTCGCCGCCCTGATCTGGTGGGAACGCCGCTGTCCGCATCCGCTCCTGCCGCTGGACATGTTCCGCAATCGCGGCCTGGCCATGCTCTTCACCCTGGCCCTGCTGGTCGGCGTGACGATGTATTCCCTGCTCTTCTACGCGCCCCTGCTCCTGCAAGGTGGTTTCGGACTGTCGCCCCAGCAGGCCGGCCTGCTCATCACGCCCATGGTCGTCTTCATCACCGTCGGCAGCATCGTCAACGGCCGCATCATCACGCGCATCCGCAATCCCAACCGCATGCTGTACGCCGGCTTCATTCTGATGGCGTTCTCGTGCCTGGGCATCGTCACCACCCACAGCTACACGTCGCACCTGCTGATCGGCGCCTACATGACGATGGCCGGCCTGGGCATGGGCTTCATCATGCCCAACCTCACCGTCTTCGCCCAGCAGACCGCCGGCCGCAGCCACCTGGGCATCGCCACCGCGCTGCTGCAATCCCTGCGCATGATCGGCGGCATGCTGGGCACTGCCGTCGTCGGCACCATGGTCAGCCACAGCTACTTCAGCGGCGTCGAATCCACCCTGCGCGGCGCCTCCGCGCAGTGGCTACCCAAGCTCAACGACCCGCAGATGCTGGTCGACCCGGCGGCCCAGACGGAGTTCCTGGCACAATTGGCCCATCAAGGCCAGGATGGAACGTCACTCATCGAGATCGCGCGCGTCGCGTTGGTGGGCGCCATCCATGAAGGGCAACTCATCGCCCTCGCCGTCGCCGTCTTCGCACTCTGGTGCGTGCGGCGCGTGCCCCTGGTGCAACTGGTCCGGCCATCCAAACCGGAGCCCGCCGGCGTCGGAGAGTAGCTTTTGCCCAAACAACAACAAGGCCTGCAAGTCATCCAGCACATGGGCCAGACGTACCGCGTGATGCAAAGCGCCTTCAGCAGCAAGGTCGGTCACGCGTTGCCGCGGTGGCGGATATTGCTGGCGCTGCATGAAAACGGGCAGTGCTCGCAAAAGCATCTGGCCGAGCGCTGCCGGCTGGATCCGGCGTCACTGACGCGGCAGTTGCAGGCGATGCAGAAGCTGGGATGGATTTCCCGGGCGGTGGATGCGGACGACAACCGGCTGACAAATGCGACGCTGACGGCTGCCGGACAGGCGGTGGTGAATGAGGCGTTGCCGAAGCGGGCTCAGTTTTTTGAGGAGTCGCTTAAAGGGCTGTCAGCGGCGGATGTGGATACGCTGAATCGGGTGTTGAGCGTGTTGGAGGAGAATTTTGTAAGGGCGGCGGGGGAAAGGAACTCCTGACGGACTGCTCGCCTCGCGCGCAGCACTTTATTCGTAGATCCCTTCCGTTGGTTAGCAGGTCTTGACGATAGCGTCGTGCGGATCGTTGAAGCGCGCGCACTTCAGCGCAAGGCGCGCGCCGAACCATACTGAGGCCAGGGCCAACGGAAGCTGGATCACGTACACGATTGCGACCGTAGCCGGGGGGTGGTTCTCCTGAAAATCGGCGAGCGCCGGGAAATATCCCGCGTCAAAAACCGCCACGATAAAAGGCTTCCAGCCGATCGCCATTGCAGCAGTACGCAGAAGCTGTATTGCCGCAACCGTGGCAATACCAAAAACGAGTATTCGTCCGGGCCGAGAGATCGGCACATCGCGCGGGGTTACCCGGCGCGCGATGATGAAGGTGGGCAACGCGGTCCAGAACAAGACAGACAAGCTTCCGTAAACAGGCTGCCACGAAAACCCGTAGGCTCGAATGAAGTTCGATGGAGTAAAGCCAGGAGCGCCAGCTTCCACCAGAAGCGATGCCACGGCGACCACTCCCGTGAACATACCGATTGCGCGAAACCGTCGTGCGGCATCGCCCGCACCGCGCACTTCCTCTCTTTTGAAAACAACTGCACAGAAAAAAAACGCAGCCCCGACCATCAACACCAGGACGACTGGGGACAACGCGCGAACAATGGCTGCAACCGCCTGTGCCCGGCCCCATGCGTCTTCATGATCGCCACTCCCCCAGGCATACATCACATAAAAGATGAAATCTCTTAAGTGTCCAAAAAGTGCCGACCCCGCAAACGCGCATAAAAACGCGAAAGCCCCCATGAACCACAACACGAAGGCGCGTTCGCTCTCGTACCCCGAAATGCTTCGGCGCTCGAGGCGTGATTGGGCGCACATGAAGGCGGCGATCCCCGCCAACAGAAGATAGGCGAAGAGCTGCGGTCCATCGCTAAAGAACCCGTGCGACGAATGCGAGACCGCGCCCTTCGGAATGGGATAGCCCAGCCGGATGGCAGCCGCAAGGACGGCGACAGATGACAGGGCGACGTACCAAGGAAATTTCTGACTAGAGCGGGGCGGCATGCGAATCCTGTGCAGCACTTGAATAGGGACTCAACGGCGCTGCCGTTTGCTCGCATCTTGCATTCCTGTCTGTGGCCAGTACATACGAAGAATCTGATTTTCGCCCGGACCTGACTTGTACTTTTGAGAATGTTTTGATTCCTATCCCCCTGCACCCTGGGCATCATGCTGCGCGGGGTTGCAAAGGTCGGATACTGCGCTTCAGGCTCATGCCTCGAAGGCCCGCGCAGACTCACCCCTTTCAATGAGGCCCGACGTGTTCTTCAAACAAGAAGGAGGTGATTGATGTGGACACTACTGGCGCTGGGTGGCGCGGGCTTGCTGCTGGTGGTGATGTATCTTGGCGCCAGGGCACAGCGTGCCACGCATCCCGATCGCACCGCACAGCTGATCGGCAAGGCGATGACGCCGCTTGAGATCCTGGCCTGTTCCAAAGAACCCACCACGGGCCAGGTAATGATAAGCCTGCTTTCGCATGACGTTCTGGTCGTTCTGTTGCCGCCAGTTGGCTTCAGCCCGAAATCGTCAATGTGCGTGTTCCAGGACGACGAGGGCACATTCGTGCTGGTCACCCCAAACTACAATGTCCTGGCCGCCCTGCAACCCGCCGATTGGAAAGGACAGCCCGGCTTCACCGCGCAGCTCAACCCAGACCTCGATGGAAAGCTCAAGTATGTGGGCCGGATGCCGGGAGAGCAGCTGCTGCTTGAATGCCCGCCCGGTCTGGCAATCAGGCTGCTGCTCCGAACCGAAGACTTGACTGGCATACGGGAAGTCACCATTGATGCCGAGACCATAGCCGAAGTGCAGGCCTTGAAGCGTGAAATGTCTAGCGCAAGCGACGGATCGCCGTAGACGTCGCTTGCGGCTCAAGCGCCCGCGCTATCGGACATCACGCCATGTCACGTCCTGCCAGAAAATAAAAAAATCTTGTTCTAGCCGGCCCATGCAATGAAAAAACCCTCGGCCATCAGGCTCGAGGGTTTCTGTTTGACGCGTTGGCCGGCAGGGCCGGGCTTCAGCGTTACGCCGATTGCTTTCGCGTCAGACGTTAAACAAGAAATTCATCACATCGCCATCCTGCACGATGTATTCCTTGCCTTCCGCGCGCATCTTGCCGGCTTCCTTTGCGCCCTGCTCGCCCTTGTACGTGATGTAGTCCTCGTACGAGATCGTTTGCGCGCGAATGAAGCCGCGTTCGAAGTCGGTATGGATGACGCCGGCGGCCTGGGGGCCGGTGGCGCCGATCGGCACGGTCCAGGCGCGGACTTCCTTCACGCCGGCGGTGAAGTAGGTTTGCAGGCCCAGCAGTTTGAAGGCGGCGCGGATCAGGCGGTTCAGGCCCGGTTCTTCCATGCCCATGTCCTTCAGGAAGGCTTCGCGGTCGGCGTCGTCGAGGTCGACGATTTCGGATTCGATCGCCGCGCAGATGGCCACGACGGGCGCATTGCGGGCGGCGGCGAATTCGGTCAGGCGGTCGAGCAGCGGGTTGTTGGTAAAGCCGTCGTCGGCGACGTTGCCCACGTACATCGCGCGCTTGGCGGTGATGAAGCAGAGCTGGGCGATGTCGGCCTTTTCTTCGGTGGACAGGTCCAGCGCGCGGATGGGCTTGGCTTCGTTGAGCTGGGCGATGCACTTTTCCAGCACGGCGACGAGGCGTTGCGATTCCTTGTCGCCCGAGCGCGCGGTCTTCTGGTGACGTTGCAGGGCCTTTTCGGCGGTCTGCAGGTCGGCCAGGGCCAGTTCGGTTTCGATGACTTCGATGTCGGCGATCGGGTCGACCTTGCCGGCGACGTGGATCACGTTGGGATCTTCGAAGCAGCGCACGACGTTGACGATGGCGTCGGTTTCGCGGATGTGCGAGAGGAACTGGTTGCCCAGGCCTTCGCCCTTGCTCGCGCCGGCGACCAGGCCCGCGATGTCGACGAATTCGACGGTGGCGGACAGGATGCGTTCGGGCTTGACGATTTCAGCCAGCTTCTGCAGGCGCGGATCCGGCACTTCGACGACGCCGACGTTGGGCTCGATGGTGCAGAACGGATAGTTCTCGGCGGCGATGCCGGCGCGGGTCAGAGCGTTGAAGAGTGTCGATTTGCCAACGTTGGGCAGGCCGACGATGCCGCATTGCAGAGCCATGGGAATCCTGTGTAAGTACGGTATTGAGCGTTAACGGCGTAGTTTACCCCGGCGGGGTGAAACGACGCCTGATCGGCCGGGGTGATGCGGCCCCGATGTCGCGCCGCCGCGAGACTTAACCGGCCGCCGTCGGCGCGTAGCGCATGACCAGCCAGATCATCAGGATCGGCCCGGCATTAAAGACCGAATGCAGCAGGATCGCCGCCCCGATGCCCCGACGAATGCGGATCCAGCCCAGCACCAGCCCTGTCAGCCACTGCGGCAGCACCAGCAGCGGCAGCAGCCAGTACGGCGTCTTGCTGTAGACAAAATTGGTCAGGTGAACCGCAGCGAACGTCAGCGCGATCAGATGGAACACCACGCCGAAGTGCTGCAGGTAATACCTGCGCCAGCTCGTATCCCAGCCCTTCAGCGGCTCGGGACGCTGTCGCAGGCCCCACATCGCCAGCAGAATGAACGCAGCCAGCAGCAGGCCCGTCCAGAGCTTCGGGCCCCACAGCACGACGGGCACCAGCGCGGGGATGAGCCACAGCGCCTGGCGCGGCCGGCGCAGGCCGTAGCGGAACAGCATCTCTTCGACCAGCGGCGCCCACAGTACCGCGGTCAGCCACGGAATGTTGTGGGGATCCAGGCGATGAGAGACGCCACCCAATCCCGCCGCGACGACGGCCACGGGCCCCAGCGCAAACAGATTGATGGCCCACAGCACTGCGGCCCAGGCCAACAGGCGTCCCGGTCCGATGCCCGGCCACCAGTCGGCAAGCAGCCCGCTGCCCCCGGCGCGGTTCGGCAGGCGCGACAGCGGATGCGGATGGCGCAGGAAGCGCCAGAAGTCGGCGATCTCGCTGCGAAAGCGCATCTTTCCGGTGGGCTGGCCTTGTTTCATCAGGACTCATTGCCGCTATGCAGCTGGCGGGTGGCGAGTGCGAAGTCACCGGCCAGCATCGACGGCACAACGGCGCGGCAGCGGTCGATGACGGCTTCGATTTCCTTTTGTTCCTCGCGGCGCGGCGGGTGCAGGACGAAGTCGGCGACCTGTTGCGCCAGACCCAGCGTGCGCGGGTGGCCGATGCCGATGCGCAGGCGCCAGAAGTTGGGGCTGCCGAGCGCGGCCTGGATGTCCTTCAGACCATTGTGGCCCGCGTGACCGCCGCCCTGCTTGAGCTTGACCTGACCGGGCATGAGGTCCAGTTCGTCGTGCAGCACCAGGACTTCCTCGGGCGTCAGCTTGTAGAAGCGCGCCAGCGCGCCGACCGCCTGGCCGGAACGATTCATGTAGGTGTTGGGCTTGAGCAGCAGGACGTTGTCCGCGCCCAGGCGCGATTTGGCGACCATGCCGAAAAAGGACTTCTCGAGCGCGAAAGCCGTGCGCAGATCGTCCGCCAGATGGTCGGCCAGCCAGAAGCCGGCGTTGTGCCGGGTGGTTTCGTAGTCGGGACCTGGATTACCCAGTCCCACGATGAGGCGTATGGGAGTAGACATGATGGGGGTGTTTAAACCAAAAAACCCTGCGCATGCAAATGCACACGCAGGGTTTCGGGCGTAAGCCGCGGGAAAGCCGCGAGGGCTTTCCTGCAGGACTTAGGCAGCCGGAGCAGCTTCTTCGGCGTCGTCAGCAGCGGCAGCGCCACCCTTGGTGACCGTAGCGGCCAGCAGGGGGTTGTCTTCACCGCCGTGGGGGACGTACGTCACGCCCATGGGCAGCTTGATGTCGGCCAGGTGGATCGAACCGCCAGCCAGCACGTCAGCCAGGTTGACTTCGATGAACTGGGGCAGAGCCGATGGCAGGCAGGTGATTTCCAGTTCGGTCGTCACGTGGCTGATGATGGCGCCGCTCAGCTTCACAGCCGGCGAGATTTCAGCGTTCACGAAGTGCAGCGGCACCTTGGTACGCAGGGCTTGGTTGGCGTCAACGCGCTGGAAGTCCACGTGCAGGACTTGCGGCTTGTAGGCGTGCCATTGAACCGAACGCAGCAGAACTTGCTCATCCTTGGCGCCGTCGAGCTGCATTTGCAGGATCGATGCGTGGAATTCTTCCTTGCGCAGCGCGTGGTAGATCTCGTTGTGGTCGAGTTCGATGTTCAGGGGGGCAGCCGTACCACCATAAACAATGGCGGGAACGCGGCCCGCGCGGCGCAGGCGGCGGCTCGCACTCGAACCCTGGACGCTACGCGCAGTGGCAGTAAATTTCATGGATAACTCCGAAACGATAAAGGTGAAACAACTTCACCGGTTGAATTCACGGCGCGCAAAGGGCGCGCCGTGCTTGTTTGCGCCTTGCCGCGACCAGCGAGGCGCAAAGAACTGCAAATGTGGGCTGTGGCCCGATCGACGCCTACGCGTCAATCGACGAACAGCGAGCTGACCGATTCGGCGTTGGAAATACGCAGGATGGTCTCGCCCAACAGCGCGGCGCACGACAGCTGGCGGATCTTGCTGCTGGCCTGGCCTTGCTCGGAGAGCGGAATGGTGTCGGTGACGACGAGTTCGTCGAGTTCCGACGCTTCAATGCGGTCAATGGCGCCGCCCGAGAGCACGGGGTGCGTGCAATAGGCGTAGACGGCGCCGGCGCCGCGGTCTTTCAGGGCCTGGGCCGCCTTGCACAGCGTGCCGGCGGTGTCGACCATGTCGTCCATGATGATGCAGGTGCGGCCGTCGACTTCACCGATGATGTTCATCACTTCCGACACGTTGGCGCGCGGACGGCGCTTGTCGATGATGGCCAGGTCGGCTTCGAGCTGCTTGGCCAGCGCGCGGGCGCGAACCACGCCGCCGATGTCCGGGGACACCACGACCAGGTTCGAGAAATTGCGGCGCCAGATGTCGCCCAGCAAGATCGGACCGGCGTAGATGTTGTCCACGGGAATGTCGAAGAAACCCTGGATCTGGTCAGCGTGCAGGTCCATGGTCAGGACTCGGTCAACGCCAGCCACTTGCAGCATGTTGGCCACGACCTTGGCCGAGATGGCCACGCGCGCCGAACGCGGGCGGCGGTCCTGGCGGGCATAGCCAAAGTAGGGAATCGCGGCGGTGATGCGGCCGGCCGACGCGCGGCGCAGGGCATCGACCATCACCATGATTTCCATAAGGTTGTCATTGGTGGGAGCACAGGTGGGCTGCAGGACGAAGACATCCTTGCCGCGCACGTTCTCGTTGATCTCGACCATCACCTCGCCGTCCGAAAAACGACCGACGGTCATCTTTCCCAAGGACATATCGAGGTGGTTGACTACGTCCACGGCCAGCCGAGTGTTGGCGGTGCCCGTGAAAATCATGAAGCTATCGTTTGCCATGATGGATGATGCGATGGTCGTTTGAGACACTAACGATTGATGCGGGTGAGATACCTGCGGGGTGATACCTGATGCAGCACGTTCAACTTGCACCAGCGAATCCGGAAAATAAAAAAGCTGCTGAACCCGGGCCAGTGTCTTACAGGCGTGTTCAACAGCTTTTTTATGTATTCGGTTGGCTGGGGAGGAAGGATTCGAACCTTCGCATGCCGGAATCAAAATCCGGTGCCTTAACCAGCTTGGCGACTCCCCAACTATCTTGCAATCCAATTCCGCAACGGATGTTCAGCTAACCCAGTACATGCCTGCACTAACCGAAACCGTGGATGCGTTTGGCTGAATGTTTTATCAGCGCCGCGCATTATAGCGGTAATTTCTTGTTCTGCCAAAAGAGCCTGCGATGTTTCGGAAAATTCGGCGAATAAACATGCGCCTGATCCCGACATGCGAACAGGTATACCCCGTTCAGCAAGCCACCGCGATGCCCCAAGCACTTCAGGATAAAGACGGTAGACCACCGGCTCCAAATCATTTTTTCCGTAAAGCGCGCATCCTTTGGCAATCTCACCGCCGGATTCGCTGGGCAAAAATGTTTGCGAAGCAAGAAAGTCCGCTATTGTGATGTAAGAAGAATCCCTTGTCAAATCGGGTGCGGAAAATATTCCAACAGTCGGCACGCTGGCATCCGGTTGCGCCACCAGATAGGCGCGATCCGGCAGCGTTACCGCCGTGAGGTCTTCGCCAATGCCTTGCGCAAACGCCGACTGGCCGAAGACGAAGACGGGCACGTCCGCGCCCAGCGGCAGCGCCAGCGCCATGAGTTCCTGACGCGACAGCCCCGTGTTCCACAACTTGTTCAAGGCGATCAGCACGGAGGCCGCATCGCTGGACCCCCCGCCCAATCCACCGCCTTGCGGAATGCGCTTTTCAAGGCTGATCTGCGCGCCCTGGCGCGTGCCCGTGGCCTTCTGCAGGGCGCGCGCGGCGCGCACGGTGAGGTCCTGGTCTTCTGGGACGCCCGGCAGGTCAGTGGCGCGACCGATGACGCCATCGGACCGCACATCGAAGTGCAGCGTGTCGCACAGGTCGATGAAGCGGAACACCGTCTGCAGCAGGTGATAGCCGTCGGCGCGGCGGCCCACGACGTGCAGAAAGAGATTCAGCTTGGCGGGAGCAGGAACGTCGTAGAGGGTCACGAAAGACAACCGATGCGGATCAATCCGTCATTCTAGCGAGACGGGCCGGCGCGCCGTGGAAAACGGCGGGCCGGCCCGTGAAAGTTCGCGCGGGGATTCGCGCGGCTGCGGTGAGCCGCGGCGCTACGCGAACACTGGCGTCATGCGAAGCGTGGCTTCACGCGGAAAGTGGCTTCGCGCGTTCTGCGGCTTTACGCCAATTGCGGCGTCACGCTGCCGCCAAGGCGGGTAGCGGGCGCGTCGATGACCTGCCCGTCTGGCAGCTTGAACACCGACACGGCGCCGGCCAGTTGGCACGCCTGCTCTTCCAGGGCGCCCGCCGCAGCGGCGGCCTCTTCGACAAGGGCAGCGTTCTGCTGCGTCACGCTGTCCATCTGCGAGACGGCGCGATTGACCTGGTCGATGCCGGTGGCCTGCTCTTCCGAGGCTGCCGAGATCTCGGCCATCAGGCTGGTCACGCGCTGCACGGACTCGACGATCTCGCGCATCGTGGCGCCGGCGTTTTCAACCTGCTCCGAGCCCACGCCGACCTTCTGCGCGGAGTCTTCGATGAGCTGCTTGATTTCCTTGGCGGCGGCGGCGCTGCGCTGCGCGAGTGTGCGCACTTCGCTGGCCACGACCGCAAAACCCTTGCCCTGCTCGCCGGCGCGCGCGGCTTCGACCGCGGCGTTGAGCGCCAGGATGTTGGTCTGGAATGCGATGCCGTCGATCACGCCCACGATGTCGGCGATGCGCGACGAGCTGCCCGAAATCGCGTGCATGGTTTCGACCACGCTGGACACGGCCTCGCCGCCACGCTGCGCGACCGCCTGCGACGCGGCCACCATGCGGTTCGCTTCGCGTGCGGTGTCGGCGTTCTGCTTCACGGTCGTGGCCAGCTCTTCCATGCTGGCCGCGGTTTCCTCGAGCGATGCGGCCTGCTCTTCGGTGCGGCTGGAAAGATCGGTGTTGCCCGACGAGATTTCGCGCGCGCCGACGTTGATCTCGTCAACGCCGCGGCGCACGGCCGACACGGTACGCACCAGGCTGTCCTGCATGGCCTTGAGGGCGCCGATCAGTGCGCCGATTTCGTTCTTGCCCATATCCGCCACCCGGCGCGTCAGATCGCCTTCGGCAATGCGGCGGAAGACCTCGCCCGCTTCCAGCAGCGGACGCACGATCATGCGGCGGATGAGGACATGGGCGCCCACGGCCACCAGGAGGCCCAGCGCCAGAATGCCTGCCAGCAGCGAGCTGAAGAGCGTGTGGAACATGGAGATTTCGTCCATGACCGTCTGCCCGGTGCCCTCGGCGCGCAGGACGAAGGCGTCGCGTTCGCTCATCAGGCGCTCTTGCACGGACTGGGTGCCCTGCTTGAAATAGGCCTCCATGTCGCCGGCTTCCAGCACGCGGCCCACGTTCTGCAGGTTGGTGCTGAGCTTGGTGTAGGCGTCGATGATGGCGGCGGATTCGGCCTTTTCTTCAGCGGACAGGTTGCCAGAGAAGCCCTGGAAGGCGCGATCGGCCGACACGATGCGCTGGCGCGCCGCTTGAAGCGAGCTCTTGTCGTTGGTATTACCCTGCGCGACGCGCGTGGCATAGCGGCTCAGGTCCGTGCGGGCTGCGACGAGCGACAGCGACGCGGAATTGACCGCGTTGACCTGCTGCGCCGACAGGCGATAAAGCTGCTCGACATCGTGGTTGGTCTGCCGCAGGGCAACGAAGCCCATGCCGCCAATCACCAACTGGAAGGTGAAAAAGATCGCGATGATTCCCAACAGCACCGTCGCGATGCGTGTGTTCCTGAACATTGGCCATTCTCCAAAAGGGTGGCGGCAGACGAGCGTCGACCCCGAATTGCTGCGCCGCGCGCGAACCGGGCGCGGCACAGGGAGAATTATTCAGTCAAGTCAATATATTTCAAGCGGTAACACAACCCAAATTGCGGCGGTTGTTTGCTTGATTGGAATCGCACGGATGTGATAAGGGTTTACCCGAATCACGACACGCGGCGCCTGGCGCCGCGCCGCATCACGACTGGTTGACGACCAGTCGAACGAGGATGCGGCGCCCCGGCTCCTGCCGCTCGAACACCAGCAGTTGCGGGCCCTTCGCGTCGTAACGGGAGAGCTTGGCGCGCCAGCCGCCCTGCTCGAAGGCAACGGGGCGGCCCAGTTCGTCCCGGGTCACGTCGGTGGCTTCGGGATTTGCGGGCAGTTTGCCGCGCAGCCAGTCGCGCAGTCCGGAGACCGGCATGCTGCTGCCCAGCGCGTCTTCGGCCAGCGCATCGGGGTTGTCGGCGACCAGCCGGGTGCCGTCGGCCTTGGTCAGGCTGGCGGCGCCGGGGGTGCCTTCCACGCGCGCTTCGGTCGAGCCCAGCGGGTTGGTCAGGTCCAGCACATAGCGGCGGCCATCGTCGGACCAGGAAAAACCGCCCTGCACCGCGTTCTGCTTGCCGCTTTCTTCGTTGACGGTGATGGCAAAGCGCCCGATGCGCGAAAACGCGTCGGCGCTGGCGCCTTCGATCGGCTTGGGCAAAGACGTGCACGCCGCCAGCGTGAAGGCCAACAGCGCCAGCGCCATCCAGCGCAAGCTGTCCACGGCGCCGCGCAACCCTGCAAATGCTGCCGTCACAGGCTGACTCCGAGGCGCTTCACGACGTCTTGAACCGTCTTGTTCTTGGGATCCTTCTGCAGGGCCGCGCGAAGCAGGTCCGTGGCCTGATCGCGCTTGCCTTGCGCCCACAGTACTTCGGCCAGATGGGCGGCGATGTCGGCTTCGGGACGCACGCTGTAGGCGCGGCGCAGATAGTCCGCGGCGGCGGTGGTGTCGCCCATGCGGAATTTGACCCAGCCCATGCTGTCCAGAATGAACGGATCGTTGGGCGACAACTCCAGCGCCTGCGTGATCAGGTCCAGGGCCTCGGGCAGGCGCTGATTGTGGTCAGCCAGCGTGTAGCCCAGCGCGTTGTACGCATGGGCGTGGTCGGGATCCAGCGCGATGACCTGACGCAGCATGCGCTCCAGGTCGGCCAGGCGGTTCTGGCGTTCGTACAGCATCGCCAGTTCGTATTTGATTTCGACGGTGTCCGGCAGCGCCTGGTCCGCGGCTTCCAGAGCGGTGACCGCCTGACCGATGCGGTCGGCATCGCGCAGGATCTGCGCCTTGGTCAGCGCGCCCAGGGCGCGTTCTTCTTCGTCCTGCGGGCCGGCCGAGTCGATCATGGCCAGCGCGTCGTCCACGCGGCCGCTCTTGGCGCGCAGCGTGGCCTGGCGCATGCGCACGGAATAGCGCAGCGTGGGGTCGTCGATGCGGCCGAGTTCGGCGATGGCTTCGTCGTAATTGCCCTGGTCTTCGGCAATGCGCGCCAACAGCACGTGGGCATCGGCGGCGGCCGCACCGGCGTCGGTGGCGCCCGGGACCGTGGCCCGCTGGCGCTGATTCTGGACATCCAGGTACTGCTGCAGCAGGGTCTTGGCCTGCGGGAGCTGTCCGGACTTGTAGGCCAGTTGCGCCTGCATGAAGAGCAGGTCGAAGTCTTCAGGCGACCGGCGCGACATGGCTTGCAGTTCGGCCAGGGCGGCATCGTAGTCGCCGCTGTCGGCCAGTTGGCCGGCCAGCATCAGGCGCACCTTGCGGGCGCCCGGATTGCGGTTGATGAAGGCGCGGGCCTCGGTCTGGGCGCGCTTGGGGTCGACCTTGGAACCGTACTCCAGCACGCGCTGGGCGGCGCCTTCGGATTTGGGATCGGCGGCCAGCGCAGCGCGGGATTCCTGCGCGGCACGCTCGTAGTCGCCGGCGGCCGAGGCCACGTCGGCCAACGCCAGATGGGACGCGGGCAGCTTGCGCACGCTGTCGCTCAGGGATTCGTCCAGGATGCGCAGCGCGAGGCGCCGGTCGTTCAGGCGGCTGAGCACGGCAAGCGCCTGGCCGATGGCGGCGGGCTTGTCGCGCGAGGAATCGATGCGTTTGCGCAGCGCCTGGGCCAGGCCCTTGGTCTGGCCATTGGCGGCCGCCAGCGCCAGCTCGGTGGAGCTGGCTTCGACGTCGTTGGGAGCCAGGCGGGCCCAGACGCGAGCCGCGTCCAGTGCGCCGGGCAGGTTGCCGCCGGCAAGCTGGAACTCAAGGCCGCGGCGGGCAAGGCGGGGATCGCCGGTGTCACGGGCCAGACCGACCATGGTGGTGGCGGCGGTGCCGTACATGCCCCGCTGGGCGGCGATTTCGGAAGCCAGTACGCGGTAGAAGATATCGCCGGTCAGCGATACATAAGGCAGTTGGCCTGGGCGCAGGCGGATGACTTCGGTTTCAGGTTGGCGGCTTTGGGGGGCCATCCGGGGCCCCGTCGCGTCACGCGTCCGGCCGTCGGCGGCCTGGGCCGGCGGGGCCATGATTGCTGCCAGCGCAAGCCCCAACGCGGCGATCCCGATATTCATTTGTTTAAAAGACGACTTCACGCGGCCCGTCCGGTTGATGGCACAATCTTCGTACACGCAATTGATGATCTTACACTGGCTCATGCCGGAACTGCCTGAAGTCGAAACCACGCGCCGAGGAATCGACGCCATCATCACCGGCCAGACGCTGTCGCGACTGGTTGTCCACGAATCCCGCATGCGTTGGCCCATCCCGCCGGAGCTGCCGTCCCTGATCGGCGGACGCACGGTGCTGGAATGCGCGCGGCGCGGCAAGTACCTGCTTCTGCGCTTTGAACACGGCACCCAGATCGTGCATCTGGGCATGTCGGGCTCGCTGCGCAGCGTGTCGCCCGGGGAATTCCTGCGCAAGCACGATCATGTCGAATGGATCTTCGACGGCGCGGTGCTGCGTCTGCATGACCCGCGGCGCTTCGGCGCAGTGCTGTGGCACAACGCCACCGACGGCCCCATCGAGGCGCACCCGCTGCTGGCCAGGCTGGGCATCGAACCCTTCGACCCGCGGTTCGACGGGGCCTGGCTGCACCGGCATTTCCAGAACCATTCCGCCGCCATCAAGCAGGTGCTGCTGGCCGGCATGGCGGTGGTCGGCGTGGGCAACATTTATGCCTCGGAAAGCCTGTTCCGCGCCCGGATCAATCCCAAGACACCTGCGAACAAGCTGTCGCTGGCCCGCTGCGAGCGGCTGGCCGACATGGTGCGGGCCACGCTGGCCGACGCGCTGACCTCCGGCGGCAGCACGCTGCGCGACTACGTGGGCGCCAGCGGCGAGCCGGGCGCTTACTTTGAAATTCACGCGGCCGTGTACGAGCGCGAAGGCCTGCCCTGCCGGGTATGCGCTACCCCGATCCGTCGTTTCGTGCAGGGGCAGCGGGCCACCTATTACTGCCCGAAATGCCAGCGGAATTGAGCGACGGGGGTCCGCCGCGCCTGGGGAAATTGCTGTTACAACTCGGGAATTCGTTTATAGCAAACGTATTGCACGAAAACTAACGCAGGACTATATTTCCTTCCACACACCGTATTCCTATAAAAGTGGAAGGAGCCTCCATGAGCAAGCAATTCGCCTCGCACGCGGACATGGACGACAAGGTCGTCTCGTTCGAAAAACTGTCCGACAACGCCTATGCCTACACCGCCGAAGGCGACCCCAACACGGGCGTGATCATCGGCGACGAGGCCGTCATGGTGATCGACACCCAGGCCACGCCGGTCATGGCCCAGGACGTGATCCGCCGAATCCGCGAAGTCACGGACAAGCCCATCAAGTACATCCTGCTGTCGCACTATCACGCCGTGCGCGTGTTCGGCGCGTCGGCCTACAACGCCCAGGAAATCCTGGCCAGCCGCGACACCTATGACCTGATCGCCGAGCGCGGCGAACAGGACAAGGCCAGCGAGATCGGCCGTTTCCCCCGCCTGTTCCGCAACGCCGAATCGATTCCCCCGGGCCTCGTCTGGCCGACGATGACGTTCAAGGGCGAAATGACGGTCAACCTGGGCAACCTGGAAGTCAAGCTGCTGCAGGTCGGCCGCGGCCACACCAAGGGCGACACCATCGCCTGGCTGCCCGAACAGAAAATCCTGTTCGCGGGCGACCTGGTCGAATACCAATCCACGCCCTACTGCGGCGATGCCTACTTCCGCGATTGGCCCACCACGCTGGACGCGCTGTCGGGCTTTGAAGCCGAAAAGATGGTGCCCGGCCGCGGCCCGGCGCTCAAGAACGCCACCGAAGTGCGCCAGGGCCTGGCCGGCACGCGCGCCTTCCTGACCGACCTGTACGGCGCCGTGAACCGCGGCGTGGCCGAGGGCAAGGACCTGAAGACGATCTACCGCGAGGTCTACGACTTCATGAAGCCGCGCTATAGCGACTGGGTCATCTTCGACCACTGCATGCCGTTCGACGTGTCGCGCGCCTTTGACGAGGCCTCGGGCCACACGCATCCGCGCATCTGGACGGACAAGCGCGACCTGGAGATGTGGGCCCAGCTGGAAGGCTGACCCTCCTCCCTGACCTGACAAGCAAGAACCGGACACGCGCGACCCTTGCGGCGCAGCGTGTCCGCATAACTAGAAAATGACCCACACAGGAGACAACCGTGGGAGACATCGACTTTCAGGCGATGGAGTTCGCCTATGAAAAGCACGCGGACCAGACGGCGGCCGACCCGGCGCGCCATCAGGTCGTGGTGGTGGGCGCCGGCCCTGTCGGCCTGACCACGGCGCTGGATCTGGCGCGCCAGGGCGTGCGTGTCGTGGTGCTGGACGACGACTACCGCTTGTCCACAGGATCACGCGCCATCTGCTTTTCGAAGCGCACCCTTGAAATCTGGGATCGCCTGGGCGTTGGCCAGCGCATGATCGACAAGGGCGTGTCGTGGAACGTGGGCAAGATTTTCTTCCGCGAGCAGGAAGTCTGGCGTTTCGACCTGCTGCCCGAACCCGGCCACCGCCGGCCGGCGTTCATCAATCTGCAGCAGTACTACGCCGAAGGCTACCTGTACGAGCAGGCCCGCCAGCAGCCCAACATCGAGCTGCGCTGGAAGAACAAGGTGGCCGGCGTCATGCAGGGCGATGACGGCGTGACGTTGACCGTCGAAACGCCCGAAGGGCCTTACACGCTGCATGCCGATTGGCTGATCGCCTGCGACGGCGCGCGCTCGCCGGTGCGCAAGCTGATCGGCCAGGAAAGCCATGGCCGCATCTTCCGCGACCGCTTCCTGATTGCCGACGTCAAGATGACGGCGGATTTTCCGTCCGAACGCTGGTTCTGGTTTGATCCGCCCTTTCATCCGAACCAGTCCGTGCTGCTGCACCGCCAGCCCGACAACGTCTGGCGCATCGACTTCCAGCTTGGCTGGAACGCCGACCCCGTCGAAGCCGTCAAGCCTGAAAACGTGCTGCCCCGCATCCGGGCGCTGCTGGGTCCGGACGCGCAATTCGAACTGGAATGGGTCAGCGTCTACACGTTTGCGTGCGAACGCATGGACAAGTTCCGCCATGGCCGCATCGTGTTCGCGGGCGACTCCGCGCACCGCGTGTCGCCGTTTGGCGCGCGGGGCGCCAACAGCGGCGTGCAGGATGCCGAGAACCTGGCGTGGAAGCTCAAGCTCGTCGTGGCCGGCCTGGCGCCCGATACGCTGATCGACAGCTATAGCGCCGAACGTGAATTCGCGGCCGACGAGAACATTCTGAACTCATCGCGCGCCACCGACTTCATCACACCCAAGAGCGATATCAGCCGCAGCTTTCGCAACGCGGTGCTCAACCTGGCCAAGGACCACCCGTTTGCGCGGTCGCTCGTGAACAGTGGCCGGCTTTCGCTGCCGGCCACGTACGCCGCCTCGCCGCTGAACACACCGGATGCCGACGCCTTCACCGGCCGCATGGCGCCGGGCGCGGTGGCGCTGGATGCGCCGATGCAGATCCAGGGCGAATCGGGCTGGTGGCTGTCGCAACTGGATGGCGAGTTCGTGCTGGCAGTCTTCTGCGGCGGCGCGCTGCCGGGCCGCGATACGCTGCTGGCGTTGCAAGCGCTGCGGATGGCGCCGGTGCCGGTCAAGGCCGTGCTGGTGGCCGATACGCAGTGCGACCTGTCCGCCGTGGCCGCGGACGTGGCCGTGGTGCGCGATAGCGAAGGCTGCCTGGCCAAGCGCTACGACGCGCAGGACGGCACCGCCTACCTGATCCGCCCCGACCAGCACATCGCCGCGCGCTGGCGCGCCTTCAATGCCGACGCCGTTGCCGCCGCCGTACAGCGCGCGACGGGCCGCGCGTGATTCCAAAGGTTGTCACCATGCTAATCACCGAAACCAACCTGAGCGCGCCGGACGACTTCTACGAAGCGCTGATCGACGCCCATCGCGACCTGACGAACGAGCAGAGTCAGGAGCTGAACGCGGCGCTGATCCTGCTGCTGGCGAACCACCTGGGCGACCTGCCCCTGCTGAAGGAAGCGTTGCAGCATGCGCGCGCGTCCGTGACGCAGACCGCTTAAAGACCGCGGGCCCGATCGAGGCGGCGCGGCTCCGGCCGCCTCGGCGTCAACGCGCCGCGCGGGCCTTCATGAACCGACCGCGAAGGTGTTGACGATCAACGCGCGCAGCCACTGGTTGCCGCCGTCGCGATCCACCCTGCGCTGCCAGTACATGTTGGTCTGCAGCGCGGGGACTTTCAGCGGCGGCGTCATGAAGCGCAGGCCGAACGGCGCGGCGGCGCTGGCGGCCAGCTTCTCCGGCACGGTCGCCAGCAGGTCGGTCGCGCTGACGATGTAGGGCACGGCCGAAAAATGCGGCACGCTGAAGTGCTCGGCCAGGTCCACGCCCGCGCGCTCCATCGACTGATTGACCTGTCCATAAGGCGCCGCCCGCGACACGATCAGGTGACGCTCGGCGCGAAACGCCTTGATGCCCATGCCCGCATGCGCGGTGGGATGCGCCTGGCGGAACAGCGTGGCGTAGCCCTGGCGAAACAGCATCCGCTGCAGCGTGCCGGCCCCCATTTCATCGAACGCGCCGATCGCCAGATCCACCCTGCCCGATTCCATCTCGCGCGGCAGGTCCGGCCCCAGCACCCGCACCGAGTCGATGCGCACCTGCGGCGCCTTCTGCACGCAGACTTCCATCAGGCGCGGCATGAAGTGGATTTCACCCACGTCCGTCATGGCGACGCGAAAACGCCGGCTGCTGGTTGCGGCATCGAACACGTCCTGGTCCTGCAACGCCTGCGACAGCAGGCCCAGCGCCTCGCTGACGGGGCCGGCCAGGCGCTGGGCGCGCGGTGTCGGCAGCATGCCCTGCGCCGTACGCACGAAGAGTTCGTCGCCGAACGCGACGCGCAGACGCCGCAGCGCATTGCTGACGGCGGGCTGCGACAGGTCCATGCGCCGGGCCACTGCGGACAGGTTGCGGTCTTCCAGCAAGTGTTGAAACAGCAGCAGCAGGTTTAGATCCACGTCGCGCAGTTCGGCCATTGGCGCCCCCTACTATTCACGAAATTTATAGTCGCTATTTTTGCATTCCCGTAGCCGCAACAGGGATTTTTTCCGACAATGGCACATCGGCTCGGGCGGCGCCCGTCCCGCCACCACATCAAGCTGCGCGGCCAAGCACCGCGCCCGCCACCCAGGAGGATTCCATGGAACTGCAATATCAGACCGGCTTCGGCAACGAATGTGCCACCGAGGCCTTGCCCGGCGCTCTGCCGGCGGGCCGCAATTCGCCGCAGCAATGTCCGTACGGCCTGTACGCCGAGCAATTGTCCGGCACCGCCTTCACGGCGCCGCGCGTGGAAAACCGCCGTTCGTGGCTGTACCGCATCCGGCCGGGCGCGCAGCACAAGCCCTTTGAAGCGTTCGACGGCGCCACCGGCTGGCTGAGCACTTTCGGCCACGGCCCGGTCACGCCGAACCAGTTGCGCTGGAGCCCGACGCCGATTCCCGACGCGCCTACCGACTTCCTGGAAGGCGTGAAGACGTGGGGCGGCAATGGCGGCCCCGACGAACAGGGCGGCGTGGGCATCCATCTGTATGCCGCCAACCGCTCGATGCAGGGCCGCTATTTCTACAACGCCGACGGCGAACTGCTACTGGTGCCGCAAGAGGGCCGGCTGCGTCTGGCTACCGAACTGGGTCTCATCGACCTGGAACCGCTGGAAATCGCCGTCATTCCGCGCGGCGTGCGATTCCGCGTGGAGCTGCTGGACGGCACGGCGCGCGGCTACATGCTAGAGAATTTCGGCGCAGCGCTGCGCCTGCCGGAACTGGGTCCCATCGGCTCGAACTGTCTGGCCAACGCACGCGACTTCAAGACGCCGGTGGCCTGGTACGAAGATGTGGACGGCGATTTTGAATTGATCGCGAAGTTCACGGGCGGCTTCTGGCGCGCATCGATCGACCATTCGCCGCTGAATGTGGTGGCCTGGCACGGCACGCATGCGCCCTACAAATACGACCTGCGTCACTTCAACACCATCGGATCGATCAGCTTCGACCACCCCGACCCCTCGATCTTCACGGTGCTGACGGCGCCGTCGGACACCCCGGGCACGGCCAACATGGATTTTGCGATCTTCCCGCCGCGCGTCCTGGCCATGGAGAACACGTTCCGTCCGCCCTGGTTCCATCGCAACATCGCCAGTGAATTCATGGGCCTCATCCAGGGGGTGTACGACGCCAAGGCCGACGGGTTCGCGCCCGGCGGCGCCAGCCTGCACAACTGCATGAGCGGCCACGGCCCCGACGCCGAGACGTTTGAAAAGGCGTCGCACGCGGACACCAGCAAGGCGCATTACATCCGCGACACGATGGCGTTCATGTTCGAGACCCGCCGCGTGATCCGGCCGACGGAGCAGGCGCTGGCGTCGGTAGAATTGCAGGGCGATTACTACCGGTGCTGGCAGGGCATCGCAAAGCACTTTGATCCCAAGAAGGCGTGACGCGACCGCGTCAGCCTTTGTTGCCGGCGGCGATGCGCGATGAGCGCATCGCCGTTTGGCGTTTGATTCATCCGGCGCACGAACCGCTCGAGCGCCCGGCCAGCCCCCCATAACCACACTGACCGAGACACGCAGCCATGACCACCACGATCAACGAAACCCACGACCCGTCCTTGAAGAGCTGGGTCGCCAGCGCCAATTCGGACACGTCGGATTTCCCCGTGCAGAACCTGCCGTACGGCGCATTCCGCCGCAAGAACACGCAGGAATCTTTCCGGCCCGGCGTGGCCATCGGCGACCAGATCCTGGACCTGTCCGCGCTGGCCGCCAAGCAGCCGTTCGAAGGCCTGGCAGCAGAAGCGTTGGCCGCCTGCGCCACCGACAGCCTGAATGCGCTGATGGCCCTGGGCCAATCGCATTGGAGCGCGCTGCGCCTGGCCCTGTCGCGCGCACTGCGCGAAGGCGCTGCCTTGCGCGCCACCGTGGAACCGCTGCTGGTCGCACAGGCCGACGCCGAATACACCACGCCCGCCCGCATCGGCGACTACACCGACTTCTATATCTCGGTGCACCACGCCACCGCCGTGGGCAAGCAGTTCCGTCCCGACAATCCCCTGCTGCCCAACTACAAGTGGGTGCCGATCGGCTATCACGGCCGCGCCTCCAGCATCGGCGTGGACCAGAAGTTCCCGCGCCCCGTGGGCCAGACGCGCCCCGCCAACGAAGGCGAAGCGCCGCAATTCGGCCCCTGCGCACGTCTGGACTACGAACTGGAACTGGGCATCTTCGTGGGCACCGGCAACGCCCAGGGCGAGCGCATCACGCTGGCTGATGCGGATTCGCACGTGTTTGGTCTGTGCATCCTGAACGACTGGTCGGCTCGCGATATCCAGGCCTGGGAATACCAGCCGCTCGGCCCCTTCCTGTCCAAGAACTTCGCGTCCACGATCTCGCCGTGGATCGTCACGATGGAGGCGCTGGAGCCGTTCCGCACGCAGTGGAACCGTGGCGCGGGCGAGCCGCAGCCGATGCCTTACCTGGCTTCGGAGGCCAATCGGACCAAGGGCGCGTACGACGTGCAGATGCAGGTGCTGATGACCACCGAGCAATCGCGCGCCGCCAGCAAGCCGCCGGCGAAGCTGTCCAGCAGCAATTTCCGCGACGCCTACTGGAACGTCGCGCAGCTCATCACGCATCACACGGTCAATGGTTGCAACCTGCAGCCGGGCGACATGCTGGGCACCGGCACGCTGTCCGGCCCGCAGCCTTCGGAAGCCGGGTCGCTGCTGGAACTGAGCAATGGCGGCAAGGCGGCGTTCGATCTGCCGTGGGGCGAAAAGCGCACCTTCCTGCAGGATGGCGACCAGATCATCATCCGCGCCGAATGCGTGAAGGCGGGCTATCCGCGTATTGGCTTTGGGGAGTGCTCGGGCGTGGTGCTGCCCGCGCGCGTCTGAGGCGTAGACGGCATAAACAAAGCCACGCAGCGGCGCGCCCGCTGCGTGGCTTTTTTTTCAGTTGACGGGCGGGTTAGTGGCGGCCGGCGTACCGGCGGCGGGCGTACCGGCGGCGGGCGCCCCCGGGCGCGCAACCAGCGCCTCGATCTCGTCGTCCTTGGCCTGCCATTGCTGGCCGAGCCATTGGTGGAACGTGGTGCGGAACGCCTTGTCGCGCGAATAATCGGCCTCGCAGAAGGCCGGCGGCACGGGCAATTGCCGCATGCGCACCACCACCTGCCCTGCGCGCCCGCAGGCGAAATCCCAGAAACTCGGCGCACCATCCGGATAGGCGATGGTGACGTCGATCATCGAGCGGAACTGCGCCCCCATCGCATTCAGCGACACCGCCAGCCCGCCCGCCTTGGGCTTGAGCAGATGGCGGTAGGGCGAGTTCTGCGCTGCGCGCTTGGCTTCGCTGAATCGCGTGCCTTCGGCAAACAGCATCACGCTGGTGGGCACCAGCGAAAACTTGGCGCAGGCCCGGCGCGCGGCCTCCTGGTCCTGGCGCCCGAGGTCCGGGTTCTTGCGCAGGGCCGCCTTGCCGTGCCGTTTCATGAAGGGGAAGTCCAGCGCCCACCATGCCAAACCGATGACCGGCACGTAGATGAGCTGCTGCTTGAGGAAGAACTTGAGAAGCGGAATGCGCCGGTTCAGCGAGTACTGCAACACGAAGATGTCGACCCACGACTGATGGTTGCAGTTGACCAGATACCAGTCGGCATAGCGCAGGTCCTTGTTGCCCTGGATGTCCCACGCCTGCGGCTGGATGCGCACGAACCAGCCGGTATTGCACGACACCCACGCGGTGGCGATGCCGTTCAGGATGGGATCGATGCGCCGCCTGACCGCGGCAAAGGGCAACGCCAGCTTCAGCAGCGAGACCGGCAACAGCAGCAGGCACCAGAACAGCGTGTTGGCGGCCAGCCAGACAGAACTGAAAACGCCGGTGATCCAGGCCAGGCGGCCCCGCGGCACGGGGATCGCCTGACGGGGCCGCTGGCGCCGCGCGGCTTGTGGGGCGCTGGAAAGCGCCGGGGATGCGCCGCGGGAGGCTTGCCTGGAAGGGTTGGGCATTGTCATGGCCGCCAGTGTGCTATTGGCCCGCGGAATGCGGATTGAGCAGGATCAAGGCAGGCGGCCGGGGTAGCCGCTCTGATCGTCATCGGCGTCATGGCAGGCGGTACTTCTCTTCGCGATACGCCCAGCTTGCCCACAACGCATGCGCCAGCGCTTCCTGCGTCAGCGCCGGATCGGCCGGCTCGACCGGCGCATACGTTTCGTCCTGGCCGACCGGCGCAGCCTGGTATCGGAACTGGCGCGGCGCCTTGGAGGGCTCCAGCACCAGCAGTTGATCACCCTGCAGATAGCCGAAGTTGTCAGCGTACTGCATCATCGCGCGGTTCGGATCGCGCTGCGTCAGGTCCGCGCCCAGCATGGGGTTCACATTGTCCAGCCCGATCAGCGACAGCAGCGTCGGGGCCATGTCGATCTGGCTGACCAGACGATCGTCCTGCCGCGGCGCGATGCCCGCGCCCAAAATCAGCGCGGGGATCTGGAAGTGACGCACCGGCACGGGAATGGAACCGTACACGCGCGAGTCATGGTCGGCGATGACCAGGAACACCGTGTTGTCCCAATACGGCGCCTTGCGCGCCTTGTCGAAGAACTGGCCCAGCGCCCAGTCCGCGTAGCGCACCGTGTTGTCCACCGTGGCCGGATCGCCCACGGGCTGGATGCGCCCGGGCGGGTATTCCCACGGCGAATGGTTGGTCACCGAGAACGCCAGCGTGAATACCGGCTTGTCGCCATCCGCGCGCAGCAGGCGGTCGACCTGATTGAACATGTCCTCGTCCGAGGCGCCCCACGAGCCTTCAAACACCGGGTCGACGAACTTGGGACGGTCCACGATCTCGTCAAAGCCGTTGCCCAGGAAAAAGGCGCGCATGTTGTCGAAGTGGGACTCGCCGCCATACACGAAGCGCGAGTGATAGCCGTGTTTGCCCAGCAACTGCGCCAGCGTGAAAAACCCCGTCTGCGAGCGCGGCAGCTTGACCACGGCATCGGCCACACTGGGCAAAAAGCCCGCGGTAACAGCTTCGATGCCGCGCACCGAGCGCGTGCCGGTGGCGTAGGCGCGGTGGAACATCCAGCCCTCCTTGCCCAGTCGGTCGATGTTCGGCGTGAGATCGCGGCCGCCCAGGCTGCCCACGTACTGCGCGCCCAGGCTTTCCTGCAGGATGATCACCACATTCAGGGGCTTGTCCCGCCGCACGGTTGCCTTCTGCTCATGCAGGCTGGGCAGCTTCGAATCCAGGGGCGCGCCGGTCATGCCGGCCTTCTCGCGCACGATGGCGTTCATCTCGTCCACGGCCATCTTGGGATACATCGCCGCCGACGAGCGTTCATCGCGCATGCGATAGGCCGCGTCGAACACGCTGTACAGCGAGTTGAGCGCCAGCGAATTCACCATGGCGTCCGAACTGAAGGCCACCTTGGCGGGATTGATGGGGCGATGCTCCAGCGTGCCGCGCGCGCCCAGGAACACCAGCGCCGCGATCACGAAGGAAGCGACGGGCCGCTTCCACCACCCCATGAAGGGATCGCGCGTGCGCGTCGGGAACAGCTTGACCGCCAGCCAGGCCGCCAGGACCAGCACCACGAAGGCGGCCAGCAGCACGCCCTTGTAGCCCTGCCACAGCATCGAGCCCACTTCCTTCGGATTGAGCAGATAGATGAAATACAGGCGATTGGGCCGCGTGTCGTATTCCGCGATGAACTGCGGCGTCGACACTTCCAGCAGCACATACAGCATCCACCAGACGCGGAACCACCACGCGGTGATGCGCGCGGCAAGCGGACGGTGGCCGAACCACGGCGAAAACACCGCCGGCAGCGCGATCACCATCGACAGCAGGCATACGTCGATGCGCAGTCCGCCAAAGAGGAGCGGCCCGAGGCCGCCGGCCGCTTCGACGCGGTCCCACATCCAGAAGGCCAGGCCCAGCCGCGACAGCGTCAGCAGCGCCAGGATCGCAATGATGAATCGAAGTGTCAGGCGACGCATGCCAGGGCCCTCCGCGCGTGGGGAAATGCCTGTGCCAATGAAGGATGCTTGATGCCTGATGTGCCGCGCTGAACCATGCCGTTTCGATAGCCAAAAAAATAACCGCGCCAAGAGTAACGCGGTTTTCAGATTTGCCGACGGCGGCGCAAGCGGTTCAAACGTTGTACGACATCACACGTGAACCGTTACCCCTGCGAGCGGGCTACTGCGCACGCCGCAGGCGTTCGCGGCTATTGCTCAGGTGCGTGCGCATCGCGGCGCGGGCAGCCTCGGGATCCTGACGCGTGATCGCGCTGTAGATGTCCTCGTGTTCGAGATTCACGCGGGCTAGATAGGCCGCGCGGTCTTCGAGCGCGAACTTGGCGGAGTTGATGCGCGTGCGAGGAATGATGGCCGAACCCAGGTGCGCCATCAGGTCCGCGAAGTAACGGTTGTCGGTGGACTGCGCCACCAGCAGATGGAATTGAAAATCGGGCGTGATGGTGTCTCCGCCCGTGTCCAGCGCCTGTTTGAAGGCATCGAGCGCCCGGCGCATCGCCTGCAATTGTTCGTCGCTGCGGCGAATGGCGGCCAGGCCCGCGGCCTCGCTTTCCAGACAGATGCGCAGCTCCAGCAGGACCAGCACATCGCGTACGGTGGCAATGTCGGCGGGGTCGACGCGGAAGTCGCCGCCGCCGCTGGGCTCCAGCGCATACGTGCCCACGCCGTGATGCGTTTCGACCAGGCCCGAGGCCTGCAGACGCGACAGCGCCTCGCGCACGACGGTGCGGCTGACGCCGAACTGACGCATGATGGCGGATTCGGTGGGGAGCTTGTCGCCGGGGCGGATTTCACCGCTGCGGATGCGTTCGGAAATGTTTTCGACCAGGCCTTGCGCCAGGTTGCGGGGACGACGCTGCGGCAAGACAGGGGTATCGGCGGGAGCGTTCATCAGGGATTATCCGAAAGCGGTTGTTCAGCGCTTGACGCTGAAAAATGGCGTTCATTATACTTTGCGACAGTTGTACGATAACGTACCAGACAAGTCCACTCCACCGCGCCAATCACAGAGCGTTGCGTCATGAGCCGAGCTGTCAACAACATGCCTGCATCCTTCCGGTGTCATCGTTTGTTATTGACCGGCGCCGCCGGCAACCTGGGCCTGGTACTGCGTCCCCGATTGAAAGCCCATGCGGATATCCTGCGCGTCTCCGACGTGGCGGCGATGGCCCCCGCACAAGACGGCGAAGAAGTTGTCCCATGCAACCTGGCCGACGCGGCTGCGGTGTCGGAACTGGTGCGCGGCACGGACGCCATCGTGCATCTCGGCGGTGTATCGGTCGAGCGCCCCTTCGACGAAATCCTTCCCGCCAACATCCAGGGCGTCTACAACGTCTACGAGGCGGCCCGCCTGCACGGCGTGCGGCGCGTGGTGTTCGCCAGCTCGAACCACGTCATCGGCTTTTATGAACAGGGACAGACCCTGGATGCCGACGTGCCGCTCCGGCCCGACGGCTATTACGGCCTGAGCAAGGCCTACGGCGAAAACCTGTCGCGCTTCTATTTCGACCGCTACGGCATCCAGACCGTGTGCCTGCGCATCGGCTCGTCGTTTCCCGAACCCAAGGACCGGCGCATGCTGGTCACGTGGCTCAGCCATGACGACCTGACCGATCTGGTGGTCCGATCCCTTTTCACGCCCGACGTCGGCCACCTCATCGTGTATGGCGCGTCGGCCAACCGCGACAGTTGGTGGGACAACAGCGGCGCGGCCGTGCTGGGCTTTGCGCCCAAGGATTCTTCCGAGCGGTTCCGCGCGCAGGTCGAGGCGCAGCCCCCGCTGGCCGCGGACGATCCCGCGGCGCGCTATCAGGGCGGCGCCTTCGTCAAGGCCGGCCCCTTCCCCTTCCCGAAAGCCTGAAGCCTTTCATGTCCATCACCGCCGAACGTCTTGGAACCTTGTTGTGCGGCGTCGGAGAAAGCCCAATCTGGCGGCGCTCGGACAAGGCGTTCTACTGGACCGACATCCCCGGCAAGACGCTGTGGCGCTGGACGCCCGAGACCGGCGCGTTCGCGCACTGGGCGCTGCCGCAGATGGCGGGCTGCATTGCGATGCGCGGCGACGGCTGGCTGCTGGCCATGGAAGACGGCCTCTATGCCTGCGACGCCCTGCGCGAGGGCGAGGCCTGCCTGCCCCGGCAATTTGCCCCCGTGGCCCACACCGCGCCCGGCATGCGGTTCAACGACGGCCGCTGTGACCGGCAGGGCCGGTTCCTGGCGGGCACCATGGTGATGGACATGAGCCTGGCCTGGCCCGCCGGCGCGCTGTACCGCCACGATGCGCGCGGCACGTCCGTGCTGCTCGAAGACCTGATCGTGCCCAACGGCCTGGCCTTCAGCCCCGATGGCCGGACCATGTACCTGTCCGATTCGCACCCGTCGCGCGCGACCGTCTGGGCGTTTGACTACGACACCGATTCCGGCGTGCCGTCCAATCGCCGCGTCTTCATCCCCGCCCTGCCCGCCGGCCGCCCCGATGGCGCCGCCGTGGACGCCGCGGGCTGCTACTGGATCTGCGGCAACGATGCCGGCAAGGTGTACCGCTACACCCCCGACGGCCGCCTGGACCGCACCCTGGACGTGCCCGCCGCGAAGGTCGCCATGTGCGCTTTCGGCGGCGCCGCCATGGACACGCTTTTCGTCACGTCGATCCGTCCCGCCAACGCCGCGCCCGGCGCGCTGGATGGCGCGGTATTCGCTCTGCACCCCGGCGTGCAGGGCCTGGAGGAAGCCGCCAGCGCCGGTTAGCACCCGACGGGCGGCTTCGCGCGCGCCCACCCCGAGCAGGCAGTGCATATCAAAGAGCTTCGGGGCCATCACGGCCCTCAACGAAACGCCGTACCCCATCCGGAGGTAGACATGCTGCACCCTCACCTGAGCCGCGCCGTTCTGGCCGCGGCCGCCTTGCTGACGCTGATTCCCGCCACCCACGCCGCCGAACTGCGCTCCGCGGACATCCATCCCGACGATTACCCCACTGTGCAGGCCGTGCGCCACTTCGGCGAACTGGTCAAGCAACGGACCAACGGCCGCATCACCGTGAAGGTCTTTGCCGGCGGTGCGCTCGGCAACGAGGACGATTCGATCGAACAGGTGAAACTGGGCGCGCTGGCCATGTCCCGCGTCTCCAGCGCGGCGATGCACAACATCTGCCAGACCACGCGCGTGCCGTCGCTGCCGTTCCTGTTCCGCTCCAAAGCGCATCTGCACAAGGTGCTGGACAGCGAGATCGGCGACCAGATCCTGCGCTCGTGCGAGGCCGCGGGTTTCGTCGGACTGGCGTGGTACGACAGCGGATCGCGTTCCATGTACACGACCAAGAAGCCGATCAAGACGCTGGCCGACGCCAAGGGCCTGAAGATCCGCGTGCAGCAGTCGGACCTGTCCGTCGCGATGGTGGAAGCCATGGGCGGCAACGCCACGCCGATGCCCATGGGCGAGGTCTACACGTCGCTCAAGACCGGGCTGGTGGACGCGGCCGAGAACAACTTTCCCAGCTACGAGAGCGCGCATCACTACGAGGTCGCCAAGTTCTATTCGCTGACCGAGCACACCATGACGCCCGAGATCCTGATCTTCTCCAAGCGCCAGTGGGACAAGCTGCCGCCGGAGGACCAGAAGATCCTGCGCGAGGCCGCGCGCGAATCGGTGCCGTACATGCGCAAGCTGTGGGACGAACGCGAGCAGAAGTCGCGCGCGGTGGTCGAGAAGGCCGGCTCGCAGATCTCGCAGGTCGACAAGCCTTCGTTCCAGGGCGCGATGAAGCCGGTGTACGAACGCTTCGTCACGACGCCTGAAATGAAGGACCTGGTCTCGAAGATCCAGGCCGTGCAGTGAGGACATCATGTTGGCCACACCCACGAATGAACCAGATGTCGCCGCGGGGGGCCGGGAAAAAGCCCTGGCTGCCCCGCTGGATGCCTACACCCGTGCCTGCGCCCGGCTGGCGCGGGCCTGCATGTGGACCAGCGTCTTCGGGCTGATCTGCCTGATCATCGCGGTGTCTTTGCAGATCTTCGGCCGCCACGTCCTGAACAGCACGCCGACCTGGGCGGAAAGCCTCGCCCTGCTACTGGTGCTGTACGTCACCATGCTGGGCGCCGCGGTCGGCGTGCGCGATGCCGGACACATCGGCTTCGAGTCCCTGCTGGACGCCCTGCCCGCCGCCGGGCAGCGGCGGCTGCGCATCTTCATCCATCTGCTCGTGCTGCTGTTCGGCGTGCTGATGGCCTGGAATTGCGGCGTGCTGGCCGAGTCCGTCGCGGCCTACAAGATTCCCAATCTGGGGATCTCCAACGCGTGGAAGTACATCCCTGCAACCCTGTCGGGCACCTTGATCGCGCTCTTTTCCCTTGAGCACATCATCGCGATCCTGCGCAACCAGAAGGTGGTCCCGGCATGGCGCTGACACTGCTTTCCTTCACCTTCATGGGGTTCCTCGTGATCGGCGTGCCGGTGGCCTTTGCCATCGGGCTGTCGTCGATCACGGCCATCATGTACGAGGACCTGCCGCTTGCGGTGGCCTTCCAGCAGATGACCTCGGGCATGAACGCGTTTTCGTTCCTGGCCATCCCCTTCTTTATCTTCACCGGCGAACTCATGTTGTACGGCGGCATCGCCGACCGCATCGTGAACTTTGCCAAATCGCTGGTGGGCCATGTGCGCGGCGGCCTGGGCATGTCCAACGTGGTGGCCTGCACGCTGTTCGGCGGCGTGTCCGGATCGCCGGTGGCGGACGTGTCGGCGATGGGCTCGGTGATGATCCCGATGATGAAGCGCGAGGGCTATCACGCCGATTACGCCGTGAACGTCACGACGCACGCGGCGCTGGTGGGCGCACTGATGCCAACCAGCCACAACATCATCATCTACACGCTGGCCGCGGGCGGCAAGGTGTCCATCGCGGCGCTGATCGCGGCAGGCGTGGTGCCCGCCCTGATCCTGACCGCGTGCAACCTGGCCGCCGCCTACTTCGTGGCACGCAGCCGCGGCTATCCGGCGGGCACCTTCCCGGGCTGGCACATCGTGTTCCGCTCGCTGGTTGCGGCGGCGCCGGGGCTGTTCGTGGTGGTGCTGATCATCGCGGGCATCCTGAGCGGCGTCTTCACCGCGACGGAATCCGCGGCCGTGGCGGTGCTGTACGCGCTGGCGCTGACGATCTTCGTCTACCGCTCACTGACGTGGGACCAGTTCGTGCGTGCGGCCAGCAAGGCTGTGAAGACCACCGGCGTGGTGCTGCTGCTGATCGGCATCTCCGCCACGTTCGGCTACCTGATCAGCTTCTATGGCGTGGCCGAAAAGACCGGGCAGCTGATGGCATCCATCTCGACGGAGCCGTGGGCCATCTTCCTGATGGTCAACATCATCCTGTTCGTGCTGGGCACCTTCCTGGACATGGCCGCCACCATCCTGATCTGTACGCCGATCTTCCTGCCGATCTGCATGCATTACGGCATGGGGCCGGTGCAGTTCGGCATGGTGCTGCTGCTGAACTGCGCGCTGGGGCTGAACACGCCGCCGGTGGGCACCACGCAATTCGTGGGGTGCGCCATCGGCGGGGTCTCCGTGGGGACGGTGATGCGCACCATCTGGCCGTTCTATGGAGCCCTGCTGGCGGCGCTGGCGCTGGTGACCTACGTGCCTGCGTTCTCGCTGTGGCTGCCGGGCGTGCTGCTCAACTGATGCGGCACGCGCGGGGCGGGCGGCTGGCCGCCCGCCCCGCGATCAACGGATAGAAGAAGACCGCCGCCAGCAGCCACATCAAGGCAGCGGACCAGATCGTCTGGCTGAGGAAATGCGCGCCCTGCAGGATGCGCACCACGGAAAACCCCACGCCGGCCGCCACGCCAATCGCCAGTCCGCTCCAGCGCCACGCGGGGCGGCCCAGCGCCCATCCGGCGAAGTACAGGCTCAGCAACGCATAGCCCGCGCCGGCATGGCCGCTGGGCAAGGCCCCCCCGGCGCGCGCGCGGGCCCAGGTCCACCAGTGCAACGGATACGGCGTGTAGCCGCCCAGCGTTTCCAGATCGTAGGGACGCGGCAGCATGGTGTGATGCTTGAGCTGCGTGATGAGCAGTTGCCCGGACAGACACGTGGCTGCAACGGCCAGCGCCACGCCGCGCCAGCGCCGCCAGGCCGGGATACGGTAACTGGACGCCGCCACACCGGCCGCGGCAAGGCCCACGCTAACCGGCAAGGCCAGCACCAGGCGGTGGCCCAGCAGTTCAAGCCAGCGGCTGCCATGCAGCGGAAAGTCGTCGAGCAGCGGGTCGAACAGGCCGCGCGCGATGCGCATGTCCAGTCCCGATACCTGGACCCACCACGCCAGACAAGCCAGCAGCAGCGTCACGCCCGCAACGTGGATGAGCAGATAACGGGCTCGCGTCAGCGCGCACAGCACTGGGAACAGCGGCAAAGGGGACGGCATGGACGGAATTTCCGGACGATACGGGCCAGCGCACTTTACGGGCCCGGCAGTCGAAAATTCGTCAAATTCGCGCGGCGGGCGCTGGCGACGCAGCCGGCTCGAAACGCAGCAAGAAGCGCGTGCCGCGCGCCGGGCCTTCGGCTTGCGAGGATTCGACGCTGAGCGACCAGCCCTGCATGTCGCAGACGCGCTTGGCGATCGCCAGGCCCAGCCCGCGCGCCGTTTCGTCGCCGCCCGCCACGCCCGAGTCGCGCAGTCGGCCGCTGAAATAGCGGCGGAACAGGAACGGCAGATCGCCTTCGGCAATGCCTTTGCCGTCGTCGCGCAGTTCCAGGCCGCGCTGCGCGTCGAACGACACGGTCAGCGTGCCCGGCGCGGCATGTTCGATGGCGTTGCGCACGAGGTTGCGCAGCACGGTCAGCAAGGCGTAGCGGTCCAGCGTCAGCACCTGCCCCGCGGGAAGCTGGTTGTCCAAGCGCAGGTCGGCCACCCGGGCCTGCGCGGCGTAACCGCGCCACGCATCTTCCATGCACTCGGCGATGTCCACCGCTTCCGGCGCACGCAACTGGTCGCGCGCCATGGCCCGCGCGCTTTCCAGGCTGACGATGACGTCGTCCACGTTGTCGACCACGCGTGTCAGGCGCTGGTGCTGATCCGGCGTCAACGCCTGCGTCAGCAGCATGAGCTCGCTGTCCGAGCGGATCGCCGCCAGCGGCGTGCGCACCTCGTGACTCAGGTTGCCTGCGAATTCGCGCTCGCGGGCGATGGACCGGTCCACCTGGTTCTGCACGCGGTTGAAGGCCTCGATAAGGCGCCCGGCCTCGTCGTCGCGCGTAACCGCCATGTCCGGCGAACCCGGGGCCCACGTCGACAGCCGGTCCGTCAATTCAAGCAGCGGTCCGACCGCCACCGCCGCCACGCGCCGCGACAGCGCATACGCCAGCACCACGCAGATCGCGCCCACCCCCAGCACGATCAGGCCGAAATCGTGCACCCGCTCTTCGTTGTCGGTGGCGTCGTACAGCAGGTACACCGTGCCGCGGCCGGTCTCGGCCACCATCACATGCCAGGTGTAGGCGCCAGGTTCGATGAGATGCAGGCCGTTTTCCAGCGACAGCAGTTCGGGCGGCATGCCTGCGGGCGGCTGGCCATCGACGCTCAACCACGCGCGCATGGACCCGCCCAGCTCGCGCGCGCCGTGGCGCGGCAGGAACTCGTCGCTGGTGCGCGCGTGCTGGACCAGGCGGTCCATTTCGGTGTTCAGGATGTCGTTGACCAGGTCGTCTTCCATCTGGTCGAACGTCAGGTAGGCAAGAAGAGCAAGCGCCGTGACAAAGAGCGCAACCGTGCCCGTCAGCGCCCAGACGACGCGCTGGGTCAGCGTGCCGGCGGCGGCGCGGCTCATGATGCAGCGCCGGGCAGTGCCAGGCGCCAGCCGGTGCCGTGCACGGTCTCGATGCCGTCAAAGCCCGCATCGGCCAGCGCGCGCCGCAGCAGGTGGACCTGGCTGCGCAGCGCATCGGACGAGGGCGGCTCGTTGCCCCACAGGACCGATTCCAGTTCTTCGCGCGTCACCACGCGGCCCGGATCGCGCAGCAGCACTTCGATGATGAGGCCCGCCTTGCGGGTCAGATGCACCGGCACGCCGCTGACCGACACGACGCGGCTGCGCGCGTCGAACTGAAGCGGGCCGAAGGTGCGCGCGGCGTCCACCGTCGCCCCTTTGGAACGCTGGATCAGCGCCAGCAGCCGCGCCTCCACTTCCAGCAGCGCAAAGGGCTTGGTGAGATAGTCGTCGGCGCCGTGCGAGAAGCCCGCCAGCTTGTCTTCAAGGCTGTCGCGCGCGGTCAGCATCAGCACCGGCACGTCCAGCCGCCGTTCCGTACGCATGGCGTGGAGCACGGCGTTGCCGTCCATGCCGGGCAGCCCGATGTCCAGCAGCACGGCGTCAAAGCGCTGTTCCTGCAGCCGTTGCAGTGCCGCGGGTCCGCTGTAGGCCACGTCGGGCAGAAAGCCCCGCGCCTCCAGGAAGCTGTACAGGTTGCCGGCGATGATGTGGTCGTCCTCGACGATCAGCACCCGGCGATTCGCGCCCGCTGCGGGAGGGGTTGCCATGGTCTGCGATTCTGCCCGCGTTATGCCTGCAGCACCTTGCCGGGGTTCATGAGACCCTGAGGATCCAGCGCGTGCTTGATCCGGCGCATTAGCGCAAGTTCGACGGGGTTCTTGTAGCGCGGCAGTTCGTCGCGTTTGAGCTGGCCCACGCCGTGTTCGGCGCTGATGGACCCCTTGTGCGCGTGCACGCTGTCATGCACGACGCCATAGATCTCGCCTTGCAGCGCCAGCAGCTCGGCTTCGGTCTGGCCGGGCGCATGCGCCACGTTGTAGTGCAGGTTGCCGTCGCCCAGATGGCCGAAGATCACGTGGCGCACGCCCGGAAAGCGCGCCTGCAGCAAGGCATTGGTCTTGTGCACGAATCCCGCGATCGACGAGATGGGAATGGACACGTCATGCTTGACCGACTTGCCGAGCTCGGCTTCGGCCAGCGGAATGCTTTCGCGCAGGTGCCACAACGCCTTGCTTTGCGAGACATTGGCGGCGATCGCGGCGTCGTTCACCAGGCCGGCCTCGATGGCGTCGCCCAGCACCGCCTCGAAGCGCTCGCGGGCGTGGGTCTCGCTTTCGCTGTCGGACAGCTCCAGCAGCGCGAACCACGGCGAGGCGGCAGACTCGCCCTCGAAGGGCAGGCGCTGCTGCGGGAACAGGCGCACCACGCCCTGCAGGCAGGCGCCGCTCATGAGTTCGAATCCGGTCAGCGAGGCGCCGAACCCGGAACGCGCGCGGGACAGGACCTCGACGGCGTTGTCGATGCTGTCCAGCGTCAGCAGCGCCGTGCAGGAGGCCACGGGGCGCGGATACAGCTTGAGCGTCGCGGCCGTGATGATGCCCAGGGTGCCTTCGCTGCCGATGTACAGGTCGCGCAGGTCGTAGCCGGTGTTGTCCTTGCGCAGGCCGCGCAGGCCGTCCCAGATCTCGCCTTCGGCGGTCACGACTTCCAGGCCCAGCGTGAGGTCGCGCGTATTGCCATAGCGCAGCACCTGCGTGCCGCCGGCGTTGGTGGCCAGGTTGCCGCCGATGGTGCAGCTGCCTTCAGCCGCCAGGCTCAGCGGAAACAGCCGGTTCGCGGCGGCGGCGGCATCCTGCACGGCCTGCAGGATGCAGCCGGCCTCGACCGTGATGGTGTCGTTGTCGGTATCCAGCGCGCGCACCGCGGTGAGCCGGGCGGTGGACAGGACGACGGCGGTGCCGGTGCCGTCCGGCGTGGCGCCGCCGCACAGGCCGGTATTGCCGCCTTGCGGCACCACGGGCACGCCATGCCGCGCGCACAGCTTGATGGCGTCGGCCACTTCAGCCGTGGAGCCGGGGCGGATCACCGCCAGGGCCGCGCCGCGATAGCGGCGGCGCCAATCCAGCACATAGGAATCCGCGTCCGCGCCGGTCAGCACGTGGGAGTCGCCCAAGAGGGCCTGGAGATCGGTCAGCAGTGTCATGGATGCCGCACAGAAAGTCGGCCCGGCCGCCAGGACCGGGCGCTGTTCATGGGATGTGCGGACTATTGTAGGGGCTGGGCGGCGCGCGCCGAAGCCCCTTGCGGATGTCTGTTGTGCCTGTCTAGCCGACCGCCTGGTCCAGCCGGGTGCCCGTCATGCCCGAGCAGAAAGCGCGGGACGCGATGCGCTCCATCAGGAAGGCGCGGTCCACACCGGCGGGGCCGGGCAATTCGGACAAGGCGCGGTAGGCGCGGCGCAGGACTTCGCCGCGGGTGGCGCCGCAGACCATGAGATGGGTGCACGGCAGGCGGCGATCGCCGCAGCCGTCGATGCGCACTTCCAGCACGTGCGGCGCGATGGGATCGTGTTCGGCGACCGGCATGTCTGGCGTGCGGGCCCGCGCCTGCGCGTCGATGACGCGGAAGACGCCGCTGCGGTCGTCGAGCGAGAAGGACACGGTGCCCGCGGCCGGCCAGCCTCGGTCACGCGCCACGCTGGCGGCGACCGTGCGCAATGCGCTTTCGATCGAGGCAGCCAGATGCGGCGCCGGGCACTCGGCGATCAGGACGCGCGCATCGCGCCAGACGCTGCGTTCCCAGGCGCGGCCCGTAGCCAGTTCGCCCGTTGCCGCGGCAAAGACGTGGATATCGAGCCTGCGTTCGCGGCCGGCCGCCGGACCGGCAAAGTCCGTGGGTGGTCCCCGCCTGCTGGTGGCGCCGCCCGATGACATGACTGTGGATACTTTGGCGCCCATGGCCCCTCCTGGTCTTTCTGCTTGCCCGGCAAGCGTATCACCTTCGGATGACGAGCAACTTTTATGCCATGCGTGGCCGCCCGGGAAGCGGCTGTTTTGCCGGCGGTCGTGCACCGGAAACAGGCGCCGCCGCCCTGCGCGCCGCACCATGGCAGGGCAGGCCGGCACCGGGTAAACGCTCTACGCCGCGCCCTACTCCTCCTGAAGGATGAAGCCCCCTTCTCCGATGGGGGATAATCCAGCTTTGGCCCTTGCCATAGCGGTTTGGATGTACGGGTTTACCATTACCCGGCAGCCGCCGCGCTGTCCCCCTCAACAAGGAACCGTCGTGGGCAACCATACACAATTTCCAGCCTCCGTTTTCAAGGCGTATGACATTCGCGGCACGGTGCCGGACCTGATCGACGCCGCCTTCGCGCGTTCGCTCGGCGTGGCGCTTGCCGCCCGCGCCCGCGAGCAAGGCGTGCAGACGCTCGTGGTCGGCCGCGATGGACGTCTCAGCAGCGAAATGCTGTCGCTTGCGCTGCAGGAAGGGATGCTCGAAGGCGGCGTGGACACGCTGGACGTTGGCATGGTCCCCACCCCGCTTGTGTACTTTGCGGCCAACATCATGCAGACCGGGTCGGGCGTAGCCATCACCGGCAGCCACAACCCGCCCAAGTACAACGGATTCAAGATGATGATGGGCGGGCGCGCGCTGTACGGCGACGACGTCCAGCAACTGGCGCAGACCATGAACGGCGACGCCCCGGCGCCCGCGACCGAGCCTGGCACGCGCCGCCAGCTCGACCTGGCGCAGACCTACATTGCGCGCGTGGCCGCCGGCGTCAAGCTGGCGCGCCCCATGAAGATCGCGATCGACTGCGGCAACGGCGTGGCCGGCGCCGTTGCGCCGCAGCTCTTCCGCGCGCTGGGCTGCGAGGTCGACGAACTGTTCTGCGAGGTCGATGGCAACTTCCCCAACCACCATCCCGATCCCGCCGAACCCAAGAACCTGCAGGACCTGATCAAGCACGTCGCCGAGACCGATTGCGAGCTTGGCCTGGCTTTCGACGGCGACGGCGACCGGCTGGGCGTGGTCACCAAGTCCGGCCAGATCATCTGGCCCGACCGCCAACTCGTCCTGTTTGCGCGCGACGTGCTCGAGCGCAACCCCGGCGCCACCATCATCTATGACGTCAAGTGCAGCCGCCACGTCGGCCTGTCGGTCGAAGCGGCCGGCGGCACCGCCCTGATGTGGAAGACGGGCCACTCCCTGGTCAAGGCCAAGCTGGCCGAAACCGGCGCGCCGCTGGCCGGCGAAATGAGCGGTCACATCTTCTTCAAGGAACGCTGGTACGGCTTTGACGATGGCCTCTACACCGGCGCCCGCCTGCTGGAAATCGTGTCGCGCGCTGCCGACGCCTGCGCCCCGCTGGAAGCCCTGCCCCAGGACGTGTCCACGCCCGAACTGAAGCTTGAAATGGAAGAGGGCCAGCCGTTCACGCTGGTCAAGGCCCTGCAGGACCAGGGCCAGTTCCCCGACGCCAAGCGCGTAATCACGATCGACGGCGTGCGCGCCGAATATGCCGACGGCTTTGGCCTGGCGCGGCCATCGAACACCACGCCGGTCGTCGTGCTGCGTTTTGAAGCGCAGAGCGAAGCGGCGCTTGCGCGCATCCAGGCCGACTTCCGCCGCGAACTCGGCAAGCTCGCCCCGAACGCCACACTGCCTTTCTGATCCGCCCATGTCGTTAGCCAACAGCCCCGCGTGGCAGCAGTTCATCGCCGCAACACGCACGGCATCCCGGGACGGCCAAAAGCTGCGCCTTATCAACGCTCCCGGGCTGCGCCTGGATCTGAGCGCCCAGGCGCAGTCGCCCGAACTGCTGGCCGCCTCGCAGGCGCTGCTGGTGCAACAGGACTTCGAGGCCTGCCGCGCGCGGCTCTTTGACGGCGGCCAGGCCAACTGGACGGAAGGCCGCGCCGCCTGGCACACCGCCTTGCGCGCGGCCGAGCCGCCCGCCATGGTGGCCAAGGCGGTGCTGGCCGAGCGCGAACGCCTGCGCGAATTCGTGCGCACCGCCGACGCGGCCGGCCGCTACAGCGGCGTGCTGCATCTGGGCATCGGTGGCAGCGACTGGGGACCGCGCCTGGTCACCCGCGCCTTGCGCCACGAGGGCGCGCGCCGCGACGTGCGCTTTGCCTCCAATGTGGACTCGCATTCGGTCGCCGAGGCGATGAGCCACCTGGACCCGCACAACACGCTGGTCATCGTCGCCTCCAAATCGTTCACCACGACCGAGCCGCTGGCCAACGCCGAAGTCGCGATGAACTGGCTGCGCGAGGCCGGTGTTGCCGATCCCATCAAGCAGGTCGTGGCGATCACCTGCAACGTCGAGGCAGCGCTCAACCTGGGCATTCTGCCCGACCACATCTTCCAGATCTGGGATTGGGTGGGCGGACGCTATTCGCTGTGGTCCGCCATCGGCCTGCCGATCGCCCTGGCGTTCGGCAACGACACCTTCGACCGGCTCCTGGCCGGCGCGGCGGCCATGGACGACCATTTCCGCACCGCGCCGCCCGCCGAAAACGCCCCCGTGCAACTGGCGCTGGCCGGCGTGGCCAACCGCAGCGTGCTGGGCTACGACTCGCTGGTCATCGCGCCCTACGATTCGCGGCTGCATCACATCGTGCCTTGGGCCCAGCAGCTTGAAATGGAATCGCTGGGCAAGGTTGCCACGGCCGACGGCAGTCCCGCCGGCGTGCCGACCGGACCGGCGGTGTGGGGGATGCCTGGCACGGATTGCCAGCACACGTTCTTCCAGTGGCTGCACCAGGACGCGGCCGGCGCGCCCGTGGACTTCATCCTGTGCGAACAGCCGGACCATGCCTATGCCCGGCATCACGAGCTGCTGGTCGCCAACTGCCTGGCGCAGCGCTCGGCGCTGCTGCGCGGCAAGACCTTCGAAGAAGCCCTGGCCGAGACCTCCGCCACGGAACGCGATCCGGCCCGCGCGCGTCTGCTGGCGCAGCACCGCGTGCATCCGGGCGGACGTCCGTCGTCGCTGATCGTGCTGCCTCGCCTTGAGGCCTACACGCTGGGCGCGCTGCTGGCGCTGTACGAGCACAAGGTGTTCACGCAGGGCGTGATCTGGGGCATCAACCCGTTCGATCAGTGGGGCGTGGAGTTCGGCAAGGTGTTGGCCAAGAACATCATGCGCGAGCTGGACGCGCCCCAGCCCAGCCAGCAGGATCCGTCCACGCGCTTCTGGATCGACGCGATCAGGCGCTGAGCGCGTCGTACAGCGCGACGTGAATGCGCGCGACCTGGTTGATATCGAATTCGCGCTCCGCAAGCACCCTGCCCGCCGTGCCCATCGCCTGACGCAACGTCGCGTCTTCGGCCAGGCGCGCAATGGCGTCAGCCAGCGCTGCGGCGTCGCGCACCGGCACCAGGAGGCCGGTGACGTTGGGTTCGATGGCGTCGCGGCAACCGGGCACGTCGGTCGTGACCACCGCCCGCCCGCAGGCCGCGGCCTCAATCAAGGATTTCGGCAGGCCTTCGCGATAGGACGGCAGCACCGCAATGTGCGCGGCCGCATACAGCGCCGCCACATCCGAACGCTCGCCCAGCGCCTGCACGCAACCGTCCTGCTGCCAGGCATCGACATCGGCCTGCGTGGCGGACGCCGGGTTGCCCGGGTCCAGCCCGCCCACCAGTTGCATCGTCACCGGCACGCCGCGTTCGCGCAGCAACCTGGCCGCCTGCACGAACTCCTGCACGCCCTTGTCGCGCAGCAGGCGCGCCACCATCGTGACGACGACGGGCGGCGCGGGCGGCTCCGGCATCGGACGGTAGGCGTCCAGGTCCACACCCGCGCCGCGGATGATGACCACCTGATCCTCGCGCACCGCGCCCAGCGACTTGAGCAGGTCGCGGTCGTTGGCGTTCTGGAAGATCACCCGGCTGTTCGGATGGCCGAGCGCAATGCGGTACAAGCGAGCCACCACGGCACGCACCAGCCGCATCTTCAGCGAGTTGGACAGGAACACGAATCCCAATCCGGAGATCGCCGCGACCATGCCCGGCACACGTGCGATGCGCGCGGCGATGCCGCCGTACAGCACGGGTTTGATGGTGACCAGGTGCACCACATCGGGACGCAGCCGGCGGAACAGGCGCACCAGCGCCAGCAGCGTGCCCAGCTCCTGCAGCGGACGCTTGCCGCTGCGCGTCATCGGAATGGGGTGATGGGTCATGCCCAGCGCCTGGATGTCGGCCACGGCGGGACCCTCCATCGTCGCGACATGGACGTCGTAGCCCGCCTTCTGCGCGGCCAGGGCGACCGGCACGCGGTGCGACATGAAGAACGCCGGGTTGTTGACGACAAACAGCAGGCAGCGTCCGGCGCTCATGGTTGGACTCCAGAAATGCGGCGCCAGACGGCGATATAGCTTTGCACCATGCGTGCAAGATCAAAGTGTTCCAGGACACGCGCGCGTCCGGCCTCGCCGGCGCGTTCGCGGCCGCGCGCGGCCACGTCGCCCAGCGCGGACTCGATGCCGCGGGCCAGGGCCTCGGCCTGCTCGGGCGGCACCACCACGCCCGTGTCGCCGACGATGTAGGCGGCATCGCCCACGTCGGTCACCACGCAATACACGCCGCACGCCATGGCCTCGGCCACCACGTTCGGAAAGCCTTCGGCGCAGCTGGACAGCACATGCAGGTCCAGCCCGTTCATGACGGCGGGCACGTCGTCGCTGGGGCCGTTGAGCACCACGCGATCGCGCAAGTCCAGCTTGTCGAGCAAGGCGCCCAGCTGGGCGTTGCCGTCGGTCATGTCGCGGCCGATCAGCACGCAGCGCAGCCCCGCATCGCGTCCATCGCGCACCAGCGCGGCCAAGGCGCGCAGCAGGTTGGCGTGGTCCTTGAGCGGATCCCAGCGCGCCACGCAGCCGATCACCGGCACGTCCTCGGACAGTCCCCATGCGGCGCGAACGCGCGAGCGCGCCTGCGGATCCGGCGCGTAGCGCGACAGGTCGTAGCCGTTGGGTATCACGACCATGCGGTCGCGGCGGTAGCCTTTTTCGGCGTGGCGCTCGGCGGCATTCTGCGCCGCGCAGACGATCGCGCGGGGCACGCTGCCGGACAGCATCGCGCATGCGCGCAGCACCAGCCGCGCCGAGCGGCTGCTGCGTTCAAGGTGGGCGCCGGAATTGCGGATGCCCCAGGCGATGGCGCGAACGCCGGCCAGGCGGGCGGCCAGGCCGCCGATCAGATCGGCGTGGTACATCCAGGTTTGCACGGCATCGGGACGAGTCGTGGCGATCAGGCGCCGCAGCGCCAGGAAGCCGCCCAGGCTGACGCGGCCGCGCTTCATGCCCAGGGCATGCACCGCGACGCCCGCCGCGCGCAGGCGCTCGCCGTACAGGCCCTCATCGGTCAGCGACACGACGATGTGCTCGACATCCGCCTGCGGCCAGGTCGCCAGGCGCGTCAGCACCGATTCGGCGCCGCCCTGGCCCAGTCCCGTGATGACATGCAGAATGCGCAGCGGCCGGGTGCTCATCGCCCCTCCCGCACCGCTTCAAACAGTTCATCCCATTCGGTCAGCACGCTGGACAGCGCATAACGCTGGCGCACGGCGGCGGCGGCGCGCGCACCCAGCTGCTCACGCAGCGACACATCGCCCATCAGGCGATGCAGGGCATCGGTCATCGCGACCCGGTCGCCCGCCGGCACCAGCAGCGCATCCTGGCCGTCTCGCGTCATCTCGCGCGGACCGCTGGGGCAATCGAACGCGACGCAGGGCAAGCCCAGCGACATGGCTTCCAGCAACACATTGGGAAAGCCCTCGACCAGCGAACTGAGCACGAAGGCCTGGCCGCGCGCCAGTTCTTCCCAGGGCGCTTCGGTGCGCCCAGGCAGACTGATGCGCGACTGCAGGCGCAGGCGCGCCACCTGCTGCTGCAGCGCCTCGCGCTCGGGGCCTTCGCCCCAGATGCGCAGATTCCAGTCCGGGAATTCCGGCGCAATCTGCGCAAAGATGTCGATCAAGAGGTTGAACTGCTTGTCCGGCACCAGCCGCCCCATCGCGATCAGCTCGCGCGGACCGGCCTCGTGGCGTTGCTGCACCAGCGGCGCATCCAGCAGCGGCGCGGGCAGCGGATTCGGAATGACGGCCAGGCGCCGGATGCCGGGCACCTGGCGCGCAAACGGACCGGCAGTGTCTTCCGCCTGCACCGTCACCATGTCGGCGCGCGGATACAGCACGCGGCGTAGCTTGCGCCAGACCGAACCCGTGGTGGTTTCGGCAACCGGATTGGTGCGTTCGCAGACGATGAGCGGCACGTTCAGGCCGCGCGTGGCCAGAATGGCGGCCACGTTGACGTTGGTCAGAAAGGACACCACCACGTCGGGCCGTGAATCGCGAATGTGCTTGCGCAGGGCCAGCAACCGCTTGAAGGCCGCCATCGCGCCCGACACCCGGGTGCCGGCCAGGTCAGCCAGCCACGAAAGCTGGACCTTGTCCGACAAGGGATAAAAGCAGGTGCCCTTGGACGAGTAGGTGGGCGTCAGGATGACGGTGTCGCCGCGCTCGGACCATGCGTTGACCAGGGTCGCCGCGACGCGTTCCGCGCCGCCGGCGTGCATGGAGCTGACCAGCATCAGTATTTTCATTCGTCAACGGTCCTCAATCGGTCCCCCTTGGTCCATCCCCGCGCGGTAGCGGTCCAGCCAGGCCTGCATCATCAGCACGCCCCACAGATGGCTGTCCCAATTGCGATGCCCCGACGTGTGTTCACGCCATTTGCGCAGGATGGGCTCGGGTTCGAACCAGCCCTCCTGGCGCAGGCGCGCCGGATCCAGCAGCGCATCGGCCCATTCACGCAAGGGACCGCGCAGCCACGCGGCCAGCGGCACGGCAAAGCCGCGCTTGGGGCGGTCGACCAGCGCCTGCGGCACGTGGCGATGCAGCACCTGCCGCAGCAGCCACTTGCCCGTGTTGCCGCGCACCTTGTACTGGTGCGGCAGGCTCCAGGCGAATTCATAGACGCGGTGGTCGATCAGCGGCACGCGGGTTTCCAGGCTGACAGCCATCGCCGCGCGGTCCACCTTGACCAGGATGTCGTCGGGCAGGTAGGTCACCGAGTCGAGCTTCATCATCGACTCGAAGAACGATCCCTGCATGGCGCGTTCGAACACCGACTCGGGTTCGACGCCCCCCTTCACGACGCGGGCGGGGTCGGCCCAATACGACACGAACAGGCGGTAGAACTCGCCGCGCGTATCGGCGCGCAACAGTTCGCCCAGCTTGCCGACCTTGCCGCGCCAGGCGCCACGGCCGGGCAGATGGGTGGAGGCGCTGAGCATTGCGCCAGCCGGCTTGCGCAGCAGGCCCGGCACGCGCTCGAACTGGCGCCACCAGTTGTCCACGCGGAAGTAACGCGAATAGCCGCCGAAGAGTTCGTCGCCGCCGTCGCCCGACAAGGCCACCGTCACGTGCTGACGCGCCATGCGCGTGACCAGCGACGTGGGGATCTGCGACGAGTCGGCAAAGGGTTCGTCGTACATGTCGGCCAGCGACGGCACGACCGCCAGCGCGTCGTCCGCGGTGACGTAGAGTTCGGTGTGATCGGTGCCCAGGTGCGTGGCCACGGCCTTGGCGTGCTGCGCCTCGTCGTAGCCCTTTTCGTGAAAGCCGATGGCAAAGGTGCGCACCGGCTGCGAGCTTTGCGCCTGCATCAGCGCCACGATGGTCGACGAATCGATGCCGCCGGACAGGAAGGCGCCCAGGCTCACGTCGGACAGCATCTGGCCGCCCACAGCCTTGGACAGAACCTTTTCCAGCGCGTCGGTGGCCTGCGCATCCGAGTCGAACGACAGGCGCGACTGCCCGGCCGTGTCCGCGGCCTCGCGGGCCGACCAGTACACGCGCGGCTCGGGCATGCGGCGGTTGCGCGCGTCGTCGGCCGAGAACTCGACCCACGTGCCGGGCGGCAGCTTGGCGATGCCTTCGTAAATGGATTGCGGCGCGGGAATGTAGTTGTGCCGCATGAACGACGCCAGCGCGTTGCGGTTCAGATTGCGCCCGAAGCCCGGAATCGGCATCAGGCCCTTGAGCTCGGACGCGAACACCAGTTCGGCGTTGGAGTAGCCGTAGTACAGCGGCTTCTCGCCCATGCGGTCGCGCGCCAGCACGAGTTTGCGCGAAGCCTTGTCCCACAACGCGATGGCGAACATGCCGACCGAGGCTTGCAGCGTGGCTTCGATGCCCAGCGCGGTAAAACCGGCAAGCAGGGTTTCGGTGTCCGAATGCCCGCGCCACGCCGGCGCCAGCGCCGATTCCTCGAGCTGCTTGCGGATGTCCAGATGGTTGTAGACCTCGCCGTTGAACACCATGACGTAGCGGCCGCAGGCGGACGTCATGGGCTGATGACCCGCTTCGGTCAGGTCCAGGATCGCCAGGCGCACGTGCGCCAGCGCGATGCCCGCATCCGCGTCTTCCCAGAAGCCGTTGCTGTCCGGCCCGCGATGGCGGATGCGCCGGCAGCTATCTGCCAGCACCTGCGCCTTGTTTCCCAGGGGGCCCCAAATTCCGACTATTCCACACATGATGTTGTTCTCGTGGTCACCGTGGCAACGGCGCGCGGGGGGCCCTAGCGGCCCGTCGCCCGCACGCCGTCAAAAAGTTCCTGCCATTTCTGCAGCACGCGCGCGGCCGAAAACCGGTCGCGCACGTCGGTCGCCGCCTGCGCCATGCGCGTGCGGCCATTGTCATCGCCCATGACCGCATCCAGCGCCTTGCACAGCGCGGGCACGTCGCCATTGGGCCGCACCAGCACGCCGTCGATGCCTTCACGCACGATCTCGCGCGGGCCTGTATCGCAATCGAACGACACCGCCGCCAGGCCGCTGGCCATGGATTCGAGCAGGGTATTGGACAAACCTTCGAAGCGCGAGGTCAGTACATAAAGATCGGCGCTGTCGTACCAGTCGCCCACATTACCGGCGCGTCCCGGCATCGAGATGCGCGATTCCAGGCCGGCCTCACGCACCTGCGCTTCGAGCGCCTGGCGTTCGCTGCCTTCGCCCAGAATAACCAAGTCCCAGCCGGGATGCGACGGCGCCAGGCGCGCGAAGGCCTGGATCAGCAGGTCGAAGCCCTTGTCGCCATGCAGCCGTCCGACCGCCAGCAGCCGCTTGCGGCTATCCTGCGCAGCAGGCGGCACGATGGGCTCGGCGCGCGGCAACGGAAAGTGGACGGGATTGGGAATGACCGCCAGCCGCGAGCCCGGCACATGCTGTGCCAGCCAGTCGGCGGTGCCGCGCGTCAAGGCGACCACGCGTGCGGCGCGCGGATACGTCAGCCGGCGCAGCCGCTGCCAGAAGCCCGACAGGGTCTGCGATGGCGGATGGGTATGTTCGGTGGCGACGACGCGGCAGTTCAGCCCCACGCAGGCCAGCACGGACAGCACGGATGCCGTGGTCATCATGCCCAGCACGATGTCGGGCCGGAACGACTTGACGACGCGGCGCAGCGCGCGCACGCGCTGCAGATTGCTGAGGATGCCGCGCAGCCCGCCGCCCTCGCCCGCCGTGTGCAGGACTTCGCGCCGGACCTTGGGATGCAGCGCGTACACGTCGCCGTCGGCGCTGGCCTGCGTGACCACCATGACCTCGCTGCCCTCGGCCGCCCAATGGGCGCTCAGGTCCGCGGCGACGCGCTCAGCGCCCCCGCCATGCAGCGAATGGATGAACAGCAACACGCGCGCCGGACGGACGGAGTCGGCTACGGACATTCAATCGGTCCCCTTGGGTTCGGCCTTGCGCATCGCCACCACCAGGTAGCACGCGAAGGACAGCACATACATGAGGCTGGTGGCCAGCATGATGCCGGCCGCGCCCATGCGAGGCGCGAGCACGGTGTTCAGCACGGCCTTCAGCGCAAAATTGGCGACCGCGATGGCGGCCATGATGCGGTAACGGTTCTGGCTGGCCAGAAGCTGCACCAGGATCAGCACGCCGAAGTAGAACGGCAGCTGCAGCAGTCCCCAGCGCAAGACGTGGGCGACGGCTTCGGTGTTTTCCGCGGTAAACGCGCCGCGCTGGAACAGCACCGACACGCCCCACGGCGCCAGGACCCAGCCCAGCGCCACGGCGGCGGCGCCCGCCACCACCATCAGCAGCGACCACTTGAGCGCCATGCTGCGCGCACGCGCCGTATCGCCGCGCGCCTGCACGTCGGCCAGCACGGGAAGCGCGGCGCGGCCAACCGACACCGCGCCGATGCCCAGCAGCAGCGACAGCAGCCGGCTGGCGTAGCCCAGCGTTGCGTTGGCATTGGCGCCCAGGTTCGCCGCCGCATACTGGTCCAGCGGGCCGACGAAGCTCATGGCGACCTGGCCGATCAGCATCACGCCGGCCGCGCTCATCAGCTCGGGCCAGTGCGGCGACGTCAGCGACAGGCGCGGCGCCCCCCAGAAGCCGCCATCGGCGCGCGCGGCCAGCCAAGCGAGCCAGACGGTCTGGATGGCGTAGCCGACCAGCGTGCCCCACAACAGGGGGCCGACGCCCTCGGCGCTGGCGGCCAGCATGACCCAGGCCAGCGTCGCCACGGCCGGAACGCTGTCCAGCAGCGTATTGACGTGGCGCTCCTGCGCGCGCAGCCGCGCGGCGCTGATGCCCGCGATCAGCAGCAAGGCCGACACGGGCGCGAAGGCGACCAGCAGGTCGCCCGTCATGGCGCGCACTTGCGGCGACAGGCCCTGCCCCAGCCGATCCACCACGTACGGCCAGGCAAACCACGTGAGCAAGGCGAGTGCGACGCCGGCGGCGGCGACCCAACCCTGAAGCTCGCGGATGAAAAGTTCTTTCTCGGCCCCGCCGGCGCGCGCCAGGCGCACCAGCACCGGGATCAGCACCACCGACAGCACGCCCACGATCGTGACCGGCAGCCAGGTGCCCATGGTCATCGTGAACTGGTAGGCGTCCACGGCGTCGCTGACGCCATAGCGGTACGCCACCGCCATCTCCTTGATGGCGCCGGCGGCCTTGCCCAGCAGCAAAAACACCGCCACCCGGAACGCGCCCTTGAAGATGCGCTGATGATCCGGGTGGATGTTGCCGAGTTTTCGGACGAGTGCTTTCAACGCAGGAATTGCGTGTACCAGGGCATGGCGACTTCCAGGCCTTGCAGCACCGTGTGCGTGGGCGCGTAGCCCAGCAGGCGGCTGGCCTTGCCGATGTCGGCCTGCGAGTGGCGCACATCGCCCGCGCGGAAGTCACCGTAAACCGGCTGCTTGCCGTAGTCCACGCCCTGGTTGCCCAGGGCCTGCACCAGGAAGCTGAACAGCTGGTTCAACGTGCTGCGGCCGCTGACGGCCACGTTGTAGACCTGGTTGCGGGCCTCGGGCGCGGCCAGCGCGCCCAGGATGTTGGCCTGCACCGCGTTTTCCACAAAGCAGAAGTCGCGGCTGGTCTCGCCGTCGCCATTGATGGTGACGTCCTTGCCCTGGATCATCGCGGCGGTCCACTTCGGGATCACGGCGGCGTAGGCGCCGTCCGGATCCTGACGCTTGCCGAACACGTTGAAGTAACGCAGGCCCACGGTCTCAAAGCCATACGAACGCGCGAAGACGTCGGCGTACAGCTCGTTGACGTACTTGGTCACGGCGTAGGGCGACAGCGGCTTGCCGATGTTTTCCTCGACCTTGGGCAGCGCGGGATGATCGCCGTAGGTGGAGCTGGACGCCGCATAGACGAACGACTTCACCTTGGCGTCGCGTGCCGCCACCAGCATGTTCAGGAAACCGCCGATGTTGACGTCGTTGGTCGTGATGGGGTCGTTCAGCGAACGCGGCACCGAACCCAGCGCGGCCTGGTGCAGCACGTAGTCCACACCTTCGGCCGCGCGGCGGCAGGCGTCCAGGTCGCGGATGTCACCTTCGATGAAGGTGAATCGCGACCATTGCTCCGGCGAAACGGACGCCTGGACTTCGTCCAGGTTGCGCTGATGACCGGTGGCGAAGTTGTCCAGGCCGGTCACGGTCTGGCCGAGCTTGAGCAGGGTTTCCAGCAGGTTCGAACCGATGAAGCCGGCGCAGCCGGTCACCAGCCACTTGCGCGGCGCGGCGGCCAGTTCCTGGGTGACAGTCTCGAATCGTGTGGTCATGGCGAAATCCTTTTACAGACGCAGGTCGGATTCAGCGGGCGACAGCACGTACTTCAGGTCGTACAGGATATGTTGCGGCTTGCCGAGCTTGCGGATGCCTTCGGCGCCCATGTCCTTGAACTGGTTGTGCGCGACGGCCAGGATCACGGCGTCGTACTTGCCCTCGTCGGGCTTGGACACGGGGGTCAGGCCGTATTCGTGCATGGCTTCGTCGGCGTCGACCCACGGGTCGTAGATGTCCACGTCGACGTTGTAGTCGCCCAGTTCACGGACGATGTCCACGATGCGCGTGTTGCGCAGGTCGGGGCAGTTTTCCTTGAAGGCCAGGCCCATCACCAGCACGCGCGCGCCCTGCACGTGGATGCGGCGCTTGGTCATGCACTTGACCAGCTGCGACACCACGTAGCTGCCCATGGAGTCGTTCAGGCGGCGGCCCGCCAGGATGATCTCGGGGTGGTAGCCGATGGACTGCGCCTTGTGCGTCAGGTAGTACGGGTCCACGCCAATGCAGTGACCGCCCACCAGGCCCGGACGGAACGGCAGGAAGTTCCATTTGGTGCCGGCGGCCTGCAGCACGGCTTCGGTGTCGATGCCCATCTTGTTGAAGATCAGGGCCAGTTCGTTGATCAGCGCGATGTTCACGTCGCGCTGCGTGTTTTCGATCACCTTGGCGGCCTCGGCCACGCGGATGCTGGACGCCTTGTGCGTGCCGGCGGTGATGATTTCCTTGTACAGCTGGTCGACCAGGGTGGCGATTTCCGGCGTGGAGCCGGAGGTGACCTTCTTGATCGTGCTGACGCGGTGTTCCTTGTCGCCCGGGTTGATGCGCTCGGGGCTGTAGCCGGCAAAGAAGTCCACGTTGTACTTCAGGCCCGACACGCGCTCCAGAACCGGCACGCAGTCTTCCTCGGTGGCGCCGGGATAGACGGTGGATTCATAGATGACGATGTCGCCGCGCTTGAGCACCGCGCCGATCGTTTCGCTGGCCTTGACCAGCGGGGTCAGGTCCGGCTGCTTGTATTCGTCGATGGGGGTGGGCACGGTCACGATGAACACGTTGGCCTCGCCCAGTTCGGCGCGTTCGGCGGTGTAGCTCAACTGCTTGGCTTCGGCCAGTTCGGCGTCGCTGACTTCCAGCGTATGGTCGTGACCCGCCTTCAGCGCGTCGATGCGGCGCGTGTTGATGTCAAAGCCAATGACGGCGCGCTTCTTGCCGAATTCAACGGCCAGGGGCAGCCCGACGTAGCCTAGGCCGACGACAGCGAGTTTCACATCCTGGATTCGCAACATAACTCTCCCTTCACCGTAGAACGTGTACGGCATTTTAAAGATGAACTGGTGATGGATACCGAGCCCCCGGCGGCGATCGCCGGGGCACTCAACTAATCGGTGGTTCGCAGCACGGATGGCAACAACAGCCAACCCGGGCGGCGCCAGGAGACCAGGCGCGCGTACAGCCAGATATAGACACTGGCAAAGACAACGAGGCTGGCGCTCAGGGCCCAGGCGTTGTCCCACCAGATCGTGGCCGGCACCAGCCCGATCAGCGCCAGGACCCACATGTACGGGGACGCCAGCGCATTGCAAAGCGCGGGGACGGCATGGCGCCGACCGCGGCTGAAGGTAACCCGGACCAGCCGGCGGAACACAAGCTGGTGCAAGTGCAGCGCATCGGGCTGGTCGACCGGCACGCCACGCTTGAAGCGGCGGCGCCAGATCGAGAAACCGGTTTCGAATACGGGGTAGAACAGGACCGCCAGGGCGTAGAACGGCGACACCGACGGGTTGCGCACGACCAGCAGCACGGCCAGTTCGGCCAGCATGAAGCCCAGGAAGTACGCGCCGCCATCGCCCAGGAACACGCGTCCGAACGGGAAGTTCCACACCAGGAAGCCCAGGGTTGCCGACGCCAGCGCCGCGGCCACCAGGAAGATCGGCACGTCGCCGACCTGCAGGGCAACGAGGCTGATCGACACCGCCATCAGGGTGGCGACCATGCCGGCCAGGCCGTTCATGCCGTCAACGATATTCAGGGCATGGGTACAGCCACCCACCGCGAACATGGTGAACAGTAGCGACACCGGCCAGAATGACAACACGTAATCCACAGGGGCCATGCCGACGCGGCTGACGCCGCCCAGCAGCCACCACGCGATGGCCGCGGACAGAAAAGCGGCCAGCAAACGCTTGCTGGCGCCGATGTCCTTGGTAATGTCTTCAAGGAGGCCGGCCACGAAAACGGGCAACGCCGCGACGAAGAGCGCGGGCCACAGCCAGGTAAGGGTCATGTTGCTGGGTCCGAGGACCAGCAGGCCAGCCAGCGTACCGGCAAGCACCGCCAGACCGCCGACGCGAGGCGTCGCGCGGGAATGATTGGCTTGGGGCTTGTTGAGGTCGCTATCGCCGGTAAAAGCGCCATGCCAGCGCTCGGACGCCACGATGAGTCCCCCCACCATGAACGCGACCACGCATATATACAGCCAGGTCACTGGATCACCTCTGGTTGGTCTATCGAGACAGGCCCGCCATTATCGGAGGCAGGTGTAACGCCCATATATGGGAGGGATAAGGAAGTGCAATTCCGAGGCACAGAACGTAACGCGCGCAGGCGGGCTATCCGTCCGCCGCGCATGTGACTGGAACGCGCTGGCGCGAGAGCGCCTGGCAGTGCTGGTTTCATGTGGGGGATTGTAGAGCGTTCCGCCTCTGGGAACGCGAAATATGCAAGGGAAAACGCGAAGGCCCATGGGGCCGCACGGCGTCGCGCTGCGCAGGCTTTTGCCGTCATCGCTTACAAATAGGGACGCAACGATTCAGGGCAAAAAAAAGCCCGAGATCGTGAGATCTCGGGCTAAATCCACCAAAGGAGGAGGGTGGAGGAGACAACCGTGGCATGTTGGGAGCGGGACTTCAGCTCGCTGCGCTTCCGGGGTTTTCACCGCGCCGTCTGCGTTTCAACATCCAATGACTGAATAGTACCTACGTTTATTGTGCGTTGCAAGATTTTTTTTGATCTATTTTCTGGGCTGCCCGTCGCGTTGCTTTTTCGCTGCAAGAATCCCGCCCGCCCTCTGGAAACCCGCACCAATCAATGCCCTGGCCAAAAACGGGGTTTTTGCCGAACGGGTTTTCCCCTTTCGGAATAACCCTGTACGACAGCGGGTAATCCCACCCTGCCCACCGCACCAAAATGGTGCTTTACGCACCACGAGGCGGCCAAATTTGCGCATTGCAACATTTTTTGCAGATGCGGTTTCAGGTCCGCCGCTCAGATCCAATACGCGGTGGTCGTCATCACCTTGGACATGGCGCGCATAGCCAGTTTCACGGGCGCGGGCAGCGGTACGCCCCCCGCCTGCTCGGCGCTGGCGCGATGCTGGGCCTCGTCGTCTTTCATTTTCGTGACGATCTGGCGCGAACGTTCGTCCTGCACCGGCAAGGTGCGCAGGTGTTCGTCCAGGTGGGCCTCGACCTGCTTTTCGGTTTCGGCCATGAAGCCCAGATTACGCGGCACGCCGGCCACGCTGGCCATGACGCCCAGCGCGAACGAGCCCGCGTACCAGACCGGATTGAGCAGGCTGGGCCGGCTGCCCAGTTCTTTCAGGCGCTCGTTGCACCAGACAAGGTGGTCGACTTCTTCGGCGGCGGCGTTCAGCAGCAGCGCACGCGGGCCGGACTCCTTGCACACCGACGCCTGTCCGCGGTACAGCGCCTGGGCGCAGACCTCGCCGACGTGGTTGACCCGCATCAGGCCGGCCGCGTGGCGCTTTTCCTGCGCGGACAGGGCTTGCGGCGATTCCTGCGCGGTGGCGGGGTAGGCCCGGCCGGCGCTGGCGCTGCCCGAAAGCACGCGCAACGCACGGTCGGTCTCGGCCAGCAAGGCATCCAGGGGACCGGGGCGGCGCCGCAGGGAAACGGGGCCGGATTTGGACAACGTGGTGGACATGGCAACTCCTAGGCAAAGCGGACGCGCTGCACCCCTGATGCAGGGTGGGGTTCTCCTGCCCGGGATTGTACGCAACGGGTATCATCAGCCATTGACTGCGCTCAAGCTCAAGGACTCACTGAAATGGAATGCACGATCGACTGGGGCGGCCCCACCGGGATGCTCTTCACTGCCAGCACGGGTAGCGGCCACGTGGCCGTGATGGACGGCGCCGTGGACGGCGGCGGCCACAACCTGGCGCCCCGCCCCATGGAAATGCTGCTGGCCGGCACGGGCGGCTGCACGGCCTATGACGTGGTGCTGATCCTCAAGCGCGGCCGCCATGCGGTCACGGGTTGCAGCGTCAAGCTGCAGGCCGAGCGCGCCGGCACCGACCCCAAGGTCTTCACGAAGATTCACTTCGCGTTCACCGTCACCGGCGCCAATCTGCCGCGCGCGGCCGTCGAACGCGCCGTGCAGCTTTCTCACGAGAAATACTGCTCGGCGTCGGCCATGCTGGAAAAGACCGCCGAAATGACGTTCTCCGTCGACATCGTCGACACACAGGAAGCCACCGCTACCGCCTGAGCCGCCCGCGCGGCCGTGGTGTAATTCGGCATTCACCATATATAGGCGCCGCCGCGGCACGTCCGCGGCGGCGCGCTTGCTTCCCGGACCGGGACCGCAGGCACAAGGATCGTCATGAAACAATACCTGGACCTCGTTCAATCCATCCTCGACACCGGCTCGTGGCAGGAAAACCGGACCGGCATCCGCACCCTCAGCATGCCGGGCGCCTCGCTGCGGTTCGACCTGCAGCAGGGCTTTCCCGCCGTCACCACCAAGAAGCTGGCATTCAAGTCGGCCATTGGCGAAATGGTGGGTTTCCTGCGCGCCTCCCGCAGCGCGGCGGAATTCCGTGAACTCGGCTGCAAGGTCTGGGACCAGAACGCCAACGAGAACGCGCAGTGGCTGGCCAACCCCTACCGCGAAGGCCCGGACGATCTGGGTCCGGTCTACGGCGTGCAGTGGCGCCAGTGGCCAGCCTACAAGATGCTGGATGCCAGCCGCCCCGGGCAGATCGATGACGCGCTGTCGCGCGGGTACACCAAGGTGGCCGACCTTGAAGAAGGCGGCGTGCCGAAGGTGCTGCTGTACAAGGCGGTCGACCAGTTGCGGCAATGCCTGGACACCATTCACGAGCGCCCGGGCGACCGGCGCATCCTGTTCCACGGCTGGAACTGGGCGCAGATCGAGGAAATGGCGCTGCCGCCTTGCCACCTGCTCTATCAGTTCCTGCCCAACGCGACGACGCGCGAGATCTCGCTGTGCCTGTATATCCGCTCCAATGACGTGGGTTTGGGCACGCCGTTCAACCTGACCGAAGGCGCGGCGCTGCTGCACCTGGTCGGGCGCCTGACCGGCTACACGCCGCGCTGGTTCACGTATTTCATCGGCGATGCACATATCTATGAGAACCATCTGCCGATGCTGCGCGAGCAACTGACGCGAACGCCGTATGAATCGCCGCGTCTCGTTTTGTCGGACCGCATTCCCGATTTCGCGGTGACCGGCCGCTACGAACCCGAGTGGCTCGAGAAGGTGGAACCCGGCGACTTTTCGTTGTCGGGCTACACGCACCACGCGCCTCTCACGGCCGCCATGGCCGTCTGACCCACGCGCCGGCAGCCCCGGCGCCCGCCTTTCAGGGCAGATCAGCAACACGCCGGACGCCCGTCCGGCGTCCGATTCCTCGCACGTCCCGCCGCAGGTGAAGATTGGTGAGCTTCTGGAAGCGCGATTTCGGTATAACCCATCCCTTAGCCACGGACGCGCGTCCAGCATGCCGCGCGCCCCGTTGCTTTCGACCGGCCCTCTGGACGCGCCACGCCGAGCGCCCGAACCGTGCCGACCGCTGGCGTTGCCGCGCCCAATTCCCCATCCCTATAAATAGAGTGTGAGAAAAGCCAGCGACGAGAGCAGGATCCTCCTTGCGACCGGACTGCAACTGTTGACTACCAATTGAATTGAAAATCGTGCCCCGCGCCGCGGCTGTATGCGCTTAGGACAGGACCCCACAAATGCTCGTTGGAACTTATAACCCTTCGCTCGTCCTCGTATCCCTAGGGGTCGCCATCCTGGCGTCGTATACGGCGCTGGGCATGGCCAACCGTGTGAAGGCATCGAGCGGCCTGCCCGCCGCGAAGTTCTGGCTGGCGGGCGGCGCGTTCGCGATGGGCATCGGGATCTGGTCGATGCACTTCGTGGGCATGCTGGCGTTCAGCCTGCCCATTCCCATGGGCTACGACCTGGCCCTGACCCTGCTGTCCCTGGCCATCGCCATCGGTTGCTCGGCCTTCGCGCTGTGGATGGTCTGCAAGGACGAACTGCCGTGGGGCCGGCTGACCGCGGGCGCGCTGCTGATGGGATCGGGCATCGCGTCGATGCATTACATCGGCATGGCCGCGATGCGCATGTCGCCGGGCATCGACTACGACCCCGCGTGGTTCGCGCTGTCCGTGGTGATTGCGATTGCCGCGTCGGGCGCAGCCCTTTGGATCACCTACCGGCTGCGGCAGGACGCGCCGCGCGTGGCGCTGTCGCGCCCGTTGGCCGCGGGCGTCATGGGGCTGGCGATCGTGGGCATGCACTACACGGGCATGGAAGCCGCGGCCTTTCCGGCGGGCAGCATCTGCATGGCGGCCAACGAGGGCATTTCGGCGGGCTGGCTCGCCATTGCCGTGACCGCCGTCACGCTGAGCGTGCTGGCGATCGCGCTGGTGGTGGCCGTGCTGGACAACCGGCTTGAGGCGCGCACGTCGGCGCTGGCCTCGTCGCTGGCCGAAGCCAATGAAGAGCTGGTGCAACTGGCGCTGCACGACACGTTGACCAAACTGCCCAACCGCATCCTGCTGGAAGACCGGATGGAACAGGCCATCGAAAGCGCGAGCCGCCGCCGGGGCTATTTCGCGGTGCTGTTCTTTGACCTGGACGGTTTCAAGGCCGTCAACGACGCCTACGGCCACCACACCGGCGACGCGCTCCTGATCGACCTGGCGCAGCGCATTCGCCTGGCGTTGCGCACGCAGGACACCGTCGCCCGCCTTGGCGGTGACGAGTTCATCGTGCTGAGCGAGGTGCTGGAGCCCACCGACGCGGCCAACGTGGCGGATCGTCTGATCGACGCCATCGCGCGCCCCGTGACGGTCTACGGCCACGAAGTGCTGGTGACGTCCAGCGTGGGCATTGCCGTCTATCCGAACGACGGCCGGGACACCCATGCCTTGCTGACCAATGCCGACGCGGCGATGTACCACGCCAAGCGGCTGGGCGGCACGGGCTACAGCTTTTTCGAACCTTCCATGAACGCGGACGCGCACGAGCAGATCGAGCTGCTGCACGACCTGCGACTGGCGCAGGAGCGCGACCAGTTCGTCCTGCATTACCAGCCGAAGTACGAAGCGCCGGCCGGCCCCATCATGGGCGCCGAAGCGCTGCTGCGCTGGAACCATCCGACGCGCGGACTGGTCGGCCCGGACCAGTTCATTCCCACGGCGGAAAAGACCGGCCTGATCCTGTCCATCGGCGATTGGGTCATCAACGAAGCCTGCCGCCAGATGCGCGAATGGATCGACGTCGGCCAGGGCCACTGGACCATCGCGGTCAACATCTCGGCGCTGCAGTTTTCGCATTCCAGCCTGGTAGAGACGGTGCGCTCGGCGTTGGCGCGGCATGCCGTCCCGCCCGCCTGCCTGACGATCGAAGTGACCGAGTCGACCGCCATGCGCGACGCGGAAGCCAGCCTGACGGTGCTCAAGCGCCTGTCCGAGCTGGGCGTCACGATTTCCATCGACGACTTCGGCACCGGCTATTCCAGCCTGCTTTATCTCAAGCGGCTGCCCGCGACCGAACTGAAGATCGATCGCGGCTTCGTGAATCAGCTGGACAACGACAACGAGGATGCGGCCATCGTGTCGGCCATCGTGGCGCTGGCGCAGCAGCTCAACCTGCGCATCGTGGCCGAAGGCGTCGAGACGGCCGCGCAGCAGAAATTCCTGACCGGGCTGGGCTGCGACTCGCTGCAGGGTTTTCTGCTGGGCAAGCCCATGCCGGCCACCGAATTCCTGGAACACGCGGCAACCTGACAGGCGGGGCGGTCTCTCGCAATTTGCTACGCTTACGGGGTCGTTCCGGCTCAACCCTTACCGTTGCAAGCACGCATGCCCGCCAGCCTTACCCTGATCGTCGCCTATTCCACCAACCGCGCCATCGGCCGCGACAACGCCCTGCCCTGGAAATTGCCGGGCGACCTGGCGCATTTCAAGCGCAGCACGCTGGGCCATCCCATCATCATGGGCCGCAAGACGTGGGACTCGCTGGGCCGCCCCCTGCCCGGCCGCAGCAACATCGTCATCAGCCGCAATCCCGATTTCAGCGCCGCCGGCGCCATCCTGGCGCCCACGCTGGAGGCCGCGGTGGCCGCCTGCGGCGACATCGACGAAGCCTTCGTGATTGGCGGCGCGCAGATCTATGCGCAGGCCCTGCCGCTGGCCCGGCGCGTGCTGGCCACCGAGGTCCATGCGGACGTCGAGGGCGACGCGTTCTTTCCGCTGCTGCCGTCGTTCCAGTGGAAGGAAACGGCGCGCGAGCCGCAGCCAGCCGAAAACGGCTACGACTACGACTTCGTCACGTATGAACACGCCTGAAGCACTGAGCGGACCTACGCCGCGCCCGCGTTGCGCATGAAGCGCCACAGCGCGGGCGCCGCCGAATACGCCACGTTAAAGCGCACCCACGCCGTGTCGGCCTCGTCCGCGTCAAAGTACGAACCGGGCGCCAGCCAGATGCCGTCCTTGAGCGCCAGCTCCGCCAGCCCATTGGCGCCGCGCTCGCGCCACTGCCCCGCCACCTGCGCCCACAAAAACAGGCCGCCCTGCGGCTTTCCATAAATTTCAAAGCCGTGCTGGCGCATCTGTTCGGCGACTTCGGTGTGCGCCTGGGCCAGCCGCTCGCGGGTGCGTGCGATGTGGGCGCGGTAGCGGCCCTCGCGGATGACCTGATGCACGATGCGCTCCATGATCTCGGGCGTCGTCAGCCCCACCGCCATCTTGGTGCGCGCGATGTCGCGCACCAGATCGCGATGCGCCACCACGTAGCCCACCCGCACCGACGGACTGATGACCTTCGAATACCCGCCCAGGTAGACGACCCGGCGCGCCCCGTCCAGCGCCGCCAGCATCGGCGTCACGCCGGGCGCCAGTTCGCGCGAGATGTCGTCTTCCACCACCCACAGCCCGTGCCGCTCCGCCGCCTGCAGGATGCGGAACGCGTTGGCCATGGTGATGCTGGCGCCCGATGGGTTCTGCAAGGCGGTATTGATGAAGAGCGCGCGCGGCCGGTGCTGGGCCGCCACCCGCTCGAGCGCGTCGCAGTCCAGGCCATCGACCGTGCGCGGCACCGCGATGACGCGTAGACCCGCCAGGCGCAGCAACTGCAGAAGGTTGGCGTAGGCCGGCTGCTCGACGACCACCGTGTCGCCTGGCCGCAGCAGCGTGCGGATCACGGTGTCCAGCCCGTGGGTCACACCCTGCGTCAGCAGCACCTGCGACGCCTCGACCTCCATGCCCTGCGCGCTCAGGCTGGCCGCGATGGTCTCGCGCAGCGGCGCATAGCCGTACGGGTGGCCGTAGTTGGCGATCCGCATCGCGGGCACGCGCCCCATGTGGCGCAGCGCCATGTGCAGTCCTTCTTCGTTCAGCCATTCGCCGGGCAGCCAGCCGCAACCCGACTTGATGGGGATGGAATGGTCGGCAAAGATATCCGACAGCAGCCACCCCGCGTTCAGCCGCGGCGGCTCCCAGGACAGGGGTTCGGCCCGGCGGGCGGGCGCGTCGGGCGATGCCACCCGGTAGCCCGCGCCGGGACGCGCCGCCAGCCACCCCTGCGACACCAGCCGGCTGTAAGCGCTGGCCACGGTGAAGGTGCTGACGCCGTATTGGCGCGCGAACTCGCGGACCGAGGGTAGGGACATACCCGGACGCAGCGTCTGCGCCTCGACGGCGCGCAGGATCGCGGCGACAAGCTGTTCGACGAGGGTGGGCGCGGCCCCGCGGCCGCGGACGGGTTGGAAGTCGATCACGGGCTAACTGTACAGTTGCAACGCTCTCAACTATACAGTTAGCGCCAAATGCGCGGATTGTATATTTTCATTCGCTGCGCGACGTTCCAGAATCGTCCGAATCCCGCTGCCCGCGCGCGTTTCGCGGCGGCTGCGGTTGTCCCCCTTCTGGAGTCACCATGAACGCCCCCGCCCAGTTGCCCGACCTGTCCCATCTCTGGATGCCCTTTACGGCCAACAAGCAGTTCAAGGCCCAACCGCGCATGCTGGCCAAGGCCAAAGGCATGTACTACACGTCCACGGACGGCCGCCAGATCCTGGACGGCACGGCGGGCCTGTGGTGCGTCAATGCCGGCCACGGCCGCGAAGAGATCGTCGAGGCCATCGCCCGCCAGGCCGGCGTCATGGATTACGCCCCGGGCTTCCAGCTGGGCCACCCGCTGGCCTTCGAGGCCGCGACCGCCGTCGCGGGCCTGATGCCGCAGGGAATGGACCGCGTGTTCTTCACGAACTCCGGCTCCGAATCGGTCGACACCACGCTGAAGATCGCCCTGGCCTACCACCGCGCGCGCGGCGAAGGCCAGCGCACCCGCCTGATCGGCCGCGAGCGCGGCTACCACGGCGTTGGCTTTGGCGGCATCTCGGTGGGCGGCATCTCGGCCAACCGCAAGACGTTCTCCGGCGCCCTGCTGCCCGCCGTGGACCACCTGCCCCACACCCACAATATTGAGCAGAACGCCTACTCGAAGGGCCAGCCCGCCTGGGGCGCGCACCTGGCCGAGGAGCTGGAGCGCATCATCGCCCTGCACGATGCGTCGACCATCGCCGCCGTGATCGTCGAGCCCATGGCCGGCTCCACTGGCGTGCTGATTCCGCCCAAGGGATATCTGGAAAAGCTGCGCGAAATCACCGCCAAGCACGGCATCCTGCTGATTTTCGATGAGGTCATCACCGCCTATGGCCGCCTGGGCGCCGCCACGGCCTCCGAGTTCTTTGGCGTGACGCCGGACATCATCGCCATGGCCAAGGGCGTCAGCAATGCCGCCGTTCCCGCTGGCGCCGTGGCCGTCAAGCGCGAAGTGCACGACGCCATCGTCAACGGACCGGCGGGCGGCATCGAGTTCTTCCACGGCTACACGTATTCGGCGCACCCGCTGGCCGCGGCCGCCATCCTGGCCACGCTGGACATCTACCGCCGCGAAGACCTCTTCGGCCGCGCCCGCAAGCTGTCGGGCGCGTTCCAGGACGCCGCGCACAGTCTGAAGGGCGCGCCCAACGTCATCGACGTGCGCAACCTGGGCCTGGTGTCCGGCATTGAACTGGCCCCGCGCGCAGGCGCCCCCGGCGCGCGCGCCGCCGAAGTCTTCCAGCGCTGCTTCGACAGCGGCCTGATGGTGCGCTACACCGGCGACATCATCGCCGTCTCGCCGCCACTCATCATCGACGAGGCACAGATCGGACAGATCTTCGAACAGATCGGCAAGATCCTGAAAGAGGTTGCCTGATCCTTCCTTATCCGCGCGCCCGCACGGCGCGCGGAGCGACAATCGAACATGGGCGGCCCCAGGCCGCCCAGCCGCATTTTTGACGAATCACCGAGCCTTGCATCCATGAAGAAGATTCCCCATTTCATCAACGGCCAGCCTTACGACGGCGGCAACAGCCGTTACGCCGACGGCTTCAACCCGGCCACCGGCGAGATCGCCTCGTCGATCCCGCTGGCGTCCAACGACGACGTGGCGCTGGCCGTGGCCGCCGCCAAGGCGGCCTTTCCGGCCTGGTCCGAGACACCGGCGCTCAAGCGCGCCCGCATCCTCTTCAACTTCAAGGCGTTGCTGGACCAGCACCAGGACGAACTGGCCGAACTGATCACGCGCGAGCACGGCAAGGTGTTCTCGGACGCCAAGGGCGAAGTGATGCGCGGCATCGAGATCGTCGAGTTCGCCTGCGGCATTCCGCAACTGCTCAAGGGCCAGTATTCCGACCAGATCGGCGGCGGCATCGACAACTGGAGCATGCGTCAGGCGCTGGGCGTCGTGGCCGGCATCACGCCGTTCAACTTCCCGATGATGGTGCCGTGCTGGATGTTCCCGGTCGCCATCGCCTGCGGCAACACCTTCGTGCTCAAGCCGTCGGAACGCGATCCTTCCGCGTCCGTGCGGCTCGCAGAACTGCTCACCGAAGCGGGTCTGCCCCCCGGCGTCTTCAACGTGGTCCACGGCGACAAGCTGGCGGTTGACGCGCTGATCTCGCACCCCGATGTCGAGGCCCTGTCCTTCGTCGGCTCCACGCCGATTGCCGAATACATCTACGCCGAAGGCACCAAGCGCGGCAAGCGCGTGCAGGCGCTGGGCGGCGCCAAGAACCACCTGGTGGTCATGCCCGATGCGGATCTGGATCAGGTGACCGATGCGCTGATGGGCGCGGCCTATGGTTCCGCGGGCGAGCGCTGCATGGCCATCTCGGTGGCCGTCGCGGTGGGCGACGTGGCCGACAAGGTCGTCGAACGTCTCACGCCGCGCGTGAAGGCGCTGATCGTCAAGGACGGCATGCAGTCCGACGCCGAAATGGGTCCGCTGGTGACCGCGCAGCACCGCAAGAAGGTGATGGGCTACATCGAAGACGGCGTCGCCAGCGGCGCCGACCTGGTGGTGGACGGCCGCGACCTGAAGGTGGCGGGCAACGAGAAAGGATTCTTCCTGGGCGGCACGCTGTTCGACAACGTGAAGCCCGCCATGAATATCTACCGCGAAGAGATTTTCGGACCGGTGCTTTGCATCGTGCGCGTGCCGGATTTCGCCAGCGCGGTGGAGCTGATCAATGCGCATGAGTTCGGCAACGGCGTAGCGTGCTTCACGTCCGACGGCGGCGTGGCGCGCGCGTTCGCCCGCCAGATCAAGGTCGGGATGGTGGGCATCAACGTGCCGATCCCCGTGCCGATGGCATGGCATTCGTTCGGCGGCTGGAAGCGCTCGCTGTTCGGCGACCATCATGCGTACGGCGAAGAAGGCATCCGTTTCTACTCGCGCTACAAGAGCGTGATGCAACGCTGGCCCGACAGCATCGCCAAGGGCGCCGAATTCACCATGCCCGTGGCTAAGTGACGCCCCCCCCCGAGGCGCGTAGCGCCTCCCCCCAGGGGGCGTCGCAGCGGACCGGCGGAGCCCGGATCCGCGCGACCGCGCTTCGGCAGGGGTTGCCAAATTGTGGCGCTGTGCCCCGCACGCTGTGCCTCGTATTGAGATGCAAACGGCGGCTTAGCGTCATGCAGCACTGAAACAGGCGCGGCGCTTCGCCGCGTCTTCCGAGTATCTGTACGACAAGGGGAAACCTGATGCGCATCGGGATCGGCGGCTTTCAGCATGAGACGAATACGTTCGCGCCATCGCGCGCGGCGTGGGAGGATTTTGCGGACAAGGGTGGGGGGTGGCCGAAGCTGGTCAGTGGCCCCGCGATGTTCGAGGCGGTGGCGGGCGCCAACATTCCGGTGGCGGGATTTATCGAGGCCATGGGGCAGCATGCCTTGATACCGACGACGTGGGCAGCGGCCAGTCCCTCGGGGCATGTGACGCGGGATGCGTTCGAGCGCATCAGCGCGATGATTCTGCAAGGGTTGTCGCAGGCGATGCCGCTGGATGGCGTGTATCTGGATCTGCACGGCGCCATGGTCACCGAGCATCTGGATGATGGCGAGGGCGAGTTGCTCAAGCGTGTGCGGGAACTGGTCGGCCCCAACGTGCCGATCGTGGCCAGTCTGGACCTGCACGCCAATGTGACCCGCGCGATGGTGCGCCATGCCGATGCGCTGGTCTGTTATCGCACCTATCCCCACATCGACATGGCCGAGACCGGGCAGCGCGCCGCCGGCCTGCTGGCGCAGCGTCTGGGCGGGATGCCGCGGCATTATGCGGCCCTGCGCAGCCTGCCGTTTTTGATTCCGTTGTGCTGGCAGTCCACCGACATCGAGCCGGCGCGCAGCCTGTACCAGTTGGTGGGCGATCTTGAGGCGCGTGGCGCGGCCAGCGTTTCCTTTGCGACCGGGTTTCCGGCCGCGGACTTTCCCGAATGCGCGCCCACGGTCTGGGCCTATGGCATCACGCAAGCCGAGGCCGATGCCGCCGCCGACGAGATGACGCGCGCGGTCATGAATGCCGAGCAGGACTTCGGCGGCAAGCTCTACACGCCGGACGACGCCGTTCAGGAAGCGATGCGGCTGGCGCGTGATGCATCCAAGCCCGTGGTCATTGCCGACGCGCAGGACAACCCCGGCGCGGGCGGCAGTTCCGACACCACAGGCCTGCTGCGCGCGCTGATCCGCCACGATGCGCGCGATACGGCCATTGGTCTGATTGTGGACCCCGCCGCCGCGCTGGCCGCCCATCGAGCCGGTGCAGGCAACACGGTGCGGATTGCACTGGGTGGACACTCGGGTATTCCCCACGACGAACCGCTGGACACCGAGTTCATCGTCGAGAAAACTTCGGAAGGACGCTTCGATACGCATGGCGCGTTCTATCGCGGCTTTCACATGGATCTGGGCCCCAGCGCGTGCCTGCGCATCGGCGGCGTGCGCATCATCCTGGCCTCGAACAAGGTGCAGATGGCCGACCAGGAGATGTTCCGGTTTGCGGGCGTTGAACCCACGCGCGCCGCGATCCTGGTGGTCAAGAGTTCGGCGCACTTTCGCGCCGATTTCACGCCCATCGCGCACACGATTCTGGTGTGCGCGGCGCCCGGTTCCATGCTGATGGATGCGGCAAAACAACCATGGACACGGTTGCGTCCGGGCATCAGAATGGCGCCTTGCGGGCCGGTGTTCGACGGCCGGACCGCAGCGACAGCCTGACCCTCGCGCGCCGCTTGAACGCGGCGCGTCAACGACGTAGCGGCCCACGCGCCGCTCACTACGCTTCAAGGGGAAATACATGCTCAAGTTTGTCCGAGCGGCCGCGCTGGCCGGCGTCACTCTCGCAATGGCTCACGGGGCCTATGCCGAGACCGTCATCAAGACGGTGATGCACTCGCCGCTGCGCCTGACCGATCCGCACGCCACCACCGCCTACATCACGACGTGGCACGGCTACATGATCTACGACACCTTGCTGGCCACCGATGCCGACAACAAGGTCCAGCCGCAGATGCTTGAGAAGTGGGAAGTCTCGCCCGACGGCAAGACCTACACCATGACGCTGCGCCCGGGTCAGAAATGGCATGACGGCCAGCCGGTGACTGCCGAGGATTGCGTGGCGTCGATCAAACGTTGGGCCGGCGGCGACGGCATGGGCCGCACGCTGCTCAAGTTCACCGACAAGATCGAAGTCATCGACGACAAGAGCTTTCGCATCGTCATGAAGGAACCCACGGACCTGGCGCTGCGCGCCCTGTCCAAGCCCACCGGCACCGCGCCGTTCATGATGCCCAAGCGCATCGCCGAACAGGCCATCGGCAAGCCCATCACCGACATGACCGGCTCCGGCCCGTTCAAGGTCGCGGAATTCAAGCCGGGCGTGAAGACCGTCTACGTCAAGAACGCCGACTACGTGCCGCGCAAGGAACCCGTCAGCGGCCTGGCCGGCGGCAAGGTCGTGCACGTCGACAAGGTCGAATGGGACGTGATGCCCGATGCGCTGACGACCGCCAACGCGCTGCTCGGCGGCGAGATCGATTTCGTCGAGCAGTTCCCGTACGACCTGCTGCCGATGATCGAAGGCAACCCGGACCTGAAGGAAGAGTCGCTCAGCCCGGTCGGCTACTTCACGATGTACCGCTTCAACTTCAAGTACCCGCCCTTCAACAACAAGAAGATCCGCCAGGCCGCCATGTACGCGATCGGCCAGGAAGACGTGATGAAGGCGCTGGTCGGCAATCCCAAGTACTGGAAGACCTGCGCCTCGCTGTGGGGCTGCGGCACGCCGCTGGAAAGCGATATCGGCAAGGACATGGTCGTCCCGTCGAACATCGAAAAGGCCAAGGCGCTGCTCAAGGAAGCGGGTTACGACAACACGCCCATCCTCGTCATGCACGCCACCGACGTGGGCACGCTGTCCGCGCAACCCGTCGTGATGGCCGCGGCGCTGCGCAAGGCGGGCTTCAACGTCAACCTGGCGGCGATGGACTGGCAAAGCGTGGCCACGCGCCGCGCCTCGAAGGCCGCGCCGGCCGAAGGCGGCTGGAACGTCCACAACACCAACTGGTACGCCACTGACGTCATGGACCCCGTGCGTTCCGCCCCCGCGGCCGCCAACGGCGACAACGCGTGGTTCGGCTGGCCCGAGTTCCCGCAGATCGAAGAACTGCGCACCAAGATGGCCTTGACTTCGGATCCGGCCGAGCAGAAGAAGATCTCCGAGGAAGTGCAGCGCATCGGCATCGACGAAGGCCTGTACGTGCCGCTGGGCCAGATGTCCGTGCCCACCGTCTACTCGACCAAGCTGTCGGGTTTGGTGCACGCGCCGGTCTTCGCGTTCTGGAACGTCAAAAAGGCCCCTTGATGGGCTCCGGGCCTGCGCGCCGCAGCATGCAGTCCGCGCAGGCCTAATTAGTACTGGGGGAATTACATGCTGGCATTTGTCTCACGCCGGCTCCTCGCGACCATCCCGGTTCTGGTGATGGTCGCGGTGGTGGTCTTTGCGATATTGCGTTTCAGCCCCGGGGATCCGGCCATCATCATGGCGGGCGATGGCGCCACGCCCGAACGTATCGTCCAGATACGGCAGACGATGGGCCTGGACCAGCCGGTGGTCAAACAGTTCTTCATCTGGGGCGGCAAGCTTCTGCAGGGCGACCTGGGCACCTCGCTCATGTCCGGCGTACCGGTCACCAAGCTCATTGCACAGCGCCTTGAACCGTCGATGAGCCTTGCCGTGCTCACGCTGGTCTTCACGCTGCTCGTCGCCATTCCGCTCGGGGTGCTGGCGGCATGGCGCCAAGGCAAGCTGCTGGATCGCGCCGTGATGGGCTTTTCGGTGCTGGGCTTTTCGGTGCCGGTCTTCGTCACCGGCTACCTGCTGATCTGGGCCTTCGCCATCAAGCTCGGCTGGTTCAACGTGCAGGGCTACACGCCGCTTGAGAAGGGATTCTGGCCGTTCCTGCATCGGCTCATCCTGCCCTCGCTCGCGCTGTCCACCGTGTATGTGGCGCTCATCGCGCGCATCACGCGCACCAGCGTCATCGAGGTCATGGGTGAGGACTTCATCCGCACCGCCCGCTCCAAGGGCCTGGGCGAAACCGGCGTGCTGCTCGGCCACGCGCTGCGCAATGCCGCCGTGCCCATCGCCACCGTCGTGGGCGTGGGCATCGCGCTCTTGATCAGCGGCGTCGTCGTCACCGAATCGGTCTTCAACATCCCGGGCCTCGGCCGGCTGGTGGTGGAAGCCGTGCTGGCACGCGACTACCCCGTCATCCAGGGCCTGACGCTTTTCTTCGCGTTCGTCTACGTGTTCATCAATCTGGTTGTCGATTGCGCCTACACGGTGTTCGACCCGCGTATCCGGTACTGACGCCATGAGCATGCAAACGCCAACCGACGCCGCCGCGCAGGCGGCCGCCGACCTCCCCGGAGGCGGCACGCCCCACATCACCGCCTGGCGGCAGATCCGCCAGGGACTCAAGAGCTGGCCCGTCATGCTCGCGCTGGTGGTGCTGGCGGCGATCGTCTTCATCGCCATTTTTGCGCCGCTGCTGGGCACGGTCGATCCCACCCTTTTGAATCCCGGTTCGCGCCTGAAGCAACCCTTCACCGACTACTTCCTGGGCACCGACGCGTTCGGGCGCGACGTGTGGTCGCGTGTGGCCTACGGCGCGCGCATCTCGCTGATCGCGGGCCTGGGCGCAGCCCTGGTCAGCGTGGCCCTCGGGCTGGTCATCGGCGTCATCGCCGGCTGGTTCCGGTCGCTGGACGGCCCCATCATGCGCACCATGGACGCCATCATGGCGATCCCCGGCATCCTGCTCGCGATCGCGCTGGTGTCGGTCACCGGCGCCAGCATCACGACCGTGCTCGTGGCCATCACCATTCCGGAAATCCCCCGGGTGGTGCGGCTGGTGCGCGGCCAGATCCTGAGCGTGCGCGGCGAACCCTATGTGGAGGCCGCGCTGGCGCTGGGCACGCCGCTGCCGTTGCTGCTGTGGCGGCACATGGTGCCCAGCACCATCGCGCCGCTGACCGTGCAAGGCACGTACGTCTTCGCGTCCGCCATGCTGACCGAGGCCATCCTGAGCTTCCTGGGCGCGGGCATCCCGCCCGAGATCGCGTCCTGGGGCAACATCATGTCCGAAGGCCGCATGTACTTCCGCATGCTGCCCGGCCTGATCCTGTTCCCCGGACTGTTCCTGTCGCTGACCGTGCTCAGCGTGAACATCCTGGGCGACGCCTTGCGCGACGCGCTGGACCCGAAAATGGTGCGCAGGATCTGATGCCGATGAACTATTCCCCCAATCCCCCCGCGGGCGATACCTCGTCCGCCATCCTGGCCATCCGCAACCTGTCGGTCGAAGTCGGCGGCGCGGGCAACCGCGTCGTGCGCAACCTGAGCCTGGACGTGCACGCCGGCGAAACGGTGTGCGTGGTGGGCGAGTCCGGTTCGGGCAAGTCCGTCACGTCGCTGGCCGTCATGGGCCTGTTGCCGCAAGGCATCCTGAACATCAGCGCCGGTTCCATCCGCGTCGAAGGCGAGGACGTCGCCACGGCCACGCAACGGCGCCTGCGCGAGCTGCGCGCCACGCGCATGGCCATGGTCTTTCAAGAGCCCATGACCGCGCTGAACCCGGTGCACACGGTGGGCAAGCAGGTCGACGAGGTGCTGCGCCTGCACCGCAAGAACATGTCGGCGGCCGAGCGCCGCGCCAAGGTGCTGGATATGTTCCAGTCCGTGCACCTGCCCGACATCGAACGCATCTACGACGCCTATCCGCACCAGCTCTCGGGCGGCCAGCGCCAGCGCATCGTCATCGCGATGGCGCTCATTCTGGAACCCAAGCTGCTGATCGCCGACGAGCCGACCACGGCGCTGGACGTCACCACGCAGAAGCAGATCCTGGCGCTCATCAAGGAGCTGCAGGTCAAGCACCAGACGGCCGTGCTGTTCATCACGCACGACTTCGGCGTGGTGGCCGAGATCGCGGACCGCATCGTCGTCATGAACCGCGGCGACCTGATCGAAAGCGGCACGCGCCACGAGATCCTGGCCGAGCCCAAGCAGTCCTACACGCGCCGCCTGGTGTCGTCGGTGCCTAGCCTGGTGCCGTCGCGCCGCGAACCGCCGACGGGCACGCCGGTGCTGCACGTCAAGGGGCTGGGCCGTACCTACGGCGGCAAAGGCTCGCTGTTTTCGCGCAAGGCGGCGCAGCACGTCATTGCCGCCACGGACGTCAATCTGACGCTGCGCAAGGGCGAGATCCTGGGCATCGTCGGTGAATCCGGGTCCGGCAAATCGACGGTGGCGCGCTGCATCGTGCGGCTCATCGAGCCCACGGCCGGCCACATGATGATGGGCGGCGAAGACCTGAGCACGCTGTCCGGCTCGGCGCTGCGGCCGGTGCGCCGCCGCATTCAGATCGTGTTCCAGGACCCGTACCGGTCATTGAACCCGCGGCGCACGGTGGGCGAATCCATCATCGAAGGCCTGCTGAACTTTGGCGTGGGCCGCGAACAGGCGCTCAAACGCGCCAGCGAGACGCTCAGCGTGGTGGGCCTGAGCCCCGATGCCATGCGGCGTTATCCGCACCAGTTTTCGGGCGGCCAGCGCCAGCGGATCTGCATCGCGCGCGCGCTGGTCATGGACCCGGAGATCCTCGTGGCCGACGAGGCCGTCTCGGCGCTGGACGTGTCCGTGCAGGCGCAGGTGCTGGAGCTGCTGGAACAGGTGCGCGAGCGCACGGGCGTGGGCGTGCTGTTCATTACCCACGACCTGCGCGTGGCCGCGCAGATCTGCGACACCATCATGGTGATGCAGCGCGGCCAGGTTGTGGAAACCGGGTCCGCCGAGACCGTGCTGACCGAACCGCGCCACCAATACACGCGGGCCCTGATCGACGCCGCCCCCGGCCGGGATTGGGACTTCCGCAACTTCCGGCCCATCGCGCCCGGCTTGTTGCCGTCCGCCACTTCGGCCGCCTGACGCCTTTTCCGACCCACTGGAACCGAGATGCCGCAACCGCATGAAATGTCCGCCCAGGAACTCCTTGAGGCGTATCGCAGCAAGACCCTGTCGCCCGTCGAGGCGACGCGGTCGGTGCTGGACCATATCGAGCGCTGGGAGCCCAGGCTGAAAGCCACCTACGCGCTGGATCCGGAAGGCGCGCTGGCCATGGCCCGCGTATCCGAGGCCCGCTGGATGAAGGGCGAGCCGCAGGCCTGCGGCGGGTATACGCTGGATGGCGTTCCCGCCACCATCAAGGAAAACATCGCCACGCGCGGCGTGCCCGTGCCGCTGGGCACCGCGGCCACCGACCTGACGCCTGCCGCCGCCGACGCCCCGCCCGCCGCGCGCATGCGCGAATCCGGCGCCGTGCTGCTGGGCAAGACCACGATGCCCGACTACGGCATGCTGTCGTCCGGGTTGTCCAGCTTTCACGACCTGACGCGCAATCCGTGGGACCTGACCAAGAATCCCGGCGGCTCCAGCGCGGGCGCCGGCGCGGCCGCCGCGGCCGGGTACGGTCCGCTGCACATCGGCACCGACATCGGCGGCTCGGTCCGCCTGCCGGCCGCGTGGTGCGGCATCGCAACGCTCAAGCCCAGCCTGGGCCGCATCCCGATCGATCCGCCTTTCATGGGCCGCTGCGCCGGTCCCATGACGCGCACCATCACCGACACGGCGCTGATGATGGGCGTGCTGTCGCAGCCCGACGCGCGCGACCACATGAGCCTGCCGTTTCAGGAGATCGACTGGCTGAACCTGGAACACGACGTGCGGGGCCTGCGCATCGGCCTGTTGCTGGACGCCGGCTGCGGACTGCCGCTGGATCCGGAGACCCGCGATGCGGTCGAAGCCGCCGCGCGCGCCTTCGAGGCGGCGGGCGCCATCGTCACGCCCATGCAGCCCTGGATGACGCCCGGCATGCTGGACGGCGTGGACCGCTTCTGGCGCACGCGCTCGGCCATCGACCTGGCAGCGCTGTCCGAGGAACGCCGCGCGAAGATCCTGCCCTTCATCCGCGCCTGGGCCGAAAGCGGCGGCGGGCATAGCGGCGAAGACGTCTTCCGCAGCTACTACGAAACGCTTAACGTGCGGGCGCGCACCGTCGCGGCCTGCGCGCCGTATGACTACGTGCTGTCGCCAGTGGCGCCGGTCGTGGCCTACAACGCTGAATGGCCCTCGCCCACCAACGAGGTCGCCACGACGATGCACCACATCGGGTTCACGCTGCCCTTCAACATGAGCGAGCAGCCCGCAGCTTCGGTCAATTGCGGCTACACGAAGGCGGGCCTGCCCATCGGCCTGCAGATCGCGGGCGCGCGCTTTGACGATCTGGGCGTGCTGCGCGTGGCCCGCGCATGGGAACGGATGCGCCCCGCGCAGCGCCCCTGGCCCCAGCCGCCCGCGGCACACTGACCTTCCACGGCAACCCACAGGAATTCCCCATGCGTTGGCTTCTGGCAATGATCAAGCACGAGACGAACACGTTTTCGCCCGTGCCCACCCCTCTTGAACGCTTCTTTCGCGGCAGCCCCGAGATTCTGGCCGGCGACCGCGCCATCAAGGCCTACGAGAACACCGACAGCGGCCTGGGCGGCTATATCGAGGTCGCCCGCCGCGAGGGCGCGGAAATCGTGCTGCCGGTCGCAGCCGAGTCCTGGCCCAGCGGCCCGGCCAGCGCGCAGACGCACGAGCGCCTGTGCACGCTGATCCTGGACGAGGTCAAGCGCGGAGGCTTTGACGCCATCCTGCTGGACCTGCACGGCGCGATGGTGGCCGAAGGTGTGGAGGACGCCGAGGGCGACCTGCTGCGCCGCCTGCGCGAGATCGATCCCAAGACGCCCGTTGCCGTGACGCTGGACATGCACGCCAACATCTACGACGACATCGTGCGCAACGCCACCGTCATCAGCGGCTTTCACACCTATCCGCACGTGGATATCCGCGATGCGGGCGTGCGCGCCGCGAATGTCATCGTCCGCACGCTCAAGGGCGAGATCAAGCCGGTGATGACCTGGGCCAACAAGCCCATGCTGCCGCACATCATGTGCCAGGGCACGCACGCCGCGCCCAACAAGCCCCTGCAGGAACGGTGCAAGGAACTTGAGGCCAGCGGCGTGCTGGCGGCGTCCGTCTTCGTGGGCTTTCCCCATGCGGACATCCGCGAAGCAGGCCTGAGCGCCGTCGTCTGTACCGACGGCAACCTGGCCGCCGCCGAGCAGCATCGCGACGAACTGCTGGACCGCGCGTGGAACGGCCGCGCCGACTGGGTGTTCCATTCGGAACCGCTGGCGCCCACCATCGCGCGCGCCAAGGCCATCGAACAAGGCCCGGTCGTGCTGCTGGACCACTACGACAACACGGGCTCAGGCGGCACGATGGACACGACGGCCGTGCTGGCCGAAGTGCTGCGCCAGGAACTGGAAAACGTCGTCTTCTACGCGATCTGCGACCCGCAGGCCGCAAAGGAAGCCGCCGCCGCGGGCGTGGGCAACACCATCACGATCAAACTGGGCGGCAAGCTGCCCATGCCGGCCATCAAGCAGCCCAGCGAACCACTTGAAGTCACCGGCCGCGTCAAACTGGTGTTCGACGGCGTCTACCTGAACCGCGGCCCGATGTACCGCGGCGTGCGCAACGACACCGGCCTGACGGTGGTCATCGACACCGGCCGCGTGGAGATCGTGGTCGTCTCGCGCCACCAGGAACCCTTCGACCTCAACTGCCTGCTGTCGGCCGGCATCGACCCGCTGCAAAAGCGCTACGTGGTCCTGAAGAGCCGCATCCACTGGCGCGCGGGCTTCTCGGACATGGCCACCGAGATCATCGAATGCACGGGCGTGGGCGTCACGACGTCCGACTACAGCCAGGTCGAGTTCAAGCACGTGCGCCGTCCGATTTATCCGCTCGATCCGCTCTGAGAACAGGCGTTTTGTCGACAAAAGCCGGCGCCCCGAGCGCCGGCTTTCATTTTGAAATCTTCGGTAACTGCGCGCGCGTTCAGTGGGACACGCGTCTCGGTATACTCCGCCGCGGGCCTGACAGGCCGATGAACACGCGTATCCCGGACGGTTCCGCTCGCACGGACGAGCGTGGCGCCATAAGCCGCTGCCGGATATGACTCGACAATCAACGATACAAGCAGAACGATGAAAAAGAGCGTAGCGATCACCCTGGGCGTGGTCATAGTGGGAGCGGGAAGCTGGGTCGGGGCCACGTGGTACACCGGCAAGCGCATCGAAGAGGACGCGCAGCGTCATCTGGCACAGGCCAACGAAAAACTCGCCAAGATCACGCCGCTGTTCGGCCTGCGCATCGATCAGATCAAGTACGAGCGCGGCCTGTTCTCGACGCAGGCGCGTTATGGCGTGTCGCTCGTCAAGAACGACAAGGGCCTGGACGACCTGCCCGCCGGCATGATCGAGTTCGACGCGAACATCGAGCACGGCCCCTTCCCCAAGAGCGCCCTGTCGCGCGGCGCCATTGCGCCGAAGCTGGCGTTCATCCACACCGAGCTCGCCAAGACGGACAACATCAAGCCCGTCTTCGAACTGACCAAGGACGTCTCTCCGCTGACGGGCGATGCCATCATCAGCTACAGCGGCAACGCCACGTCCACCGCCGCGATCGCACCGATCGTCGTCACGCATGACGGCAACGCGCTCGACTTCAGCGGCATGCGGATGGAAGGCACCTTCGACCGCGCCACGCAGGCCGTCACCGCGCACGGCGTGATGGACAAGCTGGCCGTCGACGGCACCAAGAGCCGCGACCCCGTCAAGATGACCATCGCGGGCCTGACCATGGACGTCGACAGCCGCATGGGCAAGTTCGGCATCTCCATGGGCAATTCGGACCTGAAGATCAAGCGCGTGGACGTGCTGCGTCCCACGGACGACATGAAGGTTGCGCTGGACAACTTCAGCTACGGCGTGAAGCTGTCCGAGGACGACAAGGCCATCAACGTGCAGGCCGCGTATCAGACTGGCGACCTGACGGTGAACGACGTGGTGCTGGGCAACGGCCAGGCCGTGATCAAGCTGGCCCAGCTGGACGGCCAGGCCGTCAAGCAGCTCTCCGACACCTACAACCAGCTCATGCGCCAGTACATGCTGGGCGCGAGCGACGAAGGCCTGAAGGACGAGCAGTTCGACGTCCTGCTGGATAACGCCGGCAAGCTGCTGGCGGGCAATCCGTCGTTCAGCATCGATCCGCTGAGCTGGAAGACCGCCAAGGGCGAAAGCAAGCTGACCTTCACGCTTGATCTGGCCAACCCGGCCAATGCCAAGGACCTGACCCCGCAGGAAATCGCGGTGCAGGCGATCAAGAAGATCGACGCTTCGCTGGTGATCTCCAAGCCCATGGTCAAGGACCTGATGGTTCAGTACGCCATCAAGACCGAAGGCGTGCCCGCCGAGAAGGCCGCGGCCGACGCCGACGAAAACATCCGCCAGATGGCCGGCATGGCCGAAATGATGAACGTGGGCAAAAACGACGGCGACAACATCGTCGGCAAGTTCACGTTTGCCGACGGCATGGGCGACCTGAACGGCCAGAAGATTCCCGCCGAAGAACTGTTCAGCGGCCTGCTGGGCGCGACCGGCATGAATGACCTGGACGAAGACGACGAGCTGTCCGGCATCGGCATGGATCCGGACGCCGAACCCTCCACCCCCGCACCGGTCGCGGGCGTCATGCAGGACTTCAACCTGGACGACATCGCCAGCATGCTGGACGACATGGGCTACACGGTCACCCGCAGCGACGGCACCGACGGCCCCGTGCTGGTCCTGAACCCGGGCACCACCGGCGCCACCGACCTGCGCCTGGAGTTCCTGTGCAACGACTTCACGGAAAAGTGCCTGGACCTGGTCGCGACCGCCACGTACGCCACCAAGAAGCCGATGACGCTCAAGGCCATCAACGCCTGGAACCAGGAATACCGCTGGAGCCGCGCCTACCTGGATGACAAGAACCAGGCCGTGCTGCAGATGGACATGAACGCCGAGGGCGGCCTGGGCAAGGACAACCTGCAGATCCTGCTCAACACGTTCATCAGCATCGCCGAAGACTTCGGCGCCGCGGCGAAGGCGCCCGCCAAATAAGCTGAACGACCGGCCTTGATCCAAGGCCTGGCCCCAAGCAAAAGCCCCCGCCTGCAAAGGACGGGGGCTTTTTTTACGCGCTGATCGCGATGATCGGGCGATGCGTCCGGCACAGGCCGGACGCGGGCGTGGCGCGTTACGCGTACGCTTCGATCGGCAGGCAGGCGCAGACCAGGTTGCGATCGCCGTAGGCGTTGTCCACGCGGGCGACCGGCGGCCAGTACTTGCCGTCGCGCAGCGTCGCCACCGGGTAGGCGGCCTGCTGGCGCGGATAGTCGTGCAGCCATTCCTCGGCCAGCAGCATCTGCGCGGTGTGCGGCGCGTTCTTCAGGACGTTGTCGTCGCGGTCGCGTTCGCCGCGTTCGACCTGGGCGATTTCTTCGCGGATGGCGATCATCGCGTCGATGAAGCGGTCCAGCTCGGCCACGCCTTCGGATTCCGTCGGCTCGACCATCAGCGTGCCCGCGACCGGGAAGCTCATGGTGGGCGCGTGGAAGCCGTAGTCCATCAGGCGCTTGGCGATGTCTTCGGCGCTGATGCCGCTGGTTTCCTTGAGCGGACGCACGTCCAGGATGCACTCGTGCGCCACGCGGCCGTTGCGGCCCGCGTACAGGACCTCGTAGTGGCCGCGCAGGCGGGTGGCAATGTAGTTGGCGTTCAGGATGGCGACTTCGGTGGCGCGGCGCAGGCCGTCCGCCCCCATCAGCGCGATGTACACGAACGGGATCGGCAGGATGCCGGCCGAGCCGAACGGGGCGGCCGAGACCGGGCCGACCTTCGCCTCGCCGGGCAACTTGCCCTGTTCGTTCACCACGCCCGGCAGGTAGGGCGCCAGGTGCGAGCGCACCGCCACGGGACCCACGCCGGGTCCGCCGCCGCCGTGCGGGATGCAGAACGTCTTGTGCAGGTTCAAGTGCGACACGTCCGAGCCGAACTTGCCGGGCTTGGCCACGCCGACCATGGCGTTCATGTTGGCGCCGTCCAGGTACACCTGGCCGCCGGCCTGGTGGACCAGATCGCAGATTTCGGTGACGGCTTCTTCGAACACGCCGTGCGTCGACGGGTACGTGATCATCAGCGCGGCCAGCTTGTCGCCGACCTGTTCGATCTTGGCGCGCAGGTCCGCGAGGTCCACGTTGCCGTTGGCGTCGGACGCCACCACCACCACGTCCATGCCGGCGAGCTGCGCCGAGGCGGGGTTGGTGCCGTGCGCCGACGACGGGATCAGGCAGATGTTGCGCTGGTGCTGGCCGTTGGCCTGGTGGTAGCCGCGAATGGCGAGCAGACCCGCGTATTCGCCCTGCGCGCCCGAGTTGGGCTGCAGGCTGATGTTGTCGTAGCCGGTGATTTCGCACAGGGCGGCGGACAGACGATCGATCAGTTCCACGTAGCCCTGGCTTTGCGAGGCCGGCGCGAACGGGTGGATCAGCGCGAATTCGGGCCAGGTGATGGGGATCATCTCGGCCGTGGCGTTCAGCTTCATGGTGCACGAACCCAGCGGGATCATCGTGCGGTCCAGCGCCAGATCCTTGTCGGCCAGCTTGCGCAGGTAGCGCAGCATGTCGGTTTCGGACTGGATGCTGGAGAAGATGGGGTGCTTCAGGATCGCGCTTTCGCGCGCGACCGCGGCGGGGATGCCGCTGGGAGCCGCGGCGTCGAGCGCGTCGATGTCCAGTTCGACGTCATCGCGCTCAAGACCGGCGGCGAAGACGTTGACCAGCGCTTCGAGGTCGGCCGCGGTGACGGTCTCGTCCAGCGAGATGGCCAGACGGGCGCCGTCGACGCGGCGCAGGTTGATGTGCGCGCAGTCGGCGGCCGTCAGGATGGCGGGCGTCGCGGCGCCGGTTTCCACCAGCAGCGTGTCGAAGAACGTGTCGTTGGCGACCTTGACGTCCAGCTTGATGAGCTCGGCGCGCAGGATGGCGGTGGCGCGCTGCACGCGCTCGGCAATGCGGCGGATGCCGGCGGGGCCGTGCCACACCGCGTACATGCCGGCCATCACGGCCAGCAGCACCTGCGCGGTGCAGATGTTGGAGGTGGCCTTTTCGCGGCGGATGTGCTGTTCGCGCGTCTGCAGCGCCAGGCGCAGCGCGGGATTGCCTTGCGCATCCTTGGACACGCCGACCAGGCGGCCGGCCATGTTGCGCTTGAAAGCGTCCTTGCAGGCCATGAAGCCGGCGTGCGGGCCGCCAAAGCCGAACGGCACGCCAAAGCGCTGGGCCGAACCGACGGCGATGTCGGCGCCCCACTCGCCCGGCGCGGCCAGCACGGCCAGCGCCAGCAGGTCGGTCGCGCAAGCAACCACGGCGCCTTGCGCGTGGGCGGCTTCAGCCAGCTTGCGGTAGTCGGACACCGAGCCCGTGCTGTGCGGGTATTGCAGCAGCACGCCAAAGCACTCGGGCAGGCCTTCGGCTTCGTCGCCGATGCGGATCTCGATGTCCAGGCCCTCGGCGCGCGTGCGCACGACTTCGATGGTCTGCGGATGCACGTGGCGCGAGATGAAGAACACCGGGCTCTTGGACTTGGCGCTGCGGCGCGCGAGCGTCATCGCTTCAGCGGCGGCGGTGCTTTCGTCAAGCAGCGAGGCGTTGGAGATGTCCAGCCCGGTCAGGTCGGCGACCATGGTCTGGTAATTGAGCAGGGCTTCGAGGCGGCCCTGCGAGATCTCGGGCTGGTAGGGCGTGTAGGCCGTGTACCAGGCGGGATTCTCAAGAATATTGCGCAACACCACGTTGGGCGTCTGCGTGCCGTAGTACCCCTGCCCGATGTAGCTGCGGTAGACCTTGTTGCGGCCCGCCACCTGCTTCAGTTCAGCCAGCACGTCGGCTTCGCTGCGCGACGCGGGCAGCGCCAGCGGCTCCTTGCTGCGGATCTTGGGGGGCACGACTTCTTCGATCAGGGCGTCCAGGCTGTCGCTGCCGATCACGGCAAGCATGGCGGCCTGGTCGGCGTCGGAGGGGCCGATGTGGCGGGGGATGAAGTCGGTATGGGTGTCTAGGGCGCGCGACATGGGGAGATCTCGGGGTAGCGGGTGTCGTCCTGCGAACGGACGGTATTGCGTCTGGCGAGGGAAGCGGCGCCGCCGCTCCCCCGCGTGCGGCATCAGCCGTTGGCGACGGCTTCGTAGCCGGCGGCGTCCAGCAGCTTGTCGGCGTCGGCGGCGTTGTCCGGCTTGATCTTGAAGATCCAGGCGGTGAAGGCCGATTCGTTGATCAGGTTGGGGTTGCTTTCCAGCTCTTCGTTGAAGGCAACGATTTCACCGGACACGGGCGCGTAGATGTCCGAGGCGGCCTTGACCGACTCGACCACGCCGGCGGTTTCGCCCGCGCTCAGCTTGGCGCCGACATTCACGTCGCCAACGAAGACCAGATCGCCCAGTTGCTCCTGGGCGGTGTCGGTAATGCCGACGACGAACACGTCGCCCTCGGCTTTGACCCATTCATGGGACTCGGTGTACTTGCGATCGGTGGGCAGACTCATGGGAACTCCTGAGGGAATGCGGGTAGATGAATGGTGTTGCGCGCCTCGCGCGGGCGGCCGTTGCCCGGATCGGGCCGGTGCACGCGCGAGGTTCGAGTTTACGAGTGTTCGACGGCTTTGCCGTTACGCACGAAAGGCAGCTTGCACGCCACGGCGGGCACCCACTTGCCGCGGATGTCGACCTCGACCGTATCGCCCGCGACCACGCCTTGCGGCAGGCGGGCAAAGCCGATCGACACGCCCAGCGTGGGCGACATGGTGCCGCTGGTCAGCTCGCCCACGCCCTGCGCGGTGCGCACGGCCATGTGCGCGCGCATGACGCCGCGTTCCTGCAGCTTCAGGCCGATGAAGGTGGCGGGCTTGGCGAATTGTTCGATCGCGTCGCGGCCGATGAAGCGGCGCTCGGCGTTCTTGCCGGACACGGTCCAGGTCAGGCCGGCTTCGCCGGGGTGCGTCAGTTCGTCCATGTCCTGGCCGTACAGGTTCATGCCGGCTTCCAGGCGCAGCGTGTCGCGCGCGCCCAGGCCTGCCGGACGCACGCCCTGGGCGATCAGGTCGCGCCACAGTTGCACGACTTCAGCAGCGGGCAGGACGATTTCAAAACCGTCTTCGCCGGTGTAGCCCGTGCGGGCGACCAGCGTGTCGTCGCCCACGCGGGCGGCGACGAAGGGGGTCAGCGGTTCGCTGGCGGCTTGCCAGGCCGGGCGGGCGGCCCAGACCTTGGCGCGGGCGTTGGGGCCCTGCACGGCCACCATGGCCAGATCGCGGCGCGGGGCGATGGTCACGTCGAACGCGCCGGCCTGCTTGACGCGCTGCATCCAGGCCACGTCCTTGTCGGCCGTGCCGGCGTTGACCACCACGCGCCATTCGTCGGCAGCGAAGAAATAGATGATGAGATCGTCGATGACGCCGCCCTGCGGGTTCAGCATGCAGCTGTAGAGCGCCTTGCCCGGCACCGTCAGCTTGGCGACGTCGTTGGCGACCAGGCGCTGCAGGAAGGCGAAGGCATCCGGGCCCGTCACATCGACGTTGAGCATGTGCGAGACGTCGAACATGCCGGCGTCCTGGCGCACGGCGTGGTGCTCTTCGAGCTGCGAACCGTAGGCCAGCGGCATATCCCAGCCGCCGAAATCGACCATGCGGGCGCCAGCGGCGATGTGTTCTTCGGCGAGCGGGGTGCGTTTGAGGGATGCGGACATGCGGGGGAACTCCGGGACGGCAGCGATGCCAGGGTTACGGAATGCCGCTGGTTGCGGGCGGACGGCGCCCGCGCAACGGCTGAATCTTCCGCCCCTCTGTCCTTTTGCCTGAGAGTTGCCCCGCGTGGCGGGTTTGCACCTTCGGCGCCTGGGCTGCTCGCAGTGTCCCTGTTTAGGGCGCGGCGCCAGGTCTCTCCAGAGTGCTGTTTTGCCGCGTCCGCATGGCCGGCAATGGCGGCAAATGCGGGACGGGACAAGCCTGCGCGGTATCGGTTACCTGAGCGATTCTGGGCGAATTGCGCCTTCGGCGGCGGCCGGGCTTGACGCCTTCGGCCGCTCTCTCCCGCAGCATGCGTGACAGCGCCGAAAGCATACAACGAAAGCCCGGGGTAAGCCTAGGCCTGTTGCACGCCCGCCGGCGCTATCCCAGCGCGGTATCCAGCAGCATCATCAGCACGAAACCGATCATCAGGCCGCAGGTGGCGTAGACCTCGTGCCCCTTGCGGTGCGATTCCGGAATGATCTCGTGGCTGATGACGAACAGCATGGCGCCCGCGGCAAAGCCCAGGCCCCACGGCAGGAGCGGCGCAGACCAGCCGACGACGGCGGCGCCCAGCACGGCGCCCACGGGCTCGATCAGCCCCGACAGCATGCCCAGCGCCACGGCAAATGTGCGCTTGTAGCCGGCCGCCAGCAGGGCCACCGCCACCACCAGCCCCTCGGGAATGTCCTGGATCGCAATGCCGGTCGCCAGTGCCGTGCCGCGCACGGGGTCGCCCGCCGCGTAGCCCACACCGATTGCCAGGCCCTCGGGCAGGTTGTGCAGCATGATCGCGAACACGAACAGCCAGGTCCGGCGCAGGCGGTGCGCCTCCATCCCTTCCCTGCCCTTGATGAAATGCTCGTGCGGCAGGATCCGGTCCATCAGCAACAGCACGGCTGCGCCCAACAGCAGGGCGGCGCCGACCGTCAGACCGGCGCCCCAGGGACCGTAGCCCAGCTCCTCGCCCGCGGCGATGCCCGGTGCGACCAGCGAAAACGCGCTGGCGGCCAGCATGACGCCGGCGCCAAAGCCGAACATGCTGTCCTGCGCTTTCTGGGGAATGGTGCGGGCAAAGAGAATGGGCAGCGTGCCCAGCGCGGTGGCGGCGGCCGCGACAAGCCCCCCCAGCAGCGCGTCGGCCACGTGCGGCGCCCGCACGTCCAGGTAAACCCAGAGCTGGTACAGGGCCAGGCAGGACACCATCACGGCCAGCGTCCAGACGCTGATGCTGGTGGCCGCCGGCCGCACGCGATGACGGCTGAAGGTATTCATATGCGGCTGCGCTCCTTTCGGGAGATGCGCTCAGCCCTTTGCCGCAGCGTAGCGGCGCGAGACCTCGGGCCAGTTCACCACGTTGTAGAAAGCGCCGATGTATTCCGGCCGGCGGTTCTGGTACTTCAGATAATAAGCGTGTTCCCAGACATCCAGGCCCAGGATCGGCGTGTTGCCTTCCATCAGGGGGCTGTCCTGGTTGGCGCTGCTCTCGACCACCAGCTTGCCGGCCGGCGTCACGCTCAGCCAGGCCCAGCCGCTGCCGAAGCGGGTCAGCGCCGCCTTGGTGAAGGCTTCCTTGAAGGCAGGCAGCCCGCCCAGCTCGGCGTCGATAGCCGCCGCCAGCGCGCCATCCGGCTCGCCGCCGCCCTGCGGCGACATGACGGACCAGAACAGGCTGTGATTGGCGTGGCCGCCGCCGTGGTTGCGCACGGCGCCGCGCACGGCTTCGGGCAATTCCTTGATGCGGGCGACGAGGGCTTCCACGGGTTCGTCCGTGGCGATGCCGGCGCCCTCCAGCGCGGTGTTCAGGCCGTTGACGTAGGTCTGGTGATGCTTGGTGTAGTGGATCTCCATCGTCATCGCGTCGATGTGAGGTTCCAGCGCGTCATAGGCGTACGGCAGGGGCGGAAGGGTGTAGGCCATGCGAGTCTCCGGCTGATCCGTCCCTGGCGGGACAGGCTTGATAAAGATCAAAACATAAATGATATGTATTTTTATTTGATATCACAATGCCGGATTGGCCGAAATGTGCCCGGGCGGGCGACTTCAAGACCTTGCTGATGTGCGGACGAAAACGGCCGGCGGCCTACAGCGCCTGCCCGCAGGCCACGCCCGACGCCCACGCCCACTGGAAGTTGTAGCCGCCCAGCCACCCCGTGACGTCCACGGCCTCGCCGATGAAGTACAGGCCCGGCGCGGCCTTGGCCTGCATGGACTTCTGGTCCAGGCCGCGCGTATCCACGCCGCCACGCATGACTTCGGCCTTTTTGTAGCCCGCCGTGCCGCTGGGCACGAGCGTCCACTGATGGATGTCCTGCGCCAGCCCGCGCAGCGTTTTGTCCGGCGCGTCGGCCAGGCGCAGCGCGGCCAGGCCCGGCTTGCCGCCCTGCTCGGCCAGATGCAGCCAGCGATCGGCCAGCCGCTTGGGCCACAGTCCGCCCAACACCGTGTGCAGCTGCTGGCGGTTGCCGGACTTGGACGCCAGCAGTTCCTGCGCCAGGTCGCGGCCCGGCGCCAGGTCGATCACGATGGGCTCGCCCGGCTTCCAGTAGCTGGAGATCTGCAGGATCGCCGGTCCCGACAGCCCGCGGTGCGTGAACAACAGGTCTTCCAGGAATTCGCCGCGCGCCTTGCCCTGCCCCGTCTGCAGGTTCACTTCAAGCGCCACGCCGGACAGCTCGGACAGCGGCTGCCACTGCGCCGGGTCGAAGGTCAGGGGCACGAGCGCGGGGCGCGGCTCGACGACCTTCAGGCCGAACTGGCGAGCGATCTTCAGGCCGAAGTCGGTGGCGCCCAGTTGCGGAATCGCCATGCCGCCGGTCGCGATGACCAGCTTGGCGGCCCGGATGACGCCCTGGCTGGTGCGCAGCTCGAAACCTTCGGCGCCATGCGCGACCTCGGCCACCGAACAGCCCATGCGCCACTGCACATTGCCCGCGTCGCACTCGGCGCGCAGCATGTCGATGATGTTTTCGCTGGAGTCGTCGCAGAACAGCTGGCCGCGATGTTTCTCGTGCCAGGCGATGCGGTGGCGCTTCATGAGCGCCAGGAAGTCCTGCGGCGTGTAGGCCGACAGCGCCGACCGGCAGAAATGGGGATTTTCAGACAGGAAATTGGCGGGCCCGGCCCCGATGTTCGTGAAGTTGCAGCGCCCGCCGCCCGAGATTCGGATCTTCTCGGCCAGGCGCTGCGCGTGGTCGACCAGCACCACGCGCAGGCCGCGCTGGCCCGCGACCGCCGCGCACATCATGCCCGCGGCGCCCGCGCCAAGCACTGCAACATCGAACATCAAGATTTCCGGCCCGCCCGTGCTTACTCTTCGATCAGGCAATCGACGTAGTAACGCTTTTCGCCGTCCGGACCCACTTCGTCGGCCAGGCCGTGGATGTAGGTTTCAAAACCCGGGAAGCGTTCGTTGAACTCGCGGGCGAACTGCAGGTACTGCACGATGGTGCGGTTGAAGCGTTCGCCCGGAATCAGCAGCGGAATGCCCGGCGGGTACGGCGTCAGCAGCACGCCCGTAACGCGGCCTTCCAGCTTGTCGATGTCGACGCGCTCGACTTCGCGGTGCGCCATGCGGGCAAAGGCGTCCGACGGCTTCAGCGCCGGCACCATGTCGCTCAGGTACATCTCGGTCGTCAGGCGGGCGACGTCGCGCTCGCGGTAGGCCTCGTGGATCTGCTGGCAGAGGTCACGCAGGCCCATGCGCTCGTAGCGGCGATGGTCGCGGCAGAATTCCGGCAGGATGCGCCACAGCGGCTGGTTGCGGTCGTAGTCGTCCTTGAACTGCTGCAGGGCGGTCAAGAGCGTGTTCCAGCGGCCCTTGGTGATGCCGATGGTGAACAGGATGAAGAACGAGTACAGGCCGGTCTTCTCGACCACCACGCCGTGCTCGGTCAGGTACTTGGAGACCAGCGCGGCGGGAATGCCGGTTTCGCCGAAGCTGCCCGACATGTCCAGCCCCGGCGTGATGACCGTGGCCTTGATGGGGTCCAGCATGTTGAAGCCTTCGGCCATTTCGCCGAAGCCGTGCCAGTGGTCGTTGGCTTCGAGGATCCATTCGTCGCGATTGCCGATTCCTTCGGACACCAGACGGTTCGGGCCCCAGACCTTGAACCACCAGTCGTTCTTGCCGAACTCGGATTCCACCTTGCGCATGGCGCGGCGGAAGTCCAGGGCTTCGCGGATGCTTTCCTCGACCAGCGCGGTGCCGCCCGGGGGCTCCATCATGGCCGCGGCCACGTCGCAGGACGCGATGATCGCGTACTGCGGCGACGTGGACGTGTGCATCAGATACGCCTCGTTGAAGACGTTGCGGTCCAGTTTGCGGGTCTCGGACTCTTGCACGATGATCTGCGAGGCCTGCGAAATGCCGGCCAGCAGCTTGTGCGTGGAGTGCGTGGCAAACACCATGGCGTCCTGGCTGCGCGGGCGGTCCTGGCCGATGGCGTGCATGTCCTGGTAGAACTCGTGGAACGACGCGTGCGGCAGCCAGGCTTCGTCAAAGTGCAGCGTGTCGACATAGCTGCCGAGCTGCTGCTTGATCATTTCGACGTTGTAGATGACGCCGTCGTACGTGCTCTGCGTCAGCGTCAGGATGCGCGGATTCTTGTTCACCGCTTCGCGCGCGAAGGGGTTGGCTTCGATCTTCTTGCGGATGTTGTCCGGGTGAAACTCTTCGAGCGGGATCGGTCCGATGATGCCCAGGTGGTTGCGCGTGGGGCGCAGGAACACGGGAATCGCGCCCGTCATCGTGATGGCGTGCAGGATCGACTTGTGACAGTTGCGGTCCACCACCACGACGTCGCCCGCGGCGACGTTGGCGTGCCACACGACCTTGTTCGACGTCGACGTGCCGTTGGTCACGAAGAAGCAATGGTCCGCGTGGAAGATGCGCGCGGCGTTCAGTTCGGATTCGGCGACCGGGCCGGTGTGGTCCAGCAACTGGCCCAGTTCGTCCACGGCGTTGCAGACGTCGGCGCGCAGCATGTTTTCACCGAAGAACTGGTGGAACATCCGGCCAACCGGGCTTTTCAGGAACGCCACACCGCCCGAGTGCCCCGGGCAGTGCCACGAATACGAACCGTCCTGCGCGTACTTCACCAGCTCGCGGAAGAACGGCGGCGGCAGGCTGTCGACGTAGCTGCGGGCTTCGCGGATGATGTGGCGCGCCACGAACTCCGGCGTGTCCTCGAACATGTGGATGAAGCCGTGCAGCTCGCGCAGGATGTCGTTCGGAATGTGTTCCGACGTGCGCGTCTCGCCGTACAGGTAGATGGGAATGTCCGCGTTGCGAAAGCGCAGCTCGCCGATGAAGGCGCGCAGGTTCTTGATTGCGCCGGCCACGTCCTCGGGCGAGTCCACGTCGAACTCTTCATCGTCGATCGACAGGATGAAGGCGCTGGCGCGGCTTTGCTGCTGCGCAAACGAGCTCAGGTCGCCGTAACTGGTCACCCCGATCACCTCGACGCCCTCGGCCTCGATTGCTGCGGACAAGGCACGGATACCCAAACCGGACGCGTTCTCGGAACGGTAGTCCTCGTCGATGATGAAGATGGGGAAGCGGAATTTCATGCAGGCGCTCCTGGGGGCATGGCGGATCGGACGCGTATCGCGGCGCGAATGTACTGCGAGTAAAAAACCGTCTGATGACAGACGGCACGAGCACCCGCCGGCCGGCGGGAATTGCGGAATTGTAGGGCTGTTTTTCTTACAGCCCTAAGGGAAATCCCCAGAAGCGCCAGATCGGCCTACCGGATGGTCTGCGCTTCACCCGTCTGCAGGGCTGTCATGAAGAGTTCAAAGTAGGCGGGGATGGCCTCGGCGGCCCCGTAACGGATGCGCCGTTCGACCTTGGCGATGGCTCCAAAGCAGACTTCCGAGCCGGGTTCGCCGCAGACGAGGACCACGGGGTCTTCGTCGTCGCAGACCTCGTACAGCCCGCCATGTGCGCGCCGGCCCACTTCATAGAGATAGGCGGCAGCGCCGACGGTTTGCATGGGGGTCAGAGGCAGCGTGCCCAGATGGGCGGCCTCTAGTGCGTCATCCAGCGCATGGACGCTGGACGGGGAGTAGTCCAGCACGGCGCCGGTTGGACCGGCCGCCTCCACGAAGTCCTGCGCTGCACCCGCGACACGGGCCACGAATTCTTCCTGTACTTCGTGGCGCGTCGCATCCTGGTTTGTCTTGAGGAAACCGAACATCAGTGGCTCCTTGTTGAAAACCGCAAGCGGCGTTGGGGCCATTATAGGCAAGGCCACCCCCCTATACTCCTCAAACGTTACCTAATCCCAACACTCTCAAAGCCACCATGAACGAGCCTGTCGTCCGACGACTGATCGCTGCCGACGCCGCGCCCTTGCGGCAATTGCGTTTGAACGCGCTGGTCGAAACGCCGGAGTCCTTTGGATCGAGTTACGAAGAGGAACACACGCTGACATTGGCGGACATCCGAGAATGGATTTCGCCGGCCAACGACGGCGCGATGTATGGCGTGTTTCTGGGCGATGCGCTGGCCGGCATCGTCGGCGTGGGGCGCCAGCGCAAGCTGAAGGTGCGGCACAAGGCCCACATCTGGAGCATGTATGTAGCGCCTGCCGAGCGTGGCCGGGGCCTGGGCCGGCTGCTGATGCACGCGGCGATCGACCACGCGCGAACCATGCGCGGGATCCGGCAGGTGCAGTTGAGCGTCACCGCCAACAACGTCGCGGCGTCCGCGCTTTACGCCAGCCTGGGGTTCACCGTGTATGGCCACGAGCGCGAGGCGCTGCTCGTCAACGGCAAGCTGTACGACGAAGCGCTGATGGCGATGCCGCTGGCCGACCGGTAGGCGCGGGGGGTCAGGCAGCGCCCTCGCGGCGGCGCGCGCCAAAGGCCCACACCTGATTGCGTCCGCCGTCCTTGGCTTTGTAGAGCGCCTGGTCGGCCGCCTTGATGACGGCGTCCGGAGCGCGCAGGGCGTCGCTGCGTTCGGCCACGCCGATGCTGACCGTCACGCGCAAGGGCCGCGAGCCACGCGCGCCCCGTCCGCCGCGGCGGCGCTGGCCGATCTGGTCCGCCTTGGGCCGGGCCGGTTTGTCCCGCAGGCGCATCTGGTAGGCCTCGATCGCGCGCCGCACCGTTTCCAGGTGCGGCATGGCCTCGGCCGCGGTCTTGCCCGGAAACACCAGCGTGAATTCCTCGCCGCCATAGCGGTAGGCCTGGCCGCCGCCCGGCACGCGCCGCAACTGCGAGGCGACCATGCGCAGCACCTGGTCGCCCACGTCGTGGCCGTGCGTATCGTTGAATGCCTTGAAATGGTCCACGTCGGCCATCGCCAGCGTGTAGACGCGGCCCATGCGCTGCAGCCGTTCGTTCAGCGCGCGGCGGCCGGGCAGACCCGTGAGCTCGTCGCGAAATGCCATGTGAAAGCCTTCGTGCGCCAACGAGATGCACAGAGCCGTCAGCGCCGCGGCGGACATCAGCGCCAGTTCAAGCGGATGCGCCGCGCCGCGCGGCAGCGCCCACGCCATGCACACAAAACCCAGCCACTGGCCCGCCTGCTGCGGGCGTCCGTAGCGCAACAGCAGCAGCGTCAACGTCAGGCCCGTGCCCAGCAGCGCGATCAGCGCCTCGGCCGGCACGCCCAGGCGCGCCAGCATGCCCTGCAGCGCGACGGTGCTGAAGATGTCGCCCACGCCGTCCTTGCCGACCAGCGCGATCACGGCCACGCCGGCGGCTATCAAGCCGATGCGCAGCGCCACGTCGATCAGCATGCTGGATCGTTCGGACCACAAGGCATTGATGGTGTAGACGAGCGACCACCAGGCCAGCACCGGCCCCATGGCCCAAGGGGCTTCCCGGGCAAGCGTGGGCCAGGCCGCCGTGACGGCCAGCACGCACAGCATCAGCGCCATGGTCTGCGAGCGTTGATACATCAGGCAGATCGCCGATCCGATCAGCGCCATGACCCATGGCACGAACGGCACGATCAGGCTGAGCGCAGGCGGCCATTCCCGCCAGAACAGCAGCCCGACCGCTGCGGCCACCGGCAACGCGGGATAGAACAACAGGGGCAGCCAGGGAATATGGGGGTAACGCACGGATTGGGCCTTGCTAACGCTTGCAGAAATGACGTCGCCAAATCGGCAAACACATGTAATCTTTTTACGGACGCGGCATAAGGTTCTTTAGCGCAGAATGTCCCCATGAAAATCCTGGTCAATATCGATGTCCCCGATCTCGAACACGCTATCGGTTTCTACCAGACGGCCTTCGGCTTGACGCTGAACCGCCGCCTGGGTTCGACAGGGGCCGAACTGCTGGGCGCCGACGCCCCCATCTATCTGCTCGAAAAGGCGGCTGGCACGCCCGCCGCGGGCGCCGTGCGCCAGCCCCGCGACTACGCGCGGCATTGGACCCCGGTGCATCTGGACGTGGTGGTGGACGACGTGGATCAGGCGGTGGCCAGGGCGGTCGCCGCCGGCGCGCGTCTGGAGGACCCGCCCGCCACGCACGACTGGGGCCGCATTGCGCACCTGGCCGATCCGTATGGCCACGGCATCTGCATCCTGCAGTTTCTTGGCCGGGGCTATGACGAGCTGGCGGCGCCGCTGCGTTTCACGCCGGTGGCCGAGTCCGATTTCGAAGCGCTTTTGGCGCTGCGGATCGCCGCCATGCGAGACAGCCTGGAACGGCTGGGCCGCTTTGACCCGGACCGCGCGCGCGAGCGGCTGCGTGGCACCTTTCGCCCCGAATGCACCTGGCATATCGAAGCAGACGGCGAGCGCGTCGGGTTTTATTGCTTGCGGCCGGACGGCGACGGGTTGCGGCTGGATCATCTGTACGTGCATCCCTCTGCGCAGGGGCGAGGCGTGGGCGGCCAGGTGCTGCGCCGAATATTGCGGGACGCCGACCGCCGTCGCGCAAAGGTGACATTGAGCGCGTTGCGCGGCAGCGATTCGAACCGCTTCTATCGCCGGCACGGCTTTGTGCAGACCGGCGAAGGCGAGTGGGATATTGACTACCTGCGCGATTACGCGCCCGTCGACCCGCGCGACGACCCGCGTCCGGCGCACGCCTGCTGAGGAATCAGGTGCGCGGCAGCGTAACGCCGCGCTGGCCCTGGTACTTGCCGCCGCGGTCGCGATACGAGGTCTCGCAGACCTCGTCGCTTTCCAGGAACAGCATCTGCGCGCAGCCTTCGCCGGCGTAGATCTTGGCGGGCAGCGGCGTGGTGTTGGAAAATTCCAGCGTGACGTGGCCTTCCCATTCGGGTTCCAGCGGCGTCACGTTGACGATGATGCCGCAACGCGCGTACGTGCTCTTGCCCAGGCAGACCGTCAGGACGCTGCGCGGGATGCGGAAGTATTCGACCGTGCGCGCCAGGGCGAAGGAATTCGGCGGAATGATGCAGACGTCGCCCTTGAAATCCACGAACGAGCCTTCGTCGAAGTTCTTGGGGTCGACGATCGTCGAATTGATATTGGTGAAGATCTTGAATTCGTCGGCGCAGCGCACGTCGTAGCCGTAGCTGCTGGTGCCATAGCTGACGATGCGCCCGCCATTGGCCGTACGAACCTGCCCGGGTTCGAAGGGTTCGATCATGCCGGCTTCGGCCTGGCGGCGGATCCAGCGGTCGCTTTTGATGCTCATGGTGGGTGTGGTGCTAGGGATTTGAATGGGCGTCATTTTATCCCGAGCGCGCCGGACCCGCCCCCGGCCCGGCGGGACGCACTTGTCCCGCCTCAAGCCGGGCGCCGGCTCAATTGCCAAAGAGGGTCCGGTACACCAGCGAGATCCCGTTGACCGACCCACCCTTCAAATCCAGGGACAGACCACGCGCCAGCCGGTAGCTGGCGCGGCCGACGGTATCGCTGCCGGAGAGCGCCTGCTCGACGCTGAGCGTGATGCCATTGGCAAAGTTCTTGCTGGCCACCAGAAACTGGGTGGACAGGTCGCTGCCGATATCGCGGTTGACGTTACCGGCCACCGTGCGGTCCGGCAGGATGCTGCCCGAACTGCCCATGTTGCCGGTGCGCACCGCCACGTCGTCCAGGCCGAACTGCTTGTAGAACGGCTGCCCGCCGCCCAGCAGCGCGGTGCCGATCGACACCAGCAGGGCCGCGTCGCCGCCGCTTTCGTCCGGTCCGCGTCCCAGCAGCAGCCACGACAGCTTTTCGACGTCGCTGACTTCCGGATAGGACACCAGGTCGATGCGAGGACGCTGGGCCGTGCCCACCACCCGCACGCCGGCCTCGACCAGTTCGCCCGTGCGCAGCGCCTCGATGTCCAGGATGGGATTGTCCAGCCGGCCCTGGAAGGTCAGGGTCCCGCGGCTCAGGCGCAGCCGCTGGCCATAGGCCTCGATGCCGCCGCCGCGCGTGCGCAACTGGCCCCAGCCCGTCAGCCGGCCGTCGTTCAGGCGGATCTGGATGGCGCCGAGCAGGCCGGCGTCCAGCCCCATGCCCGTAATGTAGAAGCGCGGTCCCATGTCGAATCGCAGGTCCATGCTGGTCTGCAGCGGCGTCGAGACCTTGTTGGGATCGTCGCCCGCGCGGATCACACGCACGTCGTCGTCCAGCGTCGGCACGCCCTGCAGGATCTCCAGGCTGAACCAGCCCGCGTCGGCGCTCAGGTTGCCCACGATTTCCAGGCGCGGCATGGCTGCCCGCACCTCGACCGTGCCGGACACCATGGCGTAGCGGTCCGAGCGCTGCAAGGCGGGAAAGCGGAACAGCGTCAGCTTGATCGCGCCGCCGCCGTCCATGATGTTCCAGTCGCCCTTGGCTTCGGCGTAGCCGCCCTTGGCGCCCGCGTTGGTCGTGATCCATTCCTTGGTGCGCCATTCTGCGGGCATGACGCGCAGCGACGCCGGAAAGCGCAGGCTGTCCAGAATGAGCCGCTGGCCGTCCAGGCGGGCGGACAGCGTGCCGTCGATCAGCCGCACGCCGTCATCGATGCGCACCAGCCGCAGCTTGTCGCCCTGGATCGCGCCGGTGGCGCCCCATTGGCCGGCGAGCGTGCCCTGCACGTCGATGTTGGCCTTGAGCGTGCCGCCCACTTCCATGGCGTCGCCCACGAACAGGCCGACCCACGCCAGGTCGGCGATGTCCGCATTCAGGCGCGCCCGCAGCGGCTGGCGCGAATCCAGCGCCATGCCGCCCTGCGCGTCCACCAGCAGGACCGCCGTGCCGGTGCCGTTGATCGACCCCATCTTTTCCGTCGCCAGGTCCAGGCGCGCGTCCAGCCGGCTGGCGTTGGCCGCCGTGGGCGTGGCGGTCACGTCGACGACCAGCGCCTTCACGCCAAGCGGCACCGGTGGATCGCCCGGAATCAGCAGGTCGCCCGCCCGGCGCGCGATCCGGGCCCGGCCAGCCAGGCGTCCGTCGAATTTCAAGTCCCACAGCAGGTCCAGCGCGATGCGGCGCTGGCCGTCTGGCACCATCGCGTTCACGCGGCCGGCATTGCGGCCCAGCTTGGCCGCAGCTTCCGGATCGAACGCGCCGACCACCTGGCGCGCCACGGCGGCCGTGATGACGAGGTTGTCCGACTGCCCGGCGGTTTCCCAGCGCTTGCCGCCGCCGCGCGAGCCCTGGTGCGCCACGGACAGGCGCTCCTTGCCCGGCAGGGTCAGGCTCACAGCGGTCTGGCCGACCTGCCATTGCCACTGCGGCGCAACGGCCGAGGGCAGGAAGGACAGCGTGACCGGGCGATCCAGGGAGACGGCGAATCCGGCGGTGTCAGCGCTCAGCCTGGAGAACGTGCCGCGCCAGCCCACCAGCGTCGCGTCCGGCTGGCCCGCAGCCCCCCTGCCCCATCCACCGTTGAAGGTCAGATTGGCTTGCGCGCGGGACTGCCCGATGATGCCCGGACGAGGCCGGGGCGGCGTGTAGCTGGCGGTGATCTCGCCGCGGTGCGCGGCCACCGTGCCGTCGATGCGGGCTTTCACGTCGGCGCCGCCGGGCACGTCAGGCCAGAAGGCGTCCAGTTGCGGCGCCTGGGCATCGAGCGTGATGGCGCCGCTCGCGGCGCCCAGTTCGCCCGTCGCGCGGACGCGGTTGCGGCCCAATCGCAGGTCCACGTCCAGGTCGTGGATGCGCAGGCCGGCCAGCGGGTCCGCCATGGGGTCCGTCGCGACAGTTCCGGCGGGCGCCGCAGCGCCGGCTGCCGCAGCACCGGCTGCCGCACCATCGGCTGCCGCAGCCACATCCACCTGCGCCTTCAGATTCCCGCTCAGCGGCTGGCGGTTCCAGCGGCTGCCCTCTTCAAAGCGCAGGTTGACGGCGGCATGCCGCAGCGCGCTCAGGTTTTCGATATCGGCCTGCACGTCCGCGCGCACAGTCAGCAGTGCGGGCGGGATGGCGTTGCCCGTCCAGGGCGCCAGGTCCAGGCGCTGCGCGTCCAGCGAGCCGACGATGCGGTCGCGGCCGGGCGCGTCGCCCGGCTGCAGGTCGAACTGCGCGGCCAGCGTGGACTTGTCTGGCAACTGCGCGCGCGCCCGGGCGCTGCGCAGCACCAGCGCCGTGCGCGGCGCCAGATCGGCCACCACGTCGAGCACGAGATTGGAACCGGTGCCGTCGATCTTGGCCTGGATGCCGTCAAGCGATCCCGCGGCGTCGGCGTGCAGCACGACCAGGCACGCGGGCACGGGCGGCCCCATCGGCGCGGCCGTGGTGGCGGCTGGCTCTGCCTTGCCCTTGGCGGCCGCCGCGCTGTCGGGGCGGCCCTTGGCGGCGGCTTCGGTCTTGCGCCGGTCGGCGCGATTGGCCGCTTCCTGTGCCTTGGACGCAGCGGGCTTCTTGGTCACAGCGGGGTCTTTGGCCGAGTCTTCGGCCTTGTCCTTGGCGTTCGCCTGCCCCGCCACCGGACCGAACACGCCGCTCAGCCGGTCGGCCTGGCACAGCGGAGAATCGGGTCCCGCGCCGCGCGCCGTCACGTCAAGACGCGCCGCGAAGGGCCAGGGGTCGGCCAACCCCTGCAGATCGGCCTGGCCGGTCACGTCGGCCTCGCCCACCTCGTGCCCGACGCGCAGGCTGGCAATGCGCAGTTGCGCGCCCTGCTGGCTGGCGGCAAAGGTGGCGTTCAGATCATTCAACGTGACGGGCAGCGGCTCGCCGTCCTGGGTGAACTGGAAGTCGCCCAGCGCCAGCCGGTCCACGGCGATGGTCACCGGCAGCTCAGGCAGCGTAAAGGGTTCGCCGCTTTCCTCGGCGGGCGGCGTCTCGGGCGAGGATTCGATGTCTACGCGGACCGCGCCGGCCGACAGGTTGCGCACGTGCAGCAGCCGGTCGCCCAGGGCGCTCCAGCGCACGGACAGGTCCAGGTCGTGGATGTGGACGTGCGTGCCGCCGGCCGTCAGCTCCAGCCGCCCCACGGTCACCCCGCGCAGGAGCGAGCCGTTCACGTCCAGCGCCTGGCCCTCGAGCTGCTGCGCCGCAGTGGTCAGCAACAGGCGGGTGCCGTTCTGCGAGGCCACCAGCCAGAAGATGAAACCGGCCGCCAACGCAACCAGCATGGCAAGCCCAGGCAGCCACCACACCAGCACATGGCGCAGGAATTTACGCACGAACTTCAAAACGCGATCCCCAGCGAGAAATGCAGGCGCAGGTCGCGTTCGCGCTGGCCGTAGGCCACGTCCAGGAACAGCGGCCCGGCGGGCGTGCGCACACGCGCGCCGACGCCGTAGCCCACGGACATCTTCATGTCGCCGAAGGATTCGGCGGCATCGCCCGCGTCCACGAACACGCCCATGCCCCAGCGCTCGTCAAAATAATGGTCGTACTCGATGCTGCCCACGAGCAGCGTGGGCGCACCGACCACGGCGTTGTCGCGGTGCACGCCGATGCTTTGGTAGCGGTAGCCGCGGATCGACCGCGCGCCGCCCGTCCGGAAGCCAAAATCGTCCGGGACCTGCACGTCGCCGTTGGACCACACGCGGCCGACCTCGCCACGGATCGTCAGCACGTCCCATTTGCCTATCGGCCACCATTTCTGGCCGCGCAGCCGCAGACGCGTGTAGGGCTCGCCGGTGTCCAGCGTCACGCCGACACCGCCGCCCACCGAAATCAGGTTGCCCTCGCGCGGATCGTATTTGTTGTCCACGTCGCGCCGCAGCCATTCGGCCGTGGTGGTGATGGTGGGCAGCGTGTAGCTGTCGCCGCCGTCGATCTTGACGTGGTCTTGCGCCAGCAGCACGCCATAGCGCGTTTCATATTCGACGCGGCTGTCGCCGGCGCCCTTGCGCTCTTGCGTGCGCGTGGCGCCCAGCGCGTAGCGGGTCACTTCCAGCCCCTGGATGTCGGAGCGGTCCACCAGGATCCCGACGGAATCGCGGTAGCCGCGCTCGGTGGGGGGCAGAAGGATGTCCATGAAGGCGCGCTGGCGCAGCCGGTCAACGCCGAAGCCGGTTTCCATGGTGACCGGCTGGCCGAACACCACGTTCTGGCGATACACGGATTCGACCCGCACGCCGGCCTCGTCGTCCACGCCGATCGACGCGGAAAAGCGCTTGGGCGGCGCCTCGACCACGCGCACCTGCACCGGCAGCGTGATCTCGCCGTCCGAATCGAACTGCGCTGGCGGCGGGGGCATGCCGCCCGACACGGTGGGATCGCCCGCCGGCGCAGCCGCGGCGGCGTCCTCGGATCCGGGTCCGCGGGCGCGGTCGGAAATGGGATCGGTGGGCTGGTCGTTCGCGCTGGGCGGCTCCTGCAGCGAAACGAACGCGCCACGGAAAAATGCGGTCGATTGGAGGTCCTGCTGCCACTGGTCCAGCCGGTTCTGGTCAAACGCGGCGCCCACGTTGTAGCGCACGTAGCGGTCGATCAAGGTTTCCGGCACACGCTTTAAGCCCTGCGTGTTGAGCTCGCCCATGCGCACCTGCGGTCCGCTGTCGATGGTGACGTGCAGATGCGCCGCCGCGTTGTCGGCGTCGATGTCCGCGCGCGAGGACGTCATGCGCGCCAGCAGAAAGTCGCGCGTGGAGACGTCGTCCAGCAGCGTGGCCTTGGCGCGGTTCCAGTCGCTGTTGATGAAGGGCTGCCCTTTGCGCAGCCCCCAATCGTCGCGCAGCTTCTGCACACGCTGCGCGTACTCGGGGCGCGTGATGCGGCCCGAGAATTCAAGATTCACGGATTCGACGGTCGTGCGCTTGCCCGGCACGATCGCGATATCCCAGGTTTCCCCGCCGATATCGGTGCCGGCCTCGAGCGTGACCTTGGGCGAGAAATAGCCTTGCGTGGCCAGCGCCGCCAGCGTCGCGTCGCGCGCGCGCCGGCGCAGGCGGTTGATTTCACCGCCGTCCTGGTCCTCGGCCAGACGCGCGATCGCATCGACCGCCTGGGTGATCGCCTGGAGCGCGGCCGGGGGCACGCCCCCGGGGTCGACAATGACCTCCGGGCGCTTGGCCAACGCCTCGCCCGCCATCATGCAAAGTCCTGCCAATAAGGCTCGGGCAGCCCACCGCATGCGTCAGGTCGGTTGTTGAACGACGATGGAGGGAAACTTTCCGGCCATGTCGCGCGGAAGCGCCGCAACGCCCGCGGCCAGCTTTCGAGCGATCGCGCGGTAGAGCGACGCGGCCTCGCTGCCCGCGTCCGACACGACGGTCGGCGTGCCGGCGTCGGTCTGTTCGCGAATCGCAAGGGTCAGCGGCAGGCTGCCCAGCCACGGCGTCTGGTATTGCTCGGCCATGCGCTGGCCGCCGCCTTCACCGAAGATGTGCTCGGCGTGACCGCACTGCGAGCAGATGTGGATGGCCATGTTCTCGACCACGCCCAGAATCGGCACGTCCACCTTCTGGAACATCTTCAGGCCCTTGCGCGCATCCAGCAGCGCCACGTCCTGCGGCGTGGTGACGATGACCGCGCCGACGACCGGCACCTTCTGCGCCAGCGTCAGCGCCACGTCGCCCGTGCCGGGCGGCATGTCGACGATCAGGTAATCGAGATCGCGCCAATTGGTCTGGCGCAGCAGTTGTTCCAGCGCCTGCGTCACCATCGGGCCGCGCCAGATGGCGGGCGAATCGGCGTCGATCAGAAAGCCGATGGAATTGGCCTGCAGGCCGTGGCCGGTCAGCGGCTCCATGCTTTTGTTATCCCGGCTTTCGGGACGGCCGGAGATGCCCAGCATCGTCGGCACGCTGGGGCCGTAGATGTCGGCATCCAGCAGGCCGACCGAAGCGCCCTCGGCGGCCAGCGCCAGGGCCAGGTTCACGGCGGTGGTGCTCTTGCCCACGCCGCCCTTGCCGGAAGCGACCGCAATAATGTTGCGCACGTTGGGCAGCGGCTTCAGGCCCTTCTGCACGGCGTGCGCGGCAACCTTCCAGGTGACGGTGACTTGCGCATCGGGCGCGCCGGCTTGCGCAAGCGCGCGCACGGCGATGTCGCGGATCTGGTCGCGGACGGCGTCGGCGGGATAGCCCAGTTCCAGCGTCAACGCGACGCGGCCGCCGCCCAGTTGAATGTCACGATCTTTTACAGAAACACCCAAATCCAAACCGGTATTCGGGTCTTGCGCGGCGCGCAGTGCGGCGCGGATGTTTTCTATCGTTATACTCATGTCACTATGGTTCCGTAGGCAGCGCGGCGTCTGCGGGCCGCCATCCCCTAAAGGATAGCGGATACACGGGAACCTTTCGCTGCGTTTTGCATCCGACATTCATGACCAACACACTTATCCGCTTCTTTCGTGCCGTCCTATTCGCCGCCCTGGCCTTGATCGGCATGGCGATGGCGCTGGTGTTCATGCTTTCCACGGCATTCGCCGTGGCGATCCTTTATGTGGTCGCCAAGGTCCGCGGCAAGCCCTTCGGCGTTCGCGCCTATTGGAGCCAGCGCCAAGGCGCCCGCCCTGGACCCTTCCAGTCCGCCACTGCCCCGTTCGCCACGCAACCGCGTGGCGACGTGATTGACGTCGAGGCCCGCGAAATCCGCTGACGGCGGTTTTCAACCTGGCTTGTGCGTAAACCCGCGCAAGCCGGCCGATGCGTGTTGCGCTGAAATCGCACCCAACGCTCCGGCCGCTCCCCCCAACCCGCCTGATTCGCATCGATGCGATGGGCGGGTTGTGCGCTTTCCGGGGCCATGTCCTGGATCATTGCCGGGACCACTTCCGGCGCCACGTCAGGGGCACGCGCTCGCGCTTGCCCTAAAATGGCCGCCAAATCTCCTTTTCCCCTCAACCTCAGTCGACAACCATGTCTCGCACCCTCTTTGTCACCACTGCGCTGCCCTACGCCAACGGATCCTTCCACATCGGCCACATCATGGAGTACATCCAGGCCGATATCTGGGTTCGTTCGATGCGAATGGCGGGCCACACGGTGCACTTTGTGGGCGCCGACGACGCGCACGGCGCGCCGATCATGCTGAAGGCCGAGAAAGAAGGCATCACGCCGCAGGCGCTGGTTGCGCGCTACGCAGCCGAGCGTCCGCAATACCTGAACGGTTTCCACATCCGTTTCGACCACTGGCACTCCACCGATTCGGCGGAAAACGTGGCGCTGTCGCAGGACATCTACCGCGCGCTGAAGGCGCAGGACCTGATCGAAACGCGCTCCATCGAGCAGTTCTACGACCCGGTCAAGGGCATGTTTCTGGCCGACCGCTACATCAAGGGCGAATGCCCCAAGTGCCATGCCAAGGACCAGTACGGCGATTCCTGCGAGGTTTGCGGCGCCGTCTACGCGCCCACCGAGCTGATCAATCCGTACTCCGCGCTGACGGGCGCGACGCCCGTCCTGAAGTCGTCCGACCACTTCTTCTTCAAGCTGTCCGACCCGCGCTGCGTGGAATTCCTGCAGCAGTGGACCACGGGTTCCAACAAGGCTGGCGTCAAGCACCTGCAGCCGGAAATGCTGGCCAAGACGCGTGAGTGGCTGGGCGGCGAAGACGGCGAGGCCAAGCTGGGCGACTGGGACATCTCCCGCGACGCGCCGTATTTCGGCATCGAGATCCCGGACGCCCCGGGCAAGTACTTCTACGTCTGGCTGGACGCGCCAGTTGGGTATCTGGCGTCGCTCAAGTCCTATTGCGAGGTCAAGGGCATGGACTTCGACGCCCTGCTCGACCCCAACGGCGACACCGAACAGGTCCACTTCATCGGCAAGGACATCGTGTACTTCCACGCCCTGTTCTGGCCCGCCATGCTGAAGTTCGCCGGCCGCAAGACGCCGGACGCCGTCAACGTGCACGGCTTCATCACCGTCAGCGGCGAAAAGATGTCCAAGAGCCGCGGCACCGGCATTTCGCCGCTGCGCTACCTGGAACTCGGCATGAACGCCGAATGGATGCGCTACTACATCGCCGCCAAGCTGAACGCGCGCGTCGAAGACATGGACTTCAACCCCGAGGACTTCATTGCCCGCGTGAACAGCGACCTGGTCGGCAAGTACGTCAACATCGCCAGCCGCGCCGCCAGCTTCATCACCAAGCACTTTGACGGCGTCCTCGGTTATTCGGGCGACACCAGCGCGTTGTCCGCCGAATACGCCGAGCAGGCCGAGTCCATCCGCGCCGCGTTCGAGGCTCGCGAGTACAACCGCGCCATCCGCGAGATCATGGCGTACGCCGACCGCATCAACCAGGCGTTCGATACCGCGCAGCCGTGGGTGCTGGCCAAGGGCATCGCCACCGCCGACGACGCGCAGAAAGCCGCGCTGCAGGACATCTGCTCGCGCTCGCTGGCCGGCTTCAAGGCCCTGTCGGTGATGCTGGCGCCGGTGCTGCCCCAGCTCGCCGAACGCGTCGCCCTGGAATTGTTCGGCGCGCAGGCGCCCTTCACCTGGGCCGATGCCTCGGTCCTGCCGCAGCGCGTGGCGCCGTTCAAGCACCTGATGCAGCGCGTCGAACCGCAGATGCTGGAAGACCTGTTCGAGCCGCCCGCCGCGCCCGTGGTGGTGCCCGGCGGCGAGCCGCTGGCCGAGACCATCTCCATCGACGACTTCGCGCGCGTCGACCTGCGTATCGCCCAGATCGTCAATTGCGAGCACGTCGAAGGCTCGACCAAGCTGCTGCGCCTGACGCTGGACGTGGGCGAAGGCCGCCACCGCAACGTGTTCTCGGGCATCAAGTCGGCCTACAAGCCGGAAGATCTGGTCGGCAAGCTGACCGTCATGGTCGCGAACCTGGCCCCGCGCAAGATGAAGTTCGGCGTGTCCGAAGGCATGGTGCTGGCCGCCAGCCATGCGGATGAAGCCGTCGACGCCGGCATCTACGTGCTGGAGCCGTTCCCCGGCGCCAAGCCCGGCATGCGCGTGCGCTGATCCGCGTCAGTGCCAATGCAAAGCGCCCGCGAATGCGGGCGCTTTTTTGTTGCAGCGCCGAATCCGGTCAGGCGTTGCTGGGCGCCAGCGCCGGATCCAGCGAGACGCGCTCGTCAAACACGAAGCACTTGCCTTCGTAGCCCGGCCCGCCCGTTTCCTCGAAATACTTGAGAATGCCGCCGTCGAGCTGGTAGACGTTTTCGATGCCGGCCTCGTTCATGAAGATGGCGGCCTTTTCGCAGCGGATGCCGCCCGTGCAGAAGCTGACGACGGTCTTGCCCTCGAGCTGCGCGCGGTTGGCCTCGACCGCGGCGGGAAACTGCGTAAAGCGGTCGATGCGCCAATCGATGGCGTTCCTGAACGTGCCTTCGTCCACCTCGAAGGCGTTGCGCGTGTCCAGCATGACCACGGGCCTGCCATCGTCGTCCACGCCCGCTGCCAGCCAGCGCGCCAGCGTGTGCGCGTCGACGCCGGGCGCGCGGCCCGCCGCCGGCCGGATCGCGGGGTGGTTCATGCGAATGATCTCGCGCTTGATCTTGACCAGCAGCTTGCGGAACGGCACGTCGTTGCTGTGGCTGAATTTGACCTCCAGGTCGGCAAACCGTGCATCGGCGCGCAGCCCCTGCAAAAAGGTGTCGATGCCGTCGGCCGCCCCCGCGAGAAACAGGTTGATGCCTTCCCCGGCCAGCAGAATCGTGCCCTTGAGTCCGGCGGCGCCGGCCTCGGCGAGCAGGCGCTCGCGCAGCTCGGGCAGGGCGTCCAGCGGAACGAATTTGTAAGCGGCGATATTGACGACGGAAGTCATGGCAAAGCGATAGAAAACGGGCGGCGAAGCCCGTAATCATAATCGCTGGGCGGTTTGCGCCGCCCGAGGGGCCATCGCCGGGCGGCGAGTAGCACGCGCGACCGCACACCGCCCTTAGCGTGTCACTACCTGCTGCTCGACCACCGCATCCAGCACCCAGCGCAGCGGGGCTGCGCCCAAGGAGGCATTCGGGTCATTGATCTCGACCACGCGCAGGCGGTAGTGCACGCCGGGCTGGAAACTGAACCCCGTGATCTCGCCTGGCCAGGCCTGCCAGGGCTGCGACGCGCTGTCCCGCACCTGATAGCACATGGCGCGGCCGGCGGCCGTGTCGCAGGGCACCCGCTCGGCGTTGATATACACCAGCTTGGTGGGGCCGCGCTGGCCGCCCGCCACCGGATCCGCGCGGCGCCCGAAGTCCAGCGTGTCGCCGGTGCTGAGTTTCCACGTCATGCGCTGCGGGTTGCTGGCGTTATCGAACGAACTGGCGGTGATGCGCGTCAGCGACGCCAGAAAATCCTGCTCGAGCGTCATGGCCTGCGGTGCGCAGGCCATCCGGGTGGACACCGGATCGGCGCGCACGATCAAAAGCCCGTTGGCGATGGTGTACGGCGCGTTGTACGTATTGCAGCCGGCAAATCCCATCATCCGGGGCGAGCCCTGGTCGTGGATGAATGCCGCCGTGATGGGGCGTGTGGAGGACGAAGGATGGGGTACCGGTCGCAGCGTGCCGCCGGGCAGCGTCCAGCGCGCCAGGTCCCAGTTCGTCTGCACCAGGATGTCGGAGGCAGAGGCCGGTTGAAAGCGCGGATCCTGCCCATCGACCACGCGCATCGGCGGCGACGCGCAGGCCGCGAGACCCGCGCACAGCAGGACAGGCGCCACGCGGCGCAGGAAAAGGGGTGAGCGCATGCAGGTCTCTCGAATCGTTCAGCGAAGCGGGATTCAGGGTGTCGGCGGATCCTGGCGGCGCTCGAACTCAAGCACGTCGCCGCCACGCAGGTTGAACGTCAGGTGGCGCGGCGCGCCGCCGCTATCCAGCGTGAACGTGTCGATGGCCCGCAGCGCGCGCAGGTAGTCGGCTTCCAGCTTTGCACGCTCGGGCGGCACGCAGGCCATGCGCGTGGTGGCGGGCGCGTCGATGACGAGCTTGTTGCGCTCAAGCTTGTACGTACCCGTGTAACGGTTGCAGCCGGAGAATCCGTTGACCTGGTACTGCTTGCCTTGCGCGAGGAAGGTCAGGCGGATGGGCTCGCCGTTGTCGCCGTGCGGAATGTCGCGCAGCGCGCCGCCCGGTTGCGCCCAGCGGACCAGTTCCCAGCTCGTCTGCGCCAGCGAGTCCTTGCTGGTGGCGGCGCTGGCTGCAGCGGCGCCTTCTGGACGCGCGCCACCGGTCATGCCGGCGCATCCGGCCAGCGCCGCGGTCAACAGTCCCAGGCAGAGCACCCTGCTGGGCGTGGACAGGAAGTTGGGCATGAGCGAGCCTCCAATTGATGCGTACCGTCGTAATGTAACCGGCCTGCGGCGCATCACGCGTTTTTCTCCGTCCGACAGCCGTATCCAAAAGATGCACGATTGAGCCGGAGGTTCTAGCTCCGATGATCGCGGGTTCTGCATCGAATGCCGCATGGCGGGGGTAAGTCGCCGCGAGCAGAATCAATGACAGTTGATGACTCCGGCCTAAAAAGTAATACAGGGAAAGAGGAGCGGAGCCCGCGACAACCGCATGCGCAGTGTCCGGCCCATCGGGCCTGAGAACAATATCGACCGGGGAGATGCGCGATGGGCTTCTTGAGAACCTTACTGGCTTTGTCAGTGGTCCTGGACCACCTGGGCGGAGGCTATGCCGATCAGCTTGTCGGCGGCAGGCTTGCCGTCCAGCTTTTCTACGTGATTTCCGGCTTCCTGATTTCTTACGTGCTGACGGCGACGGATCACTACCAGGGCGCCACCGGCAAGTTCTACGCCAACCGCTTCCTGCGGCTGTTCCCGATCTATCTGGCGGTGGCGGCGCTGACGCTGACGGCCCACATCGTGAGCGGAGGCTCGTTCTTCCGCATCTACGAAGCGCTGCCCTTCAGCGCCGAAGTCTTCCTGTTCCTCTCCAACCTCTTCATCTTCGGCCAGGACTGGCTGATGTTCTTCGGCATCCGCGACTCGGCCCTCGCCTTCACCGGCAGCTTCGCGAACAGCGACGTGCCGCTGTACAAGGGCCTGCTCGTGCCGCAAGCCTGGACCCTCGGCGTCGAGATGAGCTTCTACCTGGTGGCGCCCTTCGTCCTGCGCTCGCCGCGCCGGCTGCTGGCGTTGCTGGCCGCCTCGCTGGCCCTGCGCGCAATCCTGATCTGGACCGGCGTCGGCCGCTCGGATCCCTGGACCTACCGTTTCTTCCCGACAGAACTGGCGCTGTTCCTGATCGGTTCGCTGTCGCACCAGGTGCTGCTGCCGCGCATGAAGGCCTGGACGCAGCGCGTCAAGCGCCTGCCCGAGCTGGGCACCGGCATCCTGTTCCTGTATGCGGTTGCGCACTTCTCGATCGGCATCAATCCCACCGTGCGCGATGGCCTGGCCGTCCTGCTGTTCGCCGCGCTGCTGCCGCTGGCGTTCCTGTTCCAGTCACGCCACAAGCTGGACAAGGCAATTGGTGAACTCAGCTATCCGCTGTACATCTGTCACATGCTGGTCATCATGGCGTTCAGCTGGCTCATGCACGATGTGCAGGAGCATCAGCCCATGCTGTTCGCCGCCATGGCCATCACGGGCTGCATCGGGGTCTCGGCGGTGCTGAACTACCTGATTGCGGATCCCGTGGAGCGCCTGCGCAGCCGCCTGCGTACCGACTCCCGCGGCGCCGGCGCCACCGTTCCCGCCGATGTCCGGCCGCGCCCGCAAGTTCCCGCGCAACCGATGGGGACTATTCGCCGCGTGCCTTGATGTAGGCGCCCAGCACCAACTCGATCTGACGCTTTTCCTGGTGCGAGAGTCGGGCGTAAGACGCGTAGGAGATGGTTTCGAAGGGCCAGGCGGGCGGGTCGGGAATTTCGCCCAGCCTGCCCGCGGCAACATGGCCGGACGGCGTGTCGAGCATCGGCCCCTCGCCGGTGCTGAGCCACAACGGCTTGACGCGCAGGGCGCGCGTCAGCTTGATGAGCGCCTCGCTGGACGGCTGCTGGCGCTGTCCGCTTTCGTAGTTGCCAATCGCGCTTTGAGACAGATTGCTTGCGACCGCCAAGTCTTTTTGAGTCCACCCCTGAAGCATTCTTGCATTGCGCAGACGATGGCTAAACGTGTCCAATCGATCAACCTGAGACATTAATTTGTATGGTTTTTTTGGATTAAAGCATTTCAAATCCGCGGCCAAATAAAGGGATTAGACCCCAATTTCCGGGTTAATCCACAAATCGCCGCATGGCCCCCCTGGCCAAACGCACGAGCTGCCGCGCGCCCTTTCCGCCGTGCTGCATGCCGCCCCATAAAAGTCATATCTTTCATCGACTTGCAGCGCCTTACTTCACCGTTCGGCGGCTGCCGTGACGCGACGGCCGCTGAACACCCCGGGAGTGAAAAGGACGCAAGAGTTTATGGGTATCGAATCCGGCGAAAGAGAAAATAATGTATCGGTAATACATAATATTTTTCTGTCGCAAATCGAGGATCAAACGCTGTTTCAACGGATGCCCAGCCGATCCACTGCCAAGTTCTGTTACCGTCCGAAACCATAGAAACGTATCTTCACAAAAAAACACGCCCGTGTTTAAATGCAACACAGGCGTGCTCTGGAAGGGGAAGCGCCGCAACGGCCGGCAACGGCATGGCTCTGCCAGACGTCCGGCTTTTTTTTGGCGCCAGCGCCTGCCGCGACGCCTCATTGGAAGCATCAATGAACAACACGCTGGATGTCATTTTTCTTGGCCGTGACGACGCCAGGCATGCCAGACTCGTCGAGTCCCTTTCACATCTGGGATTCAACGTCCGCCGCTGCCACGATCTCGTGGATGTCTACGACCGGTTTTCCCGCCGGCCCAGCCCGCTCGTCGTCCTGGAAGCCCCGCTTACCGATGTGCACAATGCCGCCGTGCGTCTGCGCGCCATCGATCGCAGCCTGGGCATTGTGGCCATCGCCCCATTCACCGATTCGGAAAGCCGCATCCGCACGTTGCTCTGCGGCGCGGACGCTTGTCTGCCGCCGGACGTGACCGGCCTGGAGCTTGCGGCGGTACTGCAGGCACTGGTGCGGCGCGCGGTCGGTCTGGACGGCATGGATCCGGGAGCGGGCGCGGATTCGGGCGCATCCGAAGAGCCGGCCCAGGAAGGCTGGCGGCTGGCGAACAAGGGCTGGACGCTCATCAGCCCCAAGGGCCGAACTCTGGGTCTGACAACCGGTGAACGCGACTTCCTGTCGCGGCTGGTGAAGTCGCCCGACCGCAAGATCAGCCGCGACGCCTTTCTGGCCGACGGCGCGGACGAAGCCGACAGCGGCATCACGCGCCGCCGCTTCGTGGACGTGATGATCAGCCGCCTGCGGCGCAAAGCCGCGGCCAATCAGATGACGTTGCCCATACGCGCGGTCCACGGATGGGGCTACATGTTTGCAGCCGACATCACGCTGGATCTGGACTATCGGGTAACGGCGCCATCCGCGCGCGCGGACGGGCAACAGGCCTGGCGCAGCGAAGAAGCGGACGCGAACGCGTCTGCCTGAAATCGCCCGGCGCAAGGCCGACAGGCGAAAAAAACGCGGCGCTGCCCCCGAAGGGTAAGACGCCGCGCTAAAACAACACGTGAACCCGGAGTCATCGGCCGGCACCGATGCCTTCTACCTGGATCACGCGATTCCAACATTCGTGCCTCATACTACTCACGCACGGTCCGACCGTGGCCCGCGCCGGGTCTCTAGTCCCTGCACTGGCTGCAACGTGATCAACGCCTGGCAGTGCGTCCACCCTTGCTGCTGGGAGTGCGTTACTGCCATATCGGCGGTGTTCCTTCCGGATAGCCGCCTGATGAGGAAAGTTTAGGACCTCGGACGCGTTTCCAGTAATTCTTTGTTGATAGTCTTCCATACCAGATTGATATAGGAAGCCCTTGCCTTCCATGCCCCTGCCCCAGCCATCCCTGCGCCATCGCCTCCGCAAGATACTGGCGTTTTTCCCGCCGAACTGGTGCCTTGCCATTCTGGTGGCGCTGGACGGATACGCCTTCATGCACCCGGTGCTGCGCGAAGTCCGCGCGCGCGAATATTCGTTCTGGCTCGCGCTGGACAACTGGCACGAGATCATGCGCGTGGTCGGTCTGCTGGAAATTCCGCGCCTGGTGCTCGGTGTGGGCTTGCAGGTGATTGCGCTGGGCTTGATCCTCAAGGCGCGCATCGCCTGGGCGTTCTCGCTGGTGCTGCTGATCGGCATCGGCACGTTCGCCATCCTGGGCGATGGCGGCCGCGCGGGACTGGGCATCTACACGCTGGTCCTGGTGATTGCGCTGGTGGCGTACTGGCGGCGCTTCGATCGCGCCAGCGTGACGGCCGGCTCGCTGTTTGCGCTGGTCAGCGTGCTGTCGCTGATGATCTACGCGGTGTTCGGCACACTATACCTGGGCAACGAATTCAATCCGCCCATCCTGGACGCCGGCACCGCGCTGTACTTCTCGATCGTCTCGATGTCCACGGTGGGCTACGGCGACATCGTGCCGCATAGCGGCACGGCGCGCCTGTTCACGGCGTCGATTATCATCCTCGGCATTACCGTGTTCGCCACCTCCGTCAGCGCGATCGCCGGACCGGTGATCGGCGGCAATCTGAAACGGCTCGTCAAAGGCAGGTTTTCTTCGGCCATGAGAAAGAACCACATCATCATCGCGGGCGCGACGCCCCTCGCGCTGAGCGTCTACCAGGGCCTGCGCAACCGAAACGAAGAAGTCACCGTCATCGTGCCAACGGGCGTGGCGCACGATTATCCCGCAGCCACCGACCTGATCGAAGGCGATCCCTCCAGCGTCGACGTGCTGCACGTGGCGGGCGTCGCGCGGGCGCGCTATGTGCTGGCGCTGCGCGACGACGACGCGGAAAACGCATTCATCGTGCTGGCCGCGAAGGAAGCCACGGGCACCGACGGCGCCAAGACCGTGGCGCTGGTCAACACCAGCAAGCATCTGGAAAAGATCCGCCGGGTGCAGCCCGACCTGGTGTTTTCGGTGCAACTGCTGGGCGCGGAAATGCTGACGCGCGCGATCAACGGCGAACCCATGGACAGCCAGGCCATCACCGACCTGTTCTTTGCCAAGCCGTCAGCCAACGCCAAGACCACTTGAGCGCGATTGCGGCTCGCCCACTGGTTCGCCCGTCGGCGCGTGCCCGGCATACCACGTCACGAATTGATCCGACGGCATGGGCCGCGCAAACAGATAGCCCTGGATGAACGCGACGCCGCGTCCGGTGAGATAGCGGAACTGCAGATCCGTTTCAACACCTTCGGCCAGCACCGCCAGGCCCAGGCGATGCGCCAGCGTGATGATGACGTCCAGCACCGGCGCGTCTTCGCCGGTGGGTTCGATGGCATGCACAAAGCCCTTGTCGATCTTCAGGTAATCCACAGGAAAGCGCTGCAGATACGACAGCGAGCAATGGCCGGTACCGAAGTCGTCGATGGCCACGCGCACGCCTTGCGCGCGCAGCGCGTCGATGTTGCGCCGCGCCTGGCCGTCGTCGGTGATCAGGCTGCGTTCGGTGATCTCCAATACCAGGGTCGGCTCACGCTGAGCGATGTTGGCGGCGAAGCGTTCGACGTCTGCGGTGAATTCAGGGCAGGACAAATGTTCGGCCGCAATGTTGACCCCGACATGAAACCCTGGCGGCGTAACCCAGTTGCGCATGTCGCGTTCGATCAGCGCGAACAGATGGCGCGTCAGCGGGACGATCATGTGATCGGCTTCAGCCGCGGCAATGAATGCATCCGGCCGCACGAAGCCCCTGCCGGGCCGCTCCCAGCGCAGCAGCGCCTCGACGCCGCTGCACTGGCCCGTTGCATGACCATACACAGGCTGGTAATGCACCCGGAATTCGTCCGCGCGGATGGCGCGGCGCAATTGCTCCTTGATGGATTGGCGGTTTGCCTGAAGGCGGAATGCGCCCAAGGCCAGACCAAATCCGATCAGCGCCGCGGCGGGCAGGTAGGTCATCATCAATTGCTGCCACGCCTGCACGACGGCTTCGGCCGGCGCACTGACGCGGATGGTCAGGGATGCGCGCCCATCGTGGCTGGTGGTCTCGCTGTAGACCAGCTCGCGCGACGCCCCCGCCGCCCCCTTGAAATCATTGTGGATGGGCGCGCCGCCCTCGCCCACCTGCAACTCGATGCGGTAATCGCGCAGGCTTGCCACGGCGTTCAGCAGATCCTGCACGTAACGTCCGTCGACCACCACGACACCGCTATGGCCGTCGGCCCCGGGCCGGCCCAGCAGGATCGCCGGCCGTTCGGGCGCCAGCGGCGTGCCGGCCACCGTGAAGCGCCACTGCTCGGGCGGCTGGCCGGATACCCACTTGCGAAACTCCGAAACCGGATAGTCGGCCTTGCCGACGGCCGACGAGCAATAGATGCGATCGCCGCGCACCAGAAACAGGGACCGCAGATACGGGTTCAGTGCGCCCCAGCGTTGCAGGTCGGGCAGCGCTTCTTCGCACGACAGCGCCGTCAGTGCCGCCACCCGGTCCGACAGCGTCCACGTCTGCGTCAGGATGTGCTGCGTCTGCACCCGCACGATGCGCGCGGCCGACTCGGCTTGAACGCGTTGTTCCTTCTGCGCGTGCCACCACGCCCAGCACACGCAGGCGACGACCGGCAGCACCAGTGCCAAGGCCACGGGCAGATAACGCCACGAGGGAACACGTTCCGTCAGGCCTGATGTCGGCAAAGGGTCTCCGCGGCAGTGGGGGGCCATTAGTGCAGGTGCATCGTTGCGATGGGACACCATGTGCGGCGCTGCGTCAAGAACTGCGTGTGCGCATGCGCCTTGCGCAAGGATCGGGTCCGCAACGCTGGCCGTACCACCGCCCGCTGGGCTATCGTTGACTGGCAAACCCCTCTGCCGACGGCATGAGGCTCGTGTGTATTCGTTTCCCCTTAGCACGCCATTTACAAGGACGGATGATGAAGAAAGCAAATGCCTCCCTGCCCGCCGGTCTGACCGGCGCCAACGTCGCCTTCTGCCAGCGCCTGGCCCAGCTTGCGCAGGAAAGCCAGCAGCGCTGGCTTGAAATGGGCCAGCGTCTGGCTGGCGACACCACCGGCCAGTACCTGGCCACCCTCTCCCCCTTGAAGCCCGCCGCCAACTGGCAGGATGTTGCGCCCGCCATGGGCGAACTTGCGCGCAAGCGCTGGCAGACGCAACTGGAAGCCAGCCAGGCGCTTACCCACGCCGCGCTGCAGGAGCAGGCCACCCTGGCCGCCGGCGTGGGCGAAGCGATGTGCGAATGGTTCAAGCAGGCCAACATTGCGGCGGCCGACAACTCGCCCTTCGCGCAGATGTGGTCCACGATGACCAACCAGATGGCGGCCGCCTGCGCCGCCATGCAGGACGCCCATCAGCAGGGAGGCCGCCATGACCGCTAAACGGACCGCCCTCATTACAGGCGGGACGGGCTGCCTGGGCCGCGCCATCGCCGTGGCCCTGCACGATGCGGGTCACGACGTCATCGTGACCTACCATTCCAGCGAGAGCGCGACGCGGGAATGGATCAAGGAAGAGGCAGCCAACGGCCGCACCTTCGCCATGTACAAGGTCAACGTGGCGGATTTCGACGCCTGCCAGGCGCTGGCGCGCAAGCTTGAGGAAGACGGACGCCAGATCGACATCCTGGTGAACAATGCCGGCATCACGCGCGACGCCAGCCTGCGCAAGATGAGCGCGCAGAACTGGGCCGAGGTCATGCACAGCAACCTGGATTCCATGTTCAACATGACGCAGCCGCTGTGCGGTCCGATGGCGGATCGGGGCTGGGGCCGCATCGTGAACATCTCGTCGGTGAACGGCAGCAAGGGCGCGTTCGGGCAGACCAACTACGCGGCCTCCAAGGCAGGCATCCACGGCTTCACCAAATCGTTGGCGCTGGAGGTGGCCCGCAAAGGTGTGACGGTGAACACCGTGTCGCCCGGCTATCTGGCCACGCGCATGGTGCAGGCCGTGCCGCCGGAAGTGATGCAGGAAAAAATCCTGCCGCAGATTCCCGTGGGGCGGCTGGGCGAGCCCGAGGAGATCGGCGCGTTGATCGCGTTCATTTGCAGCGACGCGGCGGGATTCATGACAGGCAGCAACGTGGCCATGAACGGCGGGCAGCATATGTATTGACGGCGGTTGCCGACGCTGCGCGCGCCGGCCTGCCGCATCCTTTTAGTTCATGTCCCGCAACGCCGACCTCTTCCTGACTGCGCTGGCCCCCACCATCTGGGGCAGCACCTATGTCGTCACCACGCTGATGCTGCCGCCGGGCTATCCGCTGACGGTCGCCATGCTGCGCGCCCTGCCTGCGGGGATTCTGCTGCTCTTGTGGGTCCGTGCGTTGCCGCACGGCGTCTGGTGGCTGCGCGTGTTTGTGCTTGGGGCGCTGAATTTCTCGGTGTTCTGGGCGTTGCTGTTCGTCGCCGCCTATCACCTGCCGGGCGGGGTGGCGGCCACGCTCGGCGCGATCCAGCCGCTGGTCGTGATCGCGCTGGCCCGGCTGCTGCTGGGGTTTCCCGTGCGCGGGCTGTCCGTCGTGGCGGCATTGGCCGGGCTGGCCGGCGTGGCCCTGCTGGTGCTGACGCCGAAGGCGGCGCTCGACCCGGTGGGCGTCGCGGCGGGACTGGCCAGCGCCGTGTCGATGGCACTGGGCACCGTGCTGAGCCGGCGTTGGCAGCCCCCCGTCTCTGCGCTGGCGTTCACGTCGTGGCAGTTGACGGCGGGCGGCGTCCTGCTGATTCCCGTCGCGCTGCTGGCCGAGTCGCCGCTGCCGCAGTTCACGCTGGTCAATGTCATGGGCATCGCCTGGCTGGGCTTGGTCGGCGCGGCGCTGACCTATGCGCTGTGGTTCCGCGGCGTGGCGCGGCTGGAACCCGCAGCGGTGTCGTCGCTGGGCTTTTTGAGCCCGCTTTCCGCCACGGTGCTGGGATGGGCGATCCTGGACCAAAGCCTGTCGCCGCTGCAACTGGCGGGCATGGCGGTGGTGGTGACCAGCGTCTGGCTGAGCCAGCGCGCGCAACGCCAGACCGCGCCAGCAGTAGCGCCGCGGGCAGCGCGCTGAATGCCAAGTTCGCAACGCGCGGGCCACAGCCGGCACATCGCAGGCGGCTGGCGCGATTGTCTTGCGCGGCGATCCAAGTTATAAATAAGAGTTATTCCTATTAACAATTTCGCCGCGCCGCCCGTCCATGGACTCCCCCGCGTACCAGAACATTCAACGGCTTTACGCGGAACACCACGACTGGCTGCTGGGCTGGCTGAACCGCCGCGTCAACAATCGCGCGGACGCCGCCGACCTGACGCAGGACACGTTCTGCCGCGTGCTGACGTCGCCGTCGGCCACGCCCATTGCCGAACCGCGCGCCTATCTGCTGACGCTGGCGCGCCGCCTGACCATCGACCTGTGGCGCGCGCGCGATGTCGAGGCGCGTTATCTGGACGCGCTGGCGCACGAGCAGGAACCCGTTGCCGCCTCACCCGAAACGCTGATGATCCTGAAGCAGGCCGTGCAGGAGATCGACGCCCTGCTCGACGGACTGCCCGTGCCGGTCAAGCACGCGTTTCTGCTGAACCGGCTGGATGGCATGACGCATCCCGCCATTGCCCAGGCGTTGGGCCTGTCGCTGGCGACGGTCGAGCGTCACGTCAAGCGCGCCTTTCTGCACTGCCTTGCCGCGCGCCGCGCCGCGCAAGCGCCATGAAGACGCTGTCCGCCGGTGACGCGCTGACCGATCGCGCGGTCGACTGGATCGTGCTGCTGACCTCGGGGCAGGCCTCCGACCGCGACCGCCAGCGCTTTGAACACTGGCTTGCCAGCCATCCCGACAATGCGCGCGCCTGGGCCGAGGTCGACGGCCTGATGCAGCAACCCCTGTCCCGGCTGCGTGACGCCACGCGCGACGCACCGGGCCCGGCACGCGCGGCCCGCACCGCGCTGTTGCAAGCCAGCGGGGTGAACCGCCGGCGCGTATTGAAGCTGGCGATGCTGATGGCGGGCGTCGGCGTGGGCGCGCTGGTCACCGACCGCTATGTACCACTGGCCGGCCTGTCCGCCACGTATTCCACCCGCACGGGCGAACGCCGCACTTATGCGCTGGCCGACGGGTCCGTGCTGACGCTGAACGCGCGCTCGGCCGCCGACGTGCATTACGACGACGCGCAGCGCACGGTGGTGCTGCGTCAAGGGGGGCTGTACGCGGACGCGCATGCCGATGCGCGGCCGTTTGTGGTGCGCACGCGGCATGGCGAGGTCACTGCTGCAGCAGCGCGCCTCACCATCAGCCAATTCGACGGCTACTCCGTCGCGGGCGCCCTGCAGGACGCGCTGACGCTGCGGCCGCGGCGCGGCGATGCCATGGAATTGCCGCAAGGCGCGTCGGCGGCGTTTGACGCCGACCGCGCCTGGGCGCACGACGACACCGCGCAAGCCGGATGGCGCAACGGCATCCTGAGCGTGCGGGATACGCGGCTGGAAGAGGTGGTGGAACAGTTGCGCGCCTATCAGGCCGGCCTGATCCGCGTGTCGCCCGAGGTGGCGGCGCTGCGCGTCTTTGGCGTGTTTCCGCTGGACGATCCGCGCCGGGCGCTGGAAGCGCTGGGCGACACGCTGCCCATCCGGGTGCATCGCTACGGGCCCTGGCTGACGGTGGTGGATGCCGCCTGAAAAATAATCGGCCGGCAGTGAGGGGATTGCAGATCGGTAGCCGTCATGACTTGTGACGCAACCGAAATCCTCTTACTGCTTCCCCTGCCAACATGAAATTTCCCCTGCCCCCCGGCGCCGCGCTCGTCGCCTGCGCGCTGAGCGCCTGCGTGCTGACCCGACCGGTCCACGCCCAGAACACGCCTGCCGCCGCGCAACAAGCCTCCCTGGCCTACGACCTTCCGGCCGCGCCGCTGGCCGACACCCTTAGCCGCATCTCGCTGCAAAGCGGCAAGCCCATTTCGGCCGGCGCCGAACTGGTGGCGGGCAAGCAGGCCGCGCCCGTGCGCGGGGTCCTGAGCGCCGAAGCGGCCGCAAGGCAGGCGCTGGCGGGCACCGGGCTGGAACTCGTCGTCACCCGCAGCGGCGTGTTGACCGTCCGGCCGCTGCCGGCAGCCAGCGCGGTGACCGCGTTGGAACCCGTGGTGGTCACCGCCAACGGCGTGATTCCGCCCAGCGAAGGCACCGGCTCGTACACGATGCCGGAATCGTCGTCCGCCACGCGCATGCGCCTGACGATGCGCGAAACGCCGCAATCGGTCAGCGTCATCACGCGCCAGCAGATGGATGACCAGGGCATCGTGAGCGTCGCCGGCGCGCTGGAGCAGACGCCCGGCATCACCGTCGTCCAGGACAACTCGGAAGGCTACAGCTTCTACTCGCGCGGCTTCCAGCTGCAGAACTTCCAGTTCGACGGCCTGCCCAGCCTGTCCAGCGACGGCGGCAACGTCCGCGACAACTACAGCATCACCAACACGGTCATCTATGACCGCATTGAAATACTGAAAGGCGCGACCGGCCTGGTGAACGGCGCGGGCTATCCGTCTGGCGTCGTCAACTTCATCCGCAAGCGGCCCACGCAGGAATTCCAGGGCAGCCTGAGCGCGGGCGCCGGCTCGTGGGACCGCTATCGCAGCGAAGTCGACCTGGGCGGTCCGCTGACGGAAAACGGCAAGATCCGCGGCCGCGTCGTCGGCGCCGCCGAGACCCGCGGCAGCTACATGGATTACGCCAGCGGCAAGGAGTACGTCGGTTACGGCATCCTGGAAGCCGATCTGACGCCGCGCACCAAGGCGTCCATCGGCGTGGACTATCAGCAGAACAAGAACGACGGCACCAGCAACACCCATCTGCCGGCCTTCTTCTCGGACGGCTCGCAGGTCAGGTTCTCGCGGTCGACCAACCCCGCGGACAAATGGGCGTGGCGCAATCAGGACACGACCCGCGTCTTCGCGGACATCGACCACCAGTTCGACAGCGGCTGGCGCGTCAAGCTGGCCGCGGCGCATCGCAACTACAGTTCGCGCGAACTGATCTCCGGCATGAGCAGCGCGCTGATCGACGTGGACACCCACAGCATCGACCACGGCTTCTACACGGGCGGCGCGGCACGTTTCAACACCGACTCGCGCGAGAACACCATCGACTTCCAGGCGTCCGGTCCCTACACCCTGTTCGGCCGCCAGCATGAACTGGTGCTGGGTTACAACGCCGCGCGCACGCATTCGCAATCGAACCGCTACGACGGCAACACCGATTCGCTGATCGATGACGCCTTCAACTGGAACAACAACGCCGTCGAGCCCGATATGTACGAATGGTGGCTGACGCACAATATTCTGGTGAACCAGAAGATCCTGTACGGCGCGACCGTGCTGCGTCCCACGGATCGGCTTGGTGTCATCTTGGGCGGCCGCTGGACGGACTACGAATGGAGTCTGGACGGCAGTCTGGGCAACGGCCGCAGCTCGCATTACGCCACCACCGTCGACAACAAGTTCATCCCCTACGCGGGCATCACCTATGACCTGGACAGCCGGCACACCGTGTATGCCAGCTATACCGACGTGTTCAAGCCGCAGGCGTACAACTTCGACGCCAACGACCGCCAGCTGGATCCGCTGACCGGCAAGAGCTACGAAATCGGCGCCAAGGGTGAATACCTGGACGGCCGGTTGAACGCCAGCATCGCGCTGTTCCAGCTCAAGCAGGACAACGTCGCCGAACTGGATCCCAGCGGCGCGTCCACGCCGTCGGGCGGCACCGCCTACATCGCGATTCCGGGCGTGACGACGCGCGGCGTCGAGCTGGAGGTGTCCGGCGAAGTCATGCCGGGCTGGCAGGTGAACGCGGGCTACACCTACAGCCGCTCGCGTGACCGCGACGGCAAGCGGGTCAGCACCACGCAGCCCGAACACCTGTTCAAGCTGGCCACCGCGTATCGTCTGCCGGGCGACTGGCACCGCCTGACCGTCGGCGCGAACATGCTTTGGCAGAGCAACACGTATTTCTCACAAGACATCGGCGAGAACAATCATCGGTTCACGCAGGACGCTTTCGGCGTCCTGGGACTGATGGCGGGTTATGACTTCAGCAAGGACCTGCGGCTGACCGTGAACCTGAACAACGTGCTGGACAAGCACTATTACTCGGGGATGGGCAGCTATAACTCGGTCTTCTACGGCGCGCCGCGCAACGTGTACGCGCAACTGCGCTACAAGTTCTAAGGCTGATCTTGCGGACGGGGCGCTCCGCTGGGCGCCCCGCGTGCCGCCTCCATCTCCGCCCGCAATGACATCGCATCCGGCCGCATGGGCAGCGACAGCCGCCCTTCGCGGTCGATGGCGCCCCATTCCCCGCCCGTGACGTAACTGTGTTCGCCGTCGCGCGTGCGCTCGATGCGGCAACCCTTGCAGACTGCGGCCAGGCCGCCCTCGAAGCGGTCGACCCAATCGTAGGGCGTTGCCAGCACGCGGTTGAGCTGCTTGTCGTAGTAGGCCATGCCGCCGGCCCACGGGCCGCGCGTCAGGCCTTCCTCGAAATCGTCGGCGCCATTGTCGAACGTGACCACGGCCACGGCGCGGCCGTCGGGCCGGACCCAGTGCCACGAGCCATTCGCGGTCGCGGGCGACAGGCCGTCGACGCTGAAATCCATGCGCGCCAGCACGGCGGGACGGAATTCGACGCTGTCATTGGTGGCGCGGGCGCAGTGCTGGACGTGTTCCAGAGAGCCTTCCGCTTCCTTGTCCGCAAAGAAGCACGGGAGATCGTATTCGATGGCATGGCCCGAGGTCAGGGCCAGCGAGGTAAGCAAGGCGGCGATCAGCATGCGGGGCATCCTAGCATGGTGGTTGGCGGACGATTTGCCCGCCCGTCGCCCCGCAACGCATGCGGCGCCGAGGGCCGCATGCTTCCTCAGTTCACCGTGGCGCCCGAGTCCTTGACCGCCTTCGCCCACGCCGCGATCTCGGTCTGGATGAACTTGCCGAATGCGGCGGTGTTCACGCTGGAGGCGCGCGCACCCTCTTCCAGCAGGCGCTGCTTGACCTCGGGCGATTCCAATGCGCCGGTCAGGGCCTGGTTCAGCTTGGCCACCACCGCATCCGGCGTGCCGGCCGGCGCAACGATGCCGTGCCACGACACCGCCTGAAAGCCGGGCAAGCCGGATTCAGCCATCGTCGGCACGTCGGGCATCGCGGACGAACGTTCGGGCGACGTCACGGCCAATGCGCGCAGCGTGCCTGCCTTCACATGCGGCAGGACGCCCGGAATGGTGGTGAACATGAAGTCGATCTGGCCGCCGATCAGGTCCGTGATCGCGGGGCTGCCGCCCTTGTACGGCACGTGCGTGAATTGCAGCTTGGCTTCGCTCTTGAACATCTCGCCCGCCAGGTGCCCCGGCGTGCCGGCGCCCGCCGAGCCCATGTTGGTCTTGTCGCCCTGCGATCGGATGTACGCGATCAGCTCCTGCACGTTCCTGGCCTTGACGTTGGGGCCGACGACCAGCACGTTCGGCACGGTGGCCAGCAGCGTGACGGGCGTGAAGTCCTTGACCGCGTCGTAGGAAATGCGCGAGTACAGCGACGGGTTGATGCCGTGCGTGCTGGCGGTGGCCAGCAGCAGCGTGTAGCCGTCCGGCGCGGCCGAAGCCACCTGCTTGGCGGCGATGGTGCCGTTGGCGCCGCCCTTGTTGTCGATCACGATGGTCTGGCCGAGCGTCTTGGCGGCTTCGGCGGCGACGGTGCGGGCCAGGATGTCGGACGTGCCGCCCGCCGAATGCGGAACGGCCAGCGTGATCGGCTTGGCGGGAAAGGTCTGAGCGTGCGCGGCCGGCAGGGCCGGCGTCAGACAGGCGGCCAGCGCGCAGCGCGCCAGCAGTCGAGTGCGGAACATTGATGTCTCCAGGGTTGTGGCCTGCGGCGCCTCGCGCGGGCGCCGTCAGGCCGGCGGTAAGGCCGGTCCGGTCAGTCCGAACCGAGCTGCAGCTTGTTGGGCTGGCGTTTTTCGATGGACCACTTCAAGAGCGCGGCCGAGCGGTAGATGCCGTGGGCGAACTTGCCGTAGGGCAAGGTCAGGAAGAGCGCCATCACGACGCCAAGATGGATCGCCAGCAGCAGCGCCATCGCGCTGCCGTCGCGGCCGGCCAAGAGCGCCAGGCCCGTCGCGCTGGTCAGGAACAACAGGACGATGAAGCCCCGGTCCATCGGCTTTTGCGCCGCGTCTCCCTGCAAGGGGTGGCGCTTGAAATTCAGCCACAGCAAGCCGGCCGGCCCGATCAGCAGGCCAATACCGCCCGCGGTGCCCAGCAGCACCGGCGCACTCAGGATCGGATACGGCGCCTGCTGATCCAGCAGATAGTGATAGAGCGTGGCGACACACGTCGCCGCGAAACACAGCATGAATCCGTAGAACGTGAAATGGTGAAACCGCCGGCGCCACAGCGTGAAGGCATCGTCGGCGTTGTTGCAACCCTTGCCGTGGCCGCCGTCCAGATAGCGCAGGCGCAGCGCGTCGTGCGCGGCCTCGGCCACCGCCGCGCCGGACGCCGCGCCCGGACTGACGTTGCGCCAGAAGCGCGTCACGCCCACCGCCAGCGCCAGCATCGAAAAGCCGAACACCACGCCAAACATCAGCGCCAGCGTGTTGTGCGGGAAAACGGCGTAGAAGTTGCCCGCCATCGGCTCATGGAAAAGGCCGCCCGCCATCACCACCGCCAGCACCAGGAACAGCGCCAATCCGGCGGCCGTGGCCAGCGACAGCGCCAGGCCATTGCGCTTGTACAGCGTGCCCAACGCCGCGGGCCACGCGTAATCGGTGTAGGTCTGCATCCGCACCTTGGCCATGGCCTGCGGCACGTTGACGGCGAACTCGTGCGGCGGCGCGTACTGGCACGCGTGCAGACAGGCGCCGCAGTTGTGGCACAGGTTGGCCAGGTAGTTCAGGTCGGCCTTGCCGAATTCCAGGCGGCGCGTCATGGCGGGGAACACCGCGCAAAAGCCCTCGCAGTAGCGGCAGGCGTTGCAGATCTGCATGACGCGCGCCACTTCGGTCTCGTCATCGGTCAGCGCTTCCGTCAGCGGCTTGGCGCCCCGCGCGTGAAAATGCACCGGCTGCTCGGCGGGAGCGGGAGCCGGGCCGGACTGATTGGTGGAAAAAGACTGCGCCTCGCGGGCCAGGGCTTCAAGCTGCTTCACGTTGTGCTCCCGCAGGGGTTTGGCCGAGCGCCGCGGCGGCGGCGCGGGTGCCGGCAATGCGGCCGAAGGCGGTGCCGATGGACATGCCCACGCCCGCCGTGTAGCCCTTGCCCAGCACATTGCCGGCCATCATTTCGCCTGCAACAAAAAGGTTGTCGCTGGGCTTGTCCTTGAACCGGACCGCGGCGGTGTCGTCCACCTTCAGGCCCAGGTAGGTAAAGGTGATGCCGGGCCGCAGCGCATAGCCGTAGAACGGCGCGGTGTCGATCGGCCGCGCCCAGTGCGTCTTGGCGGGCGTCACGCCTTCGGTATGGCAGTCATCCAGCGCGGTGTGATCGAACTTGCCCACGCGGCAGGCCGCGTTGTAGTCCCCGACCGTCTTCTCGAAGGTGGCCGGGTCCAAGCCCAGCTTTTGCGCCAGCTCGGGCAGCGTGTCGGCCTGCACGCCCGGAAAGACCGGCGGCATGAAGCGCCCGATCGCCTTGGCGTCGATGATGGAATAGGCGATCTGGCCGGGCTGCATGGCCGTCAGGCGCCCCCAGATTGCGTAACGCTTGGGCCAGAAGTCCTCGCCCTCGTCGTAGAAGCGTTCGGCGTCGCGGTTGACGACCACGCCCAGCGACACGCAATCGATGCGCGTGCAGATGCCGCCGTCGTACAGCGGCGCGCGGGCGTCGATGGCCACGCAGTGCGATTGGGACGGGTCGCCGATGCCGTCGGCGCCGGCATCCAGCATGAATTTCAGCAGCACGCCCATGTTGAAGCGCGTGCCGCGGATCAAAAAGTTGTCGGCCGGCCATTCGCCGCGCTCGTTCTGGCCCCAGGCCTCGCGCAGCCATTCGCGGTTGGATTCGAAGCCGCCCGCGGCCAGCACACAGGCGCGGGCCTCGATGCGCTCATCGCCGATGCGCGCGGCCACGAAGCGGCCGTTGTCCAGTTCCAGCGCATCGACGGGCGCGTTGTACTGGATCTGCACGCCCAGCGCTTCGGCGCTGCGGTAATAGGCGTTGACCAGCGCCTTGCCGCCGCCCATGAAGAACGCGTTGGTGCGCGCCACGTGCAGCGCGCCCGACAGCGGCGGCTGAAAGTTCACGCCGTGGCGGCGCATCCAGTCGCGACAGGTGGAGGACTCGCGGATGACCAGCCGCGCCAGGTGTTCATTGGTCAGCCCGCCCGTCACCTTGAGCAGGTCCTGCCAGTATTCTTCTTCGGGATACGCGTCGATCAGCACGTCCTGCGGCGCATCGTGCATGCAGCGCAGATTGCGCGTGTGCTGGGAGTTTCCGCCCCGCCATTCCTTTGGCGCCGCTTCCAGCAGCAGCACGCTGGCGCCGGCTTCGCGCGCCATCAGGGCCGCGCACAGCGCCGCATTGCCCCCACCGATCACCAAGACGTCAACCATGCCATCTTCCCCAATTCAAGGGGCAGACTCTACGCAGCGGCGCGCCGTTGCGATATCAGGCAGGCGTCAACGGGTGTTCACGATTCGTGAAGAGCAACCACGGCCCACTTGCCCTCACGGGCCAGGGTGCGGGAGACGTCCGCCAGCACCAGCCGGGCCGCCAGCGCCGCGGGGGACAGTTCCTCGTCCGACAGGCTGGCCAGCAGGTTGGAGCGGAACAGATGCGCATCGTCGATGCGCGCCATCTGCAACTGGCCCGGCGCGATGCGCGCGGTGGCCGAACTGGGCTGGATCGTCGCCGCGCCGCCCTGCTGCACCACGTCCATCAGCAGCGACAGGCCGTCGACCTCGGCCACCACCCGGGGCGTGCGCCCCAGTTGCAGGAAGGCGTTGTTGACCAGCGCGCGCAGGCCGTGGCGGCCGCTGGGCAGCACCAGCGGCAGGTCGGCAATGGCCTCCAGCCGCGTCGTGCCGCCCGCCGGCACGCCCGGCATGTCGGGCCGGGCAAAGAGAAACAAGGGCTCGTCCAGCAGCGGCATCACGCTCCAGCGGCGCGCGGCCTCGGCATGGAACACGATGGCCAGATCCAGCAGGCGGCCGTTGAGCATGTCGGTCAGGTGTCCCGACAGCGCTTCGACCAGATGCAGCCGGATGTCGGGGTAACGCGCGTTCATGGCCTGCAGGAACGGTGCGCCCAGCACTGCCGCCGTCGTGGACGGCAGGCCCACGCTGACGTGGCCGGCCAGCCGCGCCTGCTGGGCGGCCTGGACGGCGTCGTCGGCGTGGCGCAGGGCCAGCTGCGCCTGCCGGAAAAACGCCAGCCCCGCGTCCGTGGGCACCACGCCGCTGGCGCTGCGCTGCAACAGCCGCGTGGACAGTTCGCCTTCAAGACGGCTGATCTGCTGGCTGAGCGCCGACGTGACCATGCCGATCGACATGGCCGCGCGGCCGATGCTGCCGGCCTCGACTACGCGCACGAAGTAACGGAGCTGGCGCAGTTCCATCGATCAGCCCGGAATGGTCAATCCCTTGGCGACAGCGGGCCGCGCGACGAACGCGTCCAGTACGCGCGCGACATTCTTGAACGACGAGAAACCCACGAGGTCGCCGGCGTCGTAAAAGCCCACCAGGTTGCGCACCCACGGGAAGATGGCGATGTCGGCGATGGTGTACTGGTCGCCCATCACCCAATCGCGCCCTTCGAGGCGCTGGTCCAGCACGGCCAGAAGGCGCTTGGACTCGTCCACGTAACGGTCGCGCGGGCGCTTGTCCTCAATGTCCTTGCCGGCGAACCGATGGAAAAAGCCCAGTTGGCCGAACATCGGTCCGATGCCGCCCATCTGGAACATCACCCATTGCAGCGTCTCGAACCGCCCAGCCGTGTCCGCCGGGATGAACTGGCCGGTCTTGCTGGCCAGGTAGACCAGGATCGCGCCGGACTCGAACAGGCCCAGCGGCTTGCCGTCCGGCCCGTTCGGGTCGAGGATGGCCGGGATCTTGTTGTTCGGGCTGAGCGACAGGAACTCGGGCGTGAACTGGTCCTTGGTATCGAAGGCGACGCGGTGGACCTCGTAGGGCAGTCCGGTCTCCTCCAGCATGATCGAGGCCTTCACGCCATTGGGCGTCGGCAGCGAATAGAGCTGGATGCGGTCGGGATGCTGGGCGGGCCACTTCTTGGTGATGGCAAAGGCGTCTAGGGAGGACATGCGGGGTTTCTCCGGGGGAGGCGGGTTGGGTGACGACAATCCTAGCGCAAAACCCGGAGCAAACCCCACCGCAGCGCGGTTGCCCCCAGCGCAATCGGCAGCACCATGCGCCATTGCCCCAGGAACAGTTCCCGCGTGGCTTCGCCGGGCGCCCAGGTATTGCCGAACACCTGCGGCGACGGCGGCGCCAGATACAGGGCCAGGAGCGCGGCGGCAAAGGTCGCCAGAAGGCGCCATGGCAACGATAGCCGCAGTCTGGCCGGGCGCTCGGCCAGCATCAGCGCGATCACGCCGGCCAGGCCCGCCATGACGGCCTGGGCGTAGAAGTCGCGGGGTTCGTAGATATAGGGCGCGTCCGGAATCATCCAACCGTACGCGCCGGTCGACAGCACGGACGTCAGGCACGCGCCGAAAAGCGCGGCGGCGAAGGACAGGAGGAGCAGGTCCAGGGTACGCAGAAGGAGTTTGAGCATTCGGGGCTGGCGGACATGGAAGGTGGCGGGAGGATGCCACAGGTTGCAGCGGGGGGCTGGACGGCGCGCTTTGCGTTTGTGATGCACAATCCGCCTCGCGCCTGCAACGCGGCGCCCTGCGCTGGTGCAGGTCCTTCCCAGTACAGACGTGGCGGCCCGCCGCGCCTGGCATCACCGGCAGTCCCCATGAAGCACCCGCAGCAACGTTCCGGGCAACCCGCTGCCCCAAATCTCCCTCTCACGACGGCGCACGCAACCTGGCGCGCCTCGGCCTTGGCGCTATGCCTGACGGCCGCGCTGGGACTGGCCGCCCCCGCCGCGCACGCCGCGGTCCAGGACACGGCGGCTGACGCAGATACCCCGAGCCGCACGCGCAGCCTCACGCTGACCCTCATGGATGGCAAGCGCCCTGCCACCGCCCCCCACATGCCGTACCGCGTCTTCGTGACGGGCTCGAACGACGAGATTCTGGACACGCCCTCCGGCGACGGCATCCTGCACGGCGTCACCGACGCCGAGGGCCGCACGGCGCAGATCCGGACCTCGCTGCCGCATCTGGAAGCGGACTTCACCCTGATCCGCCGCATCGGCGACGGCCCCTGGGGTCACTTTTTCCAATTGCAAAGAAGCGGCACCACCGAACCCTTGCCCGCCTGGCCATACATCATGACCATGCACCAGCGCTGGGGCGAACAATGGGTGGACCTGGGCTACACCACCCGCCAGGGCGCGACGGCCTACTTCAGCCACGACGTGCCGGCGGGCTCGGTTTCGCTGCACATCGACGCGCCGGTCACGCGCGAGGACACGTGCTTTGCCGAGCTGGACGCCATCAACCGCAAGTTCGCGCAGCAGGACCCGGATGGCGCCCGCGCGATGATCGATGCCATGCGCTGCAACCGCAGCGCCGAGCAAAAGCTGGATCTGGCGCGGCTGCTGCTGGCCGCCGGCCAGACCGATCTGGCGCGCCACTGGGTGCTGCAGACTCGCCAGCGGCCGTTTCCGGACATGTTCAAGCCCGTCGAGCCGGCCGACCGGCGCAAGCGGCTGGAGGTGGAGCGCCTGCTCGGCATGCCCGACCTGGTGCTGGAGGACTCCAACGCGCTGCAGGCCCGGCAATCAAAAAAACGTGCCGCCGACGCCACGGACCTGGCGAACAACACCGCCTACTACCTGGCGGACTTTCCGGACTACCTGCCGCAAGCAGAGGAACAGGCCCGCCGCTCGCTGGAACGCGTCGGCCCGCGTCCGTACAACCAGGCCACGCTGGGCTGGATTCTGGCCCTGCGCGGCCAGACCGACGAAGGCCTGCGCCTGATGCACATCGCCTACCGCGACCTGCCGCGCGACGAAGAAATGGTGGCCGATTACGGCCTGGCGCTGTGGCGCAGCGGCCAAACTGACCAGGCGACGCGGCTGTGGGACGAGGCGCAGCGAGAATGCGTGTGGGGCGTGCGCATGCACGCGGCGTTGCGCGTAGCGCGATACCCCCACCCGTACTTTCAGCCCGCGGATTCCGACCCGGTGAACGAATACCGCGCGCGCTGCGCCAAACCCCGCATCAAGGCCAAAACCGCAGGCCTATAATCCGCCCATACGCTGCGAGCCACGCGCCTGCTGAGGGGCAGACGCAGGAGACCTCCATGACATCTTCCCTGAAGCGCCTGCTTTCCCTTCTTGCCGCCACCCTGCTGCTGGCCGGCTGCGGCGCCGGCCCCGGCGGCCCGCCGCACCCCGGTGCGGCGAATCCATACAGCAACGGCGGTTTTCATGATGCCGGGCCCGACTATCCCAACACGGGACGCTGACGCCGGCGCTGCGGCGTCCTCAACCGCATAACAGCTTTGCGCTCGCGGGCCCCTCCCGCAGCGCCCGCCAACTCCTAGACTGCCTGCATATACCGCAGTCAAGGAGAAGGCTTTGCAGCCGCTGTTATCGAATCTCAAAGTGCTGGACCTGAGCCGCATCCTGGCCGGTCCCTGGGCCAGCCAGATCCTGGCCGACCTGGGCGCTGACGTCATCAAGGTCGAGCGGCCGGGCCAAGGCGACGACACCCGCACCTGGGGCCCGCCCTTCCTGAAAGATGAAGACGGCAACGACACCCGCGACGGCGCCTACTTCATCGCCACCAACCGCGGCAAGCGCTCCATCACGATCGACCTGCAGACGCCCGAAGGCCAGGCGCTGGTCAAGGACCTGTGCCGCGACGCGGACGTGGTGCTGGAGAACTACAAGGTCGGCACGCTGGCGCGCATGGGGCTGGATTACGACGCGCTTTCCAAGATCAATCCGCGCCTGGTGTATTGCTCCGTGACCGGCTTCGGCCAGACCGGACCGCGCGCCGCCGAACCCGCGTACGACTTCCTGATCCAGGCGATGGGCGGCCTGATGAGCGTCACGGGCGAACGCGACGACCGGCCCGGCGGCGGTCCCCAGAAGGTGGGCGTGCCGATCGTGGACCTGACCACCGGGGTGTACGCGGCGCTGGGCATCGTGGCCGCGCTGCTGCGCCGCGCGCAGACCGGCAAGGGCGAATACATCGACGTCGCGATGCTGGACGTGCAGGTGGGCCTGCTGGCCAACCAGGCCATGAACTTCCTGCTGGGCAACAAAGTGCCGCGCCGCACGGGCACCGCGCACCCCAACATCCAGCCGCAGCGCACGTTCGCCTGCGCCGACGGCGACATCGTCATCGTGGTAGGCAACGACGGGCAGTTTGCCACGCTGTGCGGCATGCTGGGCAAGCCCGAACTGGCCCAGGACCCGCGCTACGTCACCAACAGCCAGCGCGTGAGAAACCAGGAAACGCTGGATCCCATCCTGGACGCCATCTTCGTCACCAAGCCGCGCGCCCATTGGCTGGAGGCGCTGAAAGCGGCTGGCGTGCCGGCGGGGTCGATCAATACCGTGCCCGAAGTGTTCGAAGACCCGCAGGTCGTGCACCGCGCCATGCTGCGGCGATTGCCGCATCCGGCCGCGGGTTCCGTGCCGCAGGTGATGAACCCCCTGCGCTTTGGCAGCTCGGCGCTGCGCGCCGACGCCGCGCCGCCGCTTCTGGGCCAGCACACCGCCGACGTGCTGGCGGAGCTGGGCCTGTCCGCCGAGCAGATCCAGGACTATCGCGACCGCAAGATCATCTGAACAACAAAGGAGAGAGACATGAGCATGCCGGAGAATCTGGCCGGGCCGTACACGGCGCTGGACGTCACGATCGCTGACGGCGTCGCCACCATCCTGCTGGCCAACCCGCCCGTCAACGCGCTCAGCACCGAGATGATGAACGAGCTGTCCTGGGTGCTGGACCGCATTTCGGAAACGCCCGAGGTGCGCGCGGTGGTGCTGTCGGGCCAGGGAAAGATCTTCTGCGCGGGCGCCGACCTGAAGAACCGCTCGGCCACCATCAAGGGTCCTGGCGATCTGCCGCAACACTCGCGCCGCACGCGGGAGTGCTTTCATGCGATCCGCGAATGCACCAAGCCCGTGGTGGGTGCAATCAACGGCGCGGCGCTGGGCGCGGGACTGGCCATCGTGGCCTCCTGCGACATCCTGCTCGCCGCCTCGACCGCGGTCGTGGGTCTGCCGGAGATCAACGTCGGACTGCTGGGCGGCGGCCGCCACGGCATGCGGCTCTTTGGCCACTCGCGCCTGCGCCGGATGATGCTGACGGGGTTGCGCGTGGACGGCGACGAGCTCTACCGGCTGGGCATCGTCGAAGCCAGCGTGCCCGCCGATGCGCTGATGGACCGCGCCATGGAACTGGCGCGCGAGCTGGCCTCCAAGAGTCCGCTGGCGACCGTGCTGGCCAAGCAGACGCTGAACGCCATCGAAGACATGAGCCTGCGTGACGGCTACCGCTACGAACAGGACATGACGGCGGCCATCGCCAAGACCGCGGATGCGCAGGAAGCGCGCCAGGCGTTCCTCGAAAAGCGCGCGCCGGTGTTCCAGGGCAAATAAGGAGGCCGACATGACCCGTGCATTGGAAGGCGTGAAGGTACTGGACCTGAGCCGCGTGTTTTCCGGGCCGTGGGCCGCGCAGATGCTGGCGGACTTCGGCGCCGACGTCATCAAGGTGGAGCGCCCCGGGCGCGGCGACGACGTGCGGCACCAGGGCTATCCCATGCCGGACCGCGACGGCAAGCCCAGCCGCGAAACCTCATCCTTCGTCGCGATGAATCGCGGCAAGAAGTCCCTGACGCTGGATATCTCGCGGCCCGAGGGACAGGAGCTGGTGCGCCAGCTGGCGCAGAAGGCCGACATCGTCATCGAGAACTTCAAGGCGGGCGACCTGCGGCGCTACGGGCTGGACTACGCCTCGCTGTCCGCCCTGAATCCGCGGCTGGTGTATTGCTCCATCACCGGCTTCGGCCAGACCGGCCCCTACAGCCACTTGCCGGGCTACGACCCGATCTTCCAGTCGATGAGCGGACTGATGAGCGTGACGGGCGTGCCGGACGGCGAGCCGGGCGCGGGGCCGGTCAAGGCCGGCTATTCCGTGTCCGACCTGACCGCGGGCTTTTACGCGGTGTCGGCCATTCTTGCCGCGTTGCGCCACCGCGATCAGATTTCGGGTGTGGGCCAGCACATCGATCTGGCGTTGCTCGATGCGCAAATCGCGGCCATCTCGCACATCGGCATGAACTACCTGGCCAGCGGCAAGCTGCCCGCACGCATGGGCTCGGCCTCGCAGATCACCGCGCCGTTTCGCGCCTTTGCCTGCCGCGACGGGCACCTGATGGTGGCCGTGGGCAACGACTCGCAGTTCCGCAGCTTCTGCAACGTGATCGGTTTGCCCGCGCTGGCGGACGATCCGCGCTTTGACACCAACCCCAAGCGCGCGGCGGCGCAGGCCGACCTGTCGCGGCTGATCGAGCCGGCGATGCTGGCGCGCACGGTCACCGACTGGAACGAGACGCTGGCGGCCGCCAACGTGCCCTGCGGTCCGATCTACACCATGGATCAGGTGTTCGAGGACCCGCAGGTGCGGCACCGCGAGGTGCTGGGCAGCGTCGAACATCCCGCGCTGGGCGCCATGCCCGTCGTCCGGAACCCGATTCACTTTTCCGCCACGCCGATCGCCATCGGCCTGCCGCCGCCCATGCTGGGCGAACACACGGCCGACATCCTGCGCGCCGAGCTGGGCCTGTCCGACGCGGCCATCGAACGCCTGCATGCCGAGGGCATCGTATGAACGCCATCGACCACGAACTGATTGAAGAAATCCGCGACAGCGCGCGCGACTTCCTGCAGCGCCGCGACCAGCGGCAACGCAAGCGCCGCGCCGCGGGCGGCGAGCGCTCGTACTGGCAGGAGATTGCCGCGGTCGGCTGGCTGGGAATGAGCGTGCCGGATACGCTGGGCGGCCTGGGGCTGGGCTGGCATGCAATGGCGGGCGTGCTTGAAGAAGCGGGCCGCGCCCAGCTCCCGGAACCGCTCGTCGGCGCAGGGGTGCTGAGCACGGCGCTGTTGGCGCGCATCACGCCGGCGGGCAATACCGCCGTCCGTGACCGGCTGCTGGCGGACGTGTGCAGCGGCGAGCGGATGGTGGGCGTGGCGTGGCAGGAAACGGAAGGCCAGCTCGAAGCCGGAGAATCGGCGGGCGCCTTTGGCGTCACCGCCACCGCCCGCGAAGGCGCCTATGTGCTCAACGGCGAAAAGCGCCACGTCGTTCCCGGCGCAGACGTGGACGGCTGGCTGGTCACGGCCGACGGCGAAGCGGGTTCCGCCCTGTTCTACCTGCCGGCCGGCACACCGGGCGTGACAGTGCATGCGCACGAACGCGCGGACGGGACACCCGCCTGCCACCTTGCGATCGAATCCGCGGTGGTGGCGCAGGATGCCCTGCTGGCGCGCGAGGGCGTGCTGGACGCCGTCGACGAAGCCCTCGACTACGGCCGCCTGATGCAATCCGCCGAGCTGGTGGGCATCGCGCGGCAGGTGCTGGCCGACTCGGTCGCCTACCTGAACACGCGCAAGCAATTCGGCCAGACGCTGTCGTCGTTCCAGGCCCTGCAGCACCGGCTGGTCGACGCCACGATGCAGGTGGAACTGGCGTCGAACAGCCTGCTCGATGCGCTGAACACCCTGGCGGCGGCGCCGGACGACGTGAAGGCGCGCAAGGCAGCGGCCAGCCGGGTCAAGGCCCGCGCGGCCCGCGCCGGCATCGATGCGTCGCGGCTGGCCATCCAGCTTCATGGCGCCATCGGCTACACCGACGAATGCGATGTCAGCCTGTACTTTCGCAGTGCGTTGCACCTGGGCGCCTGGCTGGGCAACACCACGGCGCATCGCCAGCGCTACGCCGCGCTGGCGGCCGATCCCGCGCCCGAGGCCAACGATTCGATGGCCGATTCTTGCGGCGCGGACTTCCCGCGCGACGCGGACTGGAACGCCATGCCGGAAGCAGAATTCCGCGCGCTGCTGCGCCGCTTCTTCCGCGCGCACTATCCCGACCACCTGCGGCACGTCCCCTGGCGGCTGCATTGGGACGAGATCAAGGCGTGGTACTTCACGTTGTCGCGCCAAGGGTGGATTGCACCGTCATGGCCGCGCGAGCACGGCGGCATGGCGCTGTCGCCGGCCCGGCAGATCGCGTTCATCGAGGAAGCCGAACGCTACGGCGTGGCGCGCGCACCGGACCAGGGCCTCGTCATGCTGGGTCCCATCCTTATCCGCTACGGCACCGAGGCGCAGCGCGCGCGCTTTCTGCCCGGCATCCTGTCCGGCGAGGCGGTCTGGGCGCAGGGCTACTCCGAGCCCGACGCCGGCTCGGATCTGGCCGCGTTGCGCTGCGAGGCGGTGATCGACGGCGATGAGCTGGTCGTCACGGGCCAGAAGACCTGGTCGACGCTGGCGCAGGACGCGACGCATATGTTCATGCTGGTTCGCACCGACAAGACCGTCAAGAAACAGGCGGGCATC